>JAFGPB010000067.1 GCA_016926205.1 Bacteroidales bacterium
ATAACCTGTAATCAGGAACTTCCTGCAATCCAATGAAAGGAACCGGCAAATGAAGAATTTATGTTGCTGTGGATTTAACTGTTTCTTCAAGATATTGATACCTCTTTTTTCATATGCACAATCCCCGCAGATCATTCAAAAACTTGAATCCGAACCTTCGCTTGACGGAAATCCTTTTGAGTCCGCATGGAATGAAGTTCAGGCATACCCTATGATCATGCTGAATCCGGTCTCGGGCAACAGTACTTCACAAAAAACGGACCTTAAGATTGGTTACACCGATAAATACCTTTATGTTGCAGGATATATGTTTGACAACGAACCACAAAAGATCCGTGCTGCAAGCAAGGAGCGCGATGACATGAGTCTGAGCAATGACTGGTTCGGGATCGGTCTTGATATCTATAATGACAATGAGAATGCCATGTTTTTTTCGACAAATCCTGCAGGACTAAGGTTGGACGCACAGATATTCAATGACGGGCAGGGATCTTTTCCTGTACAGCGTGACTGGAATACAGTCTGGGAAGTTGAGACACTGATCAATGAAAAGGGATGGTTTGCAGAGATGCGCATCCCCCTTTCCAGTCTCCGGTATGTGACGAGTGAAGGAAAAGTCGTCATGGGACTAGGATCCTCGCGGTATATTTCACGACTGGCGGAATGGGATTGTTATCCTCAGATTTCAAATGAATGGGGATTCTGGAGCTGGGCGAAACCTTCTCAATACCATGATGTGGAATTCCAGGGCATGAACAGCATCAATCCGTTATATTTTTCACCCTACGTGCTGGGCGGATTTGAACAGAAAACGCTATTGAATGATGCTGAGGACGCTTATGAACCGGAGTCATCATGGGAAAGGCAGGCCGGTATTGAAATCAAATACGGCATCTCCAAGAATTTCACGCTGGATCTGACCGTCAATACAGATTTTGCCCAGGTGGAAGCGGATGACCAGCAGGTCAATCTGACCCGGTTTTCACTGTTTTTCCCCGAAAAAAGGCAGTTCTTTCTTGAGCGTTCAGGCATATTTGACTTCACATTCGGTTCAACGGGGCAACTGTTTTACAGCAGGAGGATCGGTATTGACAATGGTCAGATGGTACCCATCTGGGGAGGCCTCAGGCTTACGGGAAGAACAGGTGACTGGGACGTTGGCCTGATGAGTCTGCAGACGGCTTTCCTGAAGGACAATGAAAAGGATGAGGAAATATTGCCCACCATCAACAATTCGGCTGTCCGGCTGAGGAAGAAAATCAATCTGAACAGCAACTCCTATCTGGGCGGACTGGTCACTTCCAGGATCGATGCGCACGGAAGTTACAACATCGGATATGGATTCGATGCCATTTTAAATCTGTTCAGAAATGATTACCTGAATATCGTACTGGCGCGAACGAGCGATACTGCAAAAAACGAACATCCTATCCTGAGCCCTTCCAAGATTTACATGCAATGGGAAAGGCGCACTTATCAGGGTTTAAGCTATGATCTGAATTATACACAGGCAGGATCCAAATACAATCCCGAAATGGGATTTGAATACAGGAAGGATTTCACACGTTATGGCGGCATACTTCGTTATGGTTGGATTCCCGGAGATCAGTCCAGATTCCTGAAACGGTACCAGATAGGTTTAAATTCCTACATCTATTTCAGAAATCTGCACCATCAGGTCGAAACAGCAAGGATTACACCTTCATACCAGTTCATCACCAAAAAAGACCATGGTTTCACAATGAGCATTCCGATACAGTACGAAAATTTTACAGATGATTTCTACCTGTCTTCCGATGCATACATACCTGCAGGTGATTATACTTTTTTTGAGTTTCAATTTGATTATTCCTCACCAGCCGGTGACATCCTGTATTGGGAATCATCCGTTTCATCAGGCAGATATTATGACGGCTGGAAGAATTCATTTGCAGTCAGTTCATCCATTGTGCCGGAAGAAAGCTGGAACATCGATCTGGGTTACGAAGTGAACCGGATCAACTTTAATTCAAGGGAACAGAAATTTCTTTCGCACCTTGCCAATATCAGGATCCTGTATATGTATTCAATATCCACTTCCGCATCCAGTTTTTTGCAATATAACAGTCTGAACAAAAGAATCATCTGGAATGTCAGGTTTCATTATAATCCAAAAGAAGGGAATGATTTTTACGTTGTATACAATGACAACCTGAATGTAGGCAGGACTGCGGTCCAGCCCGAGCTCCCCTTCAGCAACCAGCGGACCGTACTGTTAAAATATACCCATACCTTCAGGGTCAGGTAAATCATGCATTGATATTTTTTGTATATTCAGCGGTTTAAATGTATCGATGTCATCTGTTGTTTTCTGAAACTGATGGCTTCAGTTCATTGAATATTACATTGCAATCTGAATGATTAACCAATGACTTGCTGGTATGAAAACAAAATGTATAAACAATTTTTTGCTGATCCTGCTGAGCTTCTCACTACTTCCGGTCAGCTTGACATGTCAGGCACAGCAGGGAAACGAAGATTATGAGCCCCGCGTCGGACAGGCAGGCAAAGACGTGGTCTGGGTACCCACACCGCAGGCGCTTGTGGACAAAATGCTTGAGATTGCTGAAGTCACGCCGCAGGATTACGTGATCGACCTCGGCTCGGGAGACGGCCGGACTGTGATCACGGCAGCAAAACTGGGTGCCAGGGCTACCGGTATAGAATACAATCCCGATATGGTTGCACTCTCAAAAAAGAATGCCATCAGCGCCGGTGTGGGTAATAAAACCGAATTCATTCAGGCAGACCTGTTCGAGACCGACCTGTCACAAGCCACCGTAATCACAATGTTTCTCCTGCCGGATATCAACCTTCGTTTGCGTCCCAGAATCCTTGACCTGAAGCCGGGCACACGTATTGTATCCAATACTTTTACCATGCAGGACTGGGAAGCAGACATGACGGTACGGCTTGAGGAAGATTGCACAAGCTGGTGCACTGCCCTGCTCTGGATCGTACCGGCGAAAGTTGACGGGACCTGGAGGCTGGGAAACGGAGAACTTGAGCTCACCCAGGAATTCCAGATGTTAAGGGGAACTCTGACATTTGAAGGGACCGAAATTACACTGACAGACGGAAAGCTGCGGGGTGTTGAGATCACTTTCAATGCCGACGGGGCTATCTATGCAGGCAGTGTAAACGGAAATACAATGACGGGGACCATACAGGCAGACGGTAATGTGTACAAATGGTCAGCCACCCGGATAAGCAATTGAACACAAGATCCGGCATTACAATTCCTGAAACCCGGAAACACATGTTGTCCGGCAGGAAATATCTTTATTTGCAGTCCGTTTCAACACACCATAAACTTTAACACCATGCACCCACATAACATTCTCATGATCGTCTTTTTTATCCTGGCACCGATCGCCATTATTTATCTTGAAAGCAAATTTTCAGTTGTGAAAAAGATCGGAGCGGTACTGATATGCTATGCCATTGGCCTGATCATAGGCAATTCCGGACTGCTGCATGAGGGAGCCTACAAGTACCAGGACCTGCTTTCCCAGGTTACTGTCCCGCTTGCATTGCCGCTGATCCTTTTTTCGATGGACGTGAAAAGATGGTTCAAGCTGGCTGGTGCTGCGATCACTTCACTGTTGATCGGGGTTTTCACTGTCGTGGTGATGATCTTTGCGGGCTACTGGATCTTCAAAGGCAGCATTGATGAGATCTGGCAGGTGTCCGGAATGCTGGTGGGCATTTATACCGGAGGAACTCCCAATATGGCAGCCATCAAGACCGCACTGAATGTGAACAATGAATTGTATATCATGACCCATACCTACGAAGTGGCTCTGGGGGCTGTTTACCTGTTGTTTATTTTATCGATCGGACAAAAAGTATTCCTTCTATTCCTGCCCCCGTTTAAAAGTCCGGAAATACATGGGCCTACCGTTATGAATGCAGAAATCGAGGAAGAATTCGAATCCTATGAAGGATTTTTCGGCAAGAAGACATTTTTCCCTTTATTGGCAGCTTTCGGCCTGTCCGTTGCGATACTCGGCATCAGTTATTTCATCGGGACCCTTGTGCCGGAAGATTACTCGACCGCGGTAACCATTTTGCTCATCACCACGTTCGGCATTGCATTTTCATTTGTTCCCGGGGTGAAAACCATCAAAAAAACATTTCAGCTTGGAATGTATATCATTCTGATATTCTGTATAGTGGTATCTTCCATGGCGGATATCAAACAGCTTGCCAACATATCCGTCTCATTGTTCTATTACGTGGGACTCGCCATGTTCGGATCTCATATTCTGCATGCATTCATTGCGCGGTTCTTTAAGATCGATGCAGACACGGTAATTATATCCGGAAGCGCACTGATCTGTTCCCCCCCGTTCGTACCTGTTGTCGCCGGTGCCCTGAAAAACAGGGAGGTGATCCTGACCGGACTGACTGTCGGGATTGTCGGATATGCCATCGGAAATTATCTGGGTGTCTTTATTGCTTATTTCCTGAGGTAATTGCAAAGCAATTTGGACTTGATATAAATGATCCGGATTTTGTATCTTTGCATTGTCAGTAAAATATAATCAGGAAATTATGGCTGATTTCAATCTGGTAATGCCAAAAATGGGAGAAAGTGTCCAGGATGCCACCATTACCAAATGGATGGTAAAAGCCGGTGATGTGGTGAAGGAAGATGATGTGCTGCTGGAGATCGCCACCGATAAGGTTGATACAGAAATCCCCTCACCTGTAGCGGGTGAAATAACTAAACTTTTATTTTCAGAGGGATCGACCGTTCCTGTTGGAGAAGTTATTGCCATCATCAATACGGAAGGAAAACCGGAAAGCCAGGAAACCGTTCCGGAAACATCAAAAGCCAGTGCCTCCGGTTCCGGACCATCACGGAAAAAAACCGGAGAAGCAGTAACGGAACCTGCAGTTGAACCCTCACGGGAGCCTTCCGGAACTGGGAAAACCGGACAAAAAAGAACGACCGGAGGAAAATCAGGAGAGAAGTTCTACTCCCCTTTGGTCAGGAACATTGCTCAAAAAGAAAATATCACGGTTTCAGAACTTGACGCAATACAGGGAAGCGGTATAAACGGCCGTGTCAGGAAACAGGATGTTCTGGACTATATTCAGGCACGGGGCAAAGAGAAGAAACCTCCTGCAGCGGTCCCGACCGGAAAACCAGCCGGCATGAAAACAGAAATCCGGGAAGGTGACCGGATCGTGGAAATGGACCGTATGCGCAGGATCATTGCCGATCATATGGTCATGTCGAAACACACTTCTCCCCATGTCACAAGTTTCATTGAGGCAGATGTCACCAATCTTGTCCTTTGGCGCAACAAGGTGAAAGATGAGTTTCTGAAAAGGGAAAACCAGAAGATCACCTTTATGCCAGTATTCGTCGAGGCTACTGCGGGTGCATTAAAAGAATTCGCAGGAGTGAACGCTTCTGTCGACGGAAACAATATTGTGCTCAGGAAGGACATCAACATCGGTTTTGCCGTAGCCCTGGAATCCGGCAACCTCATTGTTCCGGTGATCAAACATACGGACCAGAGGAGTCTTGTGGGGCTGACCATCGAATTAAACCGGCTTGCGGATGCTGCAAGAAAGAACAGCCTGACTCCGGATGAGATCCAGGGAGGAACCTTCACGATCACCAATTTCGGAACATTCCGGAACCTTACCGGGACTCCCATCATTCATCAGCCCCAGGCAGCCATACTTGGCACGGGAGCCATTGAAAAGAAACCCGCTGTGCTGGAAACCCCCTCAGGTGATGTGATTGCCATCCGGCATAAAATGATCCTTTCATTGTCCTATGACCACCGAATCATTGACGGGGCCCTGGGCGGAGCTTTCCTCCGCAGACTGGCCGATCTCCTGGAAGAATTTGATCTGAACAGGACCATTTAAACAATTGTTACTATAAAAGACCATAACATATGACTGAAATACCCAAACGGTTCAGTATAAAAACAACGGACAGGAAAACGCTCAGCAGGTGGTTTCACCTTTTGGTCCTTGGCCGGGCACTGGACAACAGGGCTCCCAATTATCTGAAACAGGCCATAGGATGGTCATACCATGCGCCCTATGCCGGCCATGACGGAATCCAGCTTGCCATAGGACAGGTATTTGACCGCAGTACCGACCACCTGTTTCCCTATTACAGGGATATGCTTACCTGTCTCTCAGCAGGACTCACAGCCGAGGAGATCATACTGAACGGTCTGTCGAAAGACACCGATATCGCAAGCGGAGGAAGACACATGTCAAATCATTTTGCAAAACCGGAATGGAACATACACAATGTTTCCTCATGCACCGGAAATCATGCCCAGCATGCAACGGGCGTCGGCCGGGCAATGAAAAAATACAGGCACAAGGGCGTGGCAATCTGTTCCCAGGGTGAATCTTCGGTTTCTGAGGGATATGTGTACGAAGCGATCAACGGCGCATCAAACGAACAGTTGCCCGTTGTTTTTGTAATTCAGGACAACGGGTACGGAATTTCCGTACCCAAGGCAGATCAGACGGCAAACCGCAAGGTAGCCAACAATTTCAGAGGATTCAAGAACCTGCGCATCATACACTGTAACGGAAAGGATGTGTTCGATTCCATGAATGCCCTCGCGGAAGCAAAGGAATGGGTATTAAAAAACCAGAAACCCTGCATTGTACAAGCCAATTGTGTGCGCATTCATTCCCATTCGAATTCAGACCGGCATGAGCTCTATCGTGATGATTACGAGCTCAATTATGTGAGCGAATACGATCCTGTCGGCAAATTCAGGCGTCTGCTGCTGAGGTATAAAAGGTTCACCGAAGATGAACTGAAAGCCATTGAAGAAAAGGTGAAGAAAGAAGTCCTGGAATCGCACAAAAAAGCTATGGCGGCACCTGATCCGGATCCTGCTTCCATCCGTAATTTTATCCTGCCCGAACCTTACCAGGCAGCCGCATATCCTGAAGGAACACATGTTCATGACGGACCGAAGAAGAAGCTCATAGAAGCCCTGAACGAAACCCTGAAAGCTGAATTCAGGCACAATCCCGATACATATTTGTGGGGACAGGATATCGCCCATAAAGAAAAAGGCGGCATTTTTAATGTTTCCAAAGGCATGCAACAGGAATTCGGCCGGGAAAGGGTATTTAATGCTCCCATTGCAGAGGACTTCATCATGGGAACGGCTAACGGAATGTCAAGGTTTGACAAAAAAATACGGATTGTTGTCGAGGGTGCCGAATTTGCGGATTATTTCTGGCCTGCCATGGAACAGCTTGTAGGTTCCACACACGATTACTGGAGATCCAAAGGTCAGTTCTCTCCGAACATAACCGTCAGGCTAGCTTCGGGGGGGTACATCGGAGGAGGTCTGTACCATTCACAGACGATCGAGGGCGCTTTGTCAACACTGCCCGGAATCCGTATCGTCTATCCTTCATTTGCTGATGACGCTGCCGGATTGCTGCGTACAAGCATCAGGAGTGAAGGACTCACCCTGTTTATGGAACCGAAAGCATTATACAATGCACCGGTCGCTGCAACTCCCGTTCCCGATGATTTTGAAGTCCCGTTCGGCAAAGCCCGGATCAGGCTTTCAGGAAACGACCTGTCGGTCATCACATACGGGAATACAACCCACATGTGCATCGAAGCAGCCAGAAAGCTTTCTGAGGAATCAGAATACAGCATTGAGGTCGTGGACATACGTTCACTCGTTCCCCTCGACCGGGAAGCCGTCATCCGGTCGGTTAAAAAAACAGGGAAAGCCCTGGTCGTTCATGAAGATAAGGTATTTTCCGGTTTCGGAGCCGAGCTGGCTGCCATCATAACGGATGCGGCTTTTGAATTCCTTGACGGACCGGTCAGGAGGGTCGGATCAACATTCACACCGGTCGGTTTTAACCGCATTCTCGAGAAAGCAATCCTGCCTGACACGGAAAAGATCCTTTCAGCGATGAAAGCACTTCTTGATTACTGATCCAGCATACAACACAATCATTAAGATAATTACAAGTGAAAAAAATCGGGCTCATTTACAGTTTCAATACAAACAAGACATCCCAGGCCGCCAAAAAGATCGCAAAGGAAATCGGGGATCAGAATATCAGTCATGTCAATGCTGAAAACATCACTGAAAAAGAGTTTTTAAAATTTGACCTGATCATGCTGGGTGTACCCACATGGTTTGACGGAGAGCTCCCCAATTACTGGGATGAATTTGTTCCCGCACTGGAAGACATGGACCTTAAAGGAAAAACCTGCGCTGTTTTTGGCAATGGTGACCAGAAGGGATATCCCGAAAACTTTGTCGACGGCATCGGGATTATGGCAGACCTCCTGGAAAGTCGTGGCGCAAAACTGGCTGGTTTTACCTCTGTTGAAGGGTATCAGTTTGAAGGTTCAAAAGCAGTTCGTGGGGATCAGTTTACCGGACTCGCACTGGATTTTGAAAATCAGGGGAAGGAGATCAACAGCCGCATCAAAAACTGGGTCAAGCAGCTCAGACAGGAACTCGGTATTTAATACTGCTGAAGGGTTTTCATTTCCCCGTTCAATTGATCCCGAAACCGAACCGCATTCGGGTGCATACCCGGAACCCGGAATCAATCCCGTTGCGACTCCCCTCTTTACTTCCAGTCCATCTGCGCTGCAACCATCAATGATTCCGGGAAGGGTTCAAAAATGCCTTCCAAAGCTTCCTTTGCTCCGGTATCCAGCCACAGTTTTTCATTTTCGGGAGAAAGGATCACCGGCATCCGTTTTTTGATGTTGTGGATCTCTTCCATCATGGGATTGGCCCTGGTCGTGATCACGGTGAATGTGGGGATCACCTCTCCCGTATCACGGTTTGTCCACCGGTCGAAAAGACCCGCCAGCGCAAATGCCTGCCGGTCCCTTAAACCGATATAATAAGGAATCTTCTCCCTGCCCGCGGTATGCCATTCATAAAATCCGTTGGTCAGCACCAGGCAATGTTTCCGGTTCAGCAGACTGCGGTAGGAAGGTTTTTCGGACAAAGACTCCGACCTGGCATTAAAGGTTTTCATCCGGATGTTTTGCGCCCCGTCAGGATCTTTTATCCAGTAAGGTATCAGTCCCCAGTAAAACAGACTGATATCCTCAGGCCGGTCGCTCGTGATAACGGGCAGCACCGGCAGTGAAAATGCACTGATCCTGTTGCCGGGCTGATACCCTGAAGGATCATTAAACCTGGCGCCAAAACGACGTTCAAGCTCTTCCCGTGTCAGGTCAATCTTGATTGTGTAACACATTTCGCGAAAATAATATCAGCTGAACTCAGATTTCAGTTCAGGCACCGGACATCCCTCATCAATCCCGCCGAATTTGTTTTTCATGACTGCCCCCTGTGATTCATAGGATAAAGATACTTATAAAATAGTTCGCGTGAAATGTTGCATGGTGGTATTGTTTACCCAAAACATTTTAACTTTGGCTTTTCGTTCATACAAAAGCTGTGATTTGTACAGACCGGTCATTCATTCATAACCCGTAACCATGGCGAACCGCTTTGCATTTGTGATCATCTTCCTGGTTGTTTTCACGGTCCTTGTCGACCTGTATGCTTTTCTGGCTGTCCACAACCTGGTAAAGAACCAGGATTCGTTAGTGAAGCTTATCGTTACGGTTGCATTCTGGACCGTAACCTTTCTCTTCCTGGTCGTTTTCATGTTTTTTTTCAGAATAGACTACCAGCAGAGAAATCCATCTGACCTTTCAGGTGTCTTCATACTGGTAGGTTTGTATTTCCTGGTCTATCTTCCCAAAATCACCTTCATCAGTTTCAGGGCTGTTGAGGATCTGATCCGGTTCATCAGCTGGGTCATCAAACAGGGTGTGGCCATGTTTTCGGGACAGACCCTGGATGTTTTGAGGCTGAGTATGATCTCAAAAATCGGTCTGGTATTCAGTCTGGTTCCCTTCATAGCAATCCTTTCAGGCATGATCAGCAGGTTTCATTTTCATATTCAGCAAGTGGAGATCCGGATGCAGAACATGCCTGCATCGCTGGACGGACTGAAAATCGTTCACATATCGGACATTCACCTGGGCAGCATTTACGGAAAACAAAACAAAGTTCAAAAGGCGGTCGACATGATCAATGCTGCAGATGCTGATCTCGTATTGTTTACCGGGGACCTCGTCAACAACTTCAGTGAAGAGGCCATCGGATGGGAACAGCTCTTTGCATCGGTGGATTCAAGATACGGCAAGTACTCGATCCTTGGAAATCATGATTATGGGGATTACTGGACCTGGGGAAGCCCGGAAGAAAAAGCAGCCAACATGCAGATGCTATTCAACATTCAAAACCGCATGGGATTCAAATTACTTCGAAATGAATGGGATACAGTTGACGTTAACGGAGCGCAGATCGGACTTATCGGTGTGGAAAACTGGGGACTGCCTCCTTTTTCCCGGCACGGTGATCTGAAGGCGGCAATGCAGAACCTGCCTCCGGTTGATTTCAAAGTACTTCTTTCACACAATCCCACGCACTGGGATGCCGAAGTGCTTGAAAAAACCGATATTCCGCTTACTTTGTCAGGACATACACATGCCATGCAGTTTGCACTCAGACTTGGAAATTTCAGGTGGAGTCCCGCAAGGATCATGTACGAAAGGTATATGGGATTTTACAGCCAGAACGGTCAGGCTTTATACGTAAACACCGGTCTCGGTTACATCGGATTTCCGGGTCGCGTCGGCATCCGGCCGGAAATTACCGTACTTACCCTGAAATCCGGTAATGATTGAAATTGCAGCCAGAAGACTCACCACTCATGATTGTTTGAAATTTCTCACTTGCTGAAAGCCGCCCCATGTGAAAAAGTTAAAGAACCATCACTGGCCAAATGATCCGGATAATATTAATTTTCAACTTTGCAGGAATGCAGGCGAAGGATTCTGCTGACCTGTCCGAAAGGATCCCAGCAAATCACAGATCCTGAACGGATCCCTCAATTGAGAACCGGTCGCGGTCAAGCCACACGGGAAATTTTTCCCGGAATTCCAGCAATTCATTCATTGAAAGACTGACAGTTTCCGAATTGTTCTTACCGTGTCCCATATTCAGCAACATATTGCCTTTGGGACCGATAACCTGGGATTCTCCCCGGTATGAAATTCCGTTACCGTCAATGCCGACTCTGTTCACACCCACGACATAACTCTGGTTTTCCAGGGCCCTGGCCTTAAGCAGCGTATTCCAGACATCACTTCGTTTACCGGGCCAGTTGGCTGCATATACCAGCAAGTCATAATCATTCACGTTCCTGCTCCATACCGGAAATCTGAGGTCATAACAGATCTGCAGAGCGATCCTCCAGCCGTTCAGACTGATGATCGTCCTTTTGATGCCTGGAGTATAATGAATCTCTTCACCCTCCATTCTGAACAGATGCCTTTTGTCATAAAAATCAATGTGTCCGGACGGTTCAACGAAAACAAGCCTGTTAAAATAATGTTCCCTGTCCGTTATGATCACGCTTCCCGCAACTGCACAACCTTTCTTCAAAGAAACTTCCTTCATCCAGCGGATGGTCCTGCCATCCATACCTTCAGCAAAATTCCCGGGATCGGTCGTGAAACCCGTGGCAAACATCTCAGGCAGAAGGATGAGATCGGTATGACCGGCATTCTTTTCTATGATAGAGGAACAATTGGAAAGGTTGGCCTGTATATCATTCCACACAACGTCAGGCTGGACAACTGTAATTGTTATTTCCCTGTCTTTCATAGTCTTTCATAGTCTTTCATAGTCTTTCATAGTCTTTCATAGTCTATTATTGTCTTTCATGCTTCATTCGTACTGTCCCAGATTGAAATCACGTTCAAATGCATCAGTCAACTGGTCAACATATTTCCGGGCATGAACCACATAGCTGTGAATATTATGATGTTCTTCAATATTTTTTACACCTTCCTCGATTTTAATGAGTTCGTTTTTCAGGTCCGCGGCTCCCAGAAAAGATACACCGGGGATCAGTTTATGGGCTTCCCTGCCCAGCGCTTCGTATTTTTGTTGCGAATCATATTTTTCCATCCGGTCCATGATTGGTGGAGCGGTACGCTTGAATGTCAACAACATATCAATAATAAACCGTTCATCATCACCGGCCAGTTTTTTCAGAGCATGCAGGTCATATATCATATGAGGAAGTATTTTATGATTCTTGAATACAGCACCTGTCAAGGCATAAAGATAACCATTTTATCTTTCGGTGTGATTTTCCGTTGCCTGACCTGTGCAAGTTTATTCCCTGGCCCGGATTTTGCGGTAAAACAATGAAAGGTTATTTTTGCAGTGGTTCCGAGAAAATGATCTTCTCAAATTGTTTGGTTATGCACAAGTTTATCCTGCTGATTCTTTTGATGGTCGTATCTTCTGAGGCAGCCCTTTATCCTCAGTCAGAAAGATTCGGCGCCGACAGCATGAAATGTCTCGGTTCGCTTTCGGTGATGAGTGAATTTGCCAAAATGGATCTGTATGATGAAGCCTATGATTCATGGAGATACTGCTTCAGCAATTGTCCGGCCTCAAGCAGGAACATCTATGTGATCGGTGCCAGTATCCTGAAATACAAAATTGAGAACAACAGCCACCCGGTTTTCAGGAACAATTACATAGACACCCTGATGCTGATTTATGACCGTAGAATTGAATATTTCGGACAGGAGGGTTATGTATCGGGAAGGAAGGGACTCGATCTGCTGAAATACAGGCCGTCAGAACAAAGATCTGCATATGAGTTATTTCAAAAATCGGTCACACTTGATGAAAGGAAGGCTGAAGGCACCGTACTCGGCAATCTGATGCAGGTTTCGGCAGCACTGTACCGGGACAATGCAATAACTGTGCAGGAGATGATGGACAATTACTTTATGACTATCAATTTTCTGATTGGTAATGAAACCGTTCAGCCCGACCAGTACCCTTCTGTTGTGGAAACCATTAACAACATACTGGTGGAAAGTGGCGCAGCTGACTGTGAACTGCTTGAAAAACATCTGCTGCCAAAGCTTCAGGAGCATTCCCATAACGTTGAATTGTTAAAAAGCATCGTATCCCTGGCAAACAAAACCGGATGCAACGGGTCAGATCTGAACCTGACGGCTTCCGGGTTGCTTTTCAATGCCGAACCTTCTGCGGAAATGGGCTTATATCTTGCTAACAGCCTTTTAACGTCAGGAGACTATGCCGGTGCCAATACATATTACTATAAGGCCATTGAACTTGAGAAAGACAATGTCCGGAAGGCAGGCATTTACTGCCAGATGAGCCTGGTTGCCCAGCAGCAGAACAAGTTTCCGGAAGCGAGGGATCTTGCAATGAGCGCATTGGATATCAATCCAGGTATGGGAGAGGCAACTATCGCCATAGGACTTGCATATGCTGCATCGGGAAGCACCTGCGGCAGCAGTCCGTTTGAGCGTGCATCGATATACTGGGTTGCAGTTGACAAATTCACAGAAGCAAAGACAGAAGATCCTTCAGTTGCTGCCAAAGCAGATGAACTGATCCGGCATTATACACAGTTTTTCCCCGACAATGAGACGGCTTTTTTCAATGGATACCAGGATGGTGATGAATACACCGTAGGATGCTGGATCAACGAAACCACCGAAGTTCGCACAAGAAAAATACAATAAGGTCTTTTGCACTGAAAACCTGATCATGAGTACACCAGGCAAGCATTCTGAAAGCAGGAATGTCCGGGAATGATACAGCAGACAGGCGGGATTTAAAGCTTATTGATAAGATTGATCATCAGATCGTTGGGCTCCATTCCAAGATTGTCTTTTGAATACTTTGGTCTGATCCGGTTCACAAAATACATATCAGTCTTTCCCGTGTTTTTGGTATCGATTTTACCCCTGTGATCACATTCAAAAAATTCCCTGATATAATCATAGGTTACACCCGAAATGTTCACCATACCAACATGACCACCCTGTTCCATCCTGGATGCGATGTTGACCGTATCACCCCAGATGTCGTATGCCAGACGCTTTTTCCCGACTACACCCGCCACGACCGGACCCGTGTGGATCCCGATCCGGAGTTCCCAGACAGGAAGGTTCTGCAATACCCTTGCATCATTGAGTGTATTCATGTAATGCTGAATTTCCAGACTGGCAAGAACTGCGTCAAAGGGATTGCTTTTATTGCTCAGGGGCAGTCCTCCCGCAAACATATAGGCATCGCCAATGGTTTTAATTTTTTCAAGATAATGTTTCTCGATGATCTCATCATACCTGGCAAAATATCCGTCCAGGATATTCACCAGATCTTTTGGCTCGAGTGTTTTGCTGATCTTTGAAAATCCCTTGAAATCTGCAAAAACAACGCTCACCATTTTATAATGCCTTGTTCCTGCCCGCCCCTTGGTCTTGAGTTGCTTCGCAACCTCAAACGGAAGTATGTTCAGAAGCAGTTTCTCGGACCTTTGCTGCTCATCCTCAATGGTCCTCTTCTGAAGGTTGATCTTTTCTTTCTGTTCTTCCAGCAGTTGATTGGCTTTTTCAAGGTTCCTGGCAATTTCTTTCATTTTTTTAAATTGCTTTTCTATCCTTTCCTCCTTGATCCTGAAAGCCGTAACATCCACTTCAATAGCCATGAATTTTCCGGGATGATCAGCGCAGTTTAAACCGGGAGAAACAAATGCCTTTATCCATTTTGATTTCCCGTTCCCGGTCCGGATCTCACAGATGAAATTGACCGGATGTCTTTCTTTTATACAGGCAGTGATACTATCCTTGATTTCCTCCGAATCATAAAGACTGAATACAGTGGAAGACTCCGGTCTGTCCCCTTTTACAGGGCTGCATTCACGCATCTTTTTAAAACCGTTGCTTACCCACTCCAGTTCACCCTCTGAATTAAAAACCAAAATCGATAATGCAGGATTTTCAGATGCTGATGTTATGATCTTGTCAAATGAATCCATGTACCAGGTTCTGTAACTTTACTGAAATCACCTCCGACTGAGTGAAATTATGAGATATTAAACGAGAAACAGATGACAAAGTTATACCAATATCCCGTTTTCTGTACACAATTGCCTCTGCAATAATACAGGCGAACTCTTTAAGATGCTCCGGTTTTTATAGAAATGTAGTCAGGGTTTCCCTGATGATATTTACCGATTCCATCAGCTGATCTTCTGTAATGACAAGCGGCGGTGCAAACCGGATGATGTGATCGTGTGTAGGTTTTGCAAGCAATCCGTTATTCTTCAGTTCAATGCAAACATCCCATGCCGTTCTCCCGTCTTTCGGACGGATCACAATGGCATTTAACAGTCCCTTACCACGGACCTTTTCAACCATTTCATGATTTTTTTCCAGTCCGGTCAACTCTTCCCGGAATATGTTCCCCAGTTTTCCGGCATTTTCAGCAAGTTTTTCATCTGCGATCACTTTCAATGCAGCAATGGCAACATTCGACGCTACAGGATTCCCTCCGAACGTGGACCCGTGTTCACCCGGTTTGATGCACAACATAATGTCATTATCTGCCAGCACCGCAGAAACAGGCAGTACCCCTCCCGAAAGCGCCTTACCCAGGATGAGTATATCCGGTCTTACATTCTCATGGTCACACGCCAGCATCTTTCCCGTGCGGGCCAGACCCGTCTGTACCTCATCAGCAATGAAGAGAACGTTGTGCTCCCTGCACAGATCATACGCTCCTTTAAGATAACCAGGATCAGGCACAAATACTCCTGCTTCACCCTGGATGGGCTCGACCAGAAATCCCGCCACATTGGGATCCGCCAGCGCCTTTTCAAGTGCCTTCAGATCATTGTATGGAATCACGGTAAATCCGGGTGTAAATGGACCATAGCCCTTGTAAGAATCAGGATCGGTGGACATGGAAACGATGGTGATCGTACGGCCGTGAAAATTGTTCTCGCACACAATGATCCTGGCTTCATTTTCAGGCAGACCTTTCCTGTCGTATGCCCATCTCCGGCAAAGCTTCAGTGCGGTCTCCACACCTTCCGCACCCGTATTCATGGGCAACAGCTTGTCATAACCCAGAAGCTCTGTCGCATATCTTTCGAAGGATCCCAGACAATCATTGAAAAAAGCCCTCGAAGTCAGGGTAAGCCTTCTGGACTGCCTGACCATCGCTTTTAATATTTTGGGATGACAGTGACCTTGATTTAAAGCTGAGTAAGCTGAAAGAAAATCGTAATACTTTTTGCCTTCCACATCCCAGACAAAAACCCCTTTTCCCTTTGTCAGCACAACCGGTAACGGGTGATAGTTGTGCGCACCATACCTGTTTTCGAGGTCTATGAAATCCCGACTTGTTTGTTTTGCCATATTACACGATCAGTATTAGTTTTGTATTTGTGATTTCTGAATTTTTTTACGCAAGTTTTGAATTTTTATTCGGTATAAAAATGACAATTGGCAGTTTTTATGACAAAAGTACTACATTGGAGTATTTTTCATGCTGAATGGCTCCCGAAAAGGAATTGTAGCTATCTGTCATCATTGCCGAATTTGAAGTCCCCCCTTCTTAAAGCCTGAAAGAACTTCGCCCAGGCGACTGCATTGAACAGCTGGTAAGTCGGGTAGGTTCCGCGGATAAAGGTTTCCTGGTACTGTTGTTCCATAATATACTGGAAATTTGCCCGTGCACTGGGCTCCTGGTCCATGATGATCTGTGTTCGGATCAGTGCAATATTGCGCCGTGCCCGTTCCATATCGTCGTCCGGCAGTTCTAAGTTGAGAAAGGCCTGTTTGAATTCCTCGTAAGTCCTCCAGGGATAGATCACTGCTTCCTGAATAAACAGTGTATCCATCTGAAGTATCACATCAACATTCATAAAATTCGTCGGATGACCTTCCGGTATATGCAGCCGTTTGCTTTTGTATCCTACCGATGAAACGAGGACGGTATCGTTTTCCTCCACTACAAGGGAAAAACTGCCGTAGTTGTTGGTAATCGCGCCCCTGTAATCATCAAGAATCAGGATGTGCGCAAAGGGCAAAGGCCTTAAAAGCTCATCCGTTACTTTTCCGGTCAGTTGTATGAGCTTTTTTTCCTGGGCATTGGCCATTGCCGGCAGCAGGAACATCAATATTATGGAAAATCCCAGATACCTCATGGAAATCACGGTCCTTATTCTCTTTTCAGATCAGAGAAGTTGCATCCAGTTCTCAAAAATAATCAAAATGTTAATTAATTCAAGATTATACACTATGAACCTCATTGCAGACCCGACTGACCACCTTAAAATGAATGCCATTCCGGCCATTTGATCCGGAAGGAAATTGACGGGATCCATCTGGCTCTAATCAGAAGACAAACAGGTCATGGTACTGTTCATTTTTTTCTTTGAAAAAAATGGGTTAATTTTAGTATTGCGTAATTTAAACCGTTGTCTTATGATATCAATAGGATCCTGATCTTGCTAACCTGTTAAACCATACCATGATGTTTAAGGACAAAGACCTGAAACAGCTCAAAGAACACGGAATCAGTATCAAACAGGCAGAAGAGCAGCTTTCTTTTCTCAGGCAGGGATTGCTTTATGCCAGAATTGCGAAGAATGCTGCAATCGGCAAAGGTATCAGGAAGCTGAACAATAAGATGGTTCAGGAGTATGTGAACAGGTATGAGCAAACAGCAGCCAGCAGACATATCATTAAGTTTGTACCTGCATCAGGAGCCGCAACCAGGATGTTCAGAGCGCTTCATGAAGCGGACAGTCTTTGTCGCCAGCCGGATTTCAATCCAAAATTATTTCAGAACGATGCATACCAGCATGTTGCAGAATGCTTCAACCGCCTTGAAGATTTTGCGTTTTATCCCGAGCTGGAAAAAGTGATGAAAAAAAACGGAAGCAGTCTTGAGTCAGCCCTGAACAACCGTCACTACCACCTGATCCTGAACTTTCTGCTGGAGCCTGAGGGACTGAATTATGGAAGCCTTCCAAAGGGACTCATCGCGTTCCACAGGTATGAAAATGGTGCACGCACTGCCTTTGAGGAACACATGGTGGAAGGTGCCGGTTATGCTGCCACATCCGGCAATCATGTCAGCATACACCTTACGGTATCCCCGGAAAATGAAAAGCAATTCCGGGATTTGTTGCAGAATAGGCGGAAAAAGTACGAAAACCGTTACAATGTTCACTATGACATCAGTTTTTCCGTGCAGAAGCCTTCCACTGACACCCTATCACTGGATGAGAATAACATGCCGTTCAGGGAACCGAACGGAAAGCTTCATCTGCGACCCGGCGGTCATGGTGCATTGCTGGAAAACCTGAACGAACTTGACGCAGATCTGATTTTTATCAAGAATATCGACAATGTGGCACCTGACCGGAACAAGAATGACACAATCACATATAAGAAAGCACTTGCGGGCATCCTTTTTGAATACCAGGAAAAAATTTTCAGTTACCTTTCATTGCTTGAAAAAACCGATCATATTGCGGATGAGATGATCAATGAAATCAGCAGCTATCTCCGTGACAAGCTTGGAACATCCAAAAACCTCAGCACTTTTAACGGAAAAGAAGAAGCAGTCAGGTATCTGCAGAAGAAACTGAACCGTCCCATCCGGGTCTGTGGTATGGTGAAAAACATCGGAGAACCCGGTGGCGGTCCTTTTTGGGTTGCCGAGACCGGTGGCATCAACTCATTACAGATCATTGAGTCTTCTCAGGTGAATCACCGGAATCCGGAACAGGAGGCCATGTTCAGCAGTTCCTCACATTTCAATCCCGTAGACCTCGTATGCGGTGTAAAGGATTACCGTGGGAATAAGTTCGATCTATTAAAGCACCGCGACCCGAATACCTGCTTCATCAGCAAAAAGTACAGGAACGGAAAACCCCTTAAGGCATTTGAATGGCCCGGACTGTGGAACGGTTCGATGGCCGACTGGAACACGGTTTTTGTCGAGGTACCGGTGTCGACATTTTCTCCGGTCAAGACCCTGCATGACCTGCTCCGTCCAGAACATCAGTAGATATGGTCATTGCGGTCAATACACGTTTGCTGATTCACGACAGGCTTGAAGGGATCGGAAGGTTCACGCATGAAACACTCAGGATCCTGACCCGGGAGCACACGGAACATCAGTTTGTTTTCATTTTCGACCGGAAATTCAGCGAGGAATTCATTTATTCAGACAATGTTGTGCCTGTGAACGGATTTCCTCAGGCACGACATCCGGTGCTTTGGTATCTTTTTTTTGAAAGGTCTGTGCCGGCCATCCTCAGAAAACACAGGGCACAACTTTTTCTGTCGCCTGATGGATGGCTTTCCCTTCGCACAGAGGTAAGATCCCTACCGGTCATTCATGACCTTAATTTTATTCATCTGCCCGGATACATTCCCTGGCACATTCACAGGTATTATCAGCATTTCTTCCCGAAGTTTGTGCGGAAAGCAGACCGCATCGCTACTGTATCCGGTTTCAGCAAACAGGATATCGCAACTGTGTTCCGGTATGATCCCGGAAAAATTGATGTAGTATATAACGGTGCAAATGAATGCTTTAAGCCCATACCGAAAAGAGATCAGCATCTGATCCGTGAGAAATACACACGGGGATGCCCCTTTTTTTTGTTTGTCGGACTGATCCATCCCAGGAAAAATATAACGGGATTAATCAAAGCATTCGACGGATTCAGAAGGTCCACGGACAGCAATGTAAAACTCCTGATCGTGGGATCAAGAAAATGGTGGACAAAGGAAATGCAGTCGGCACTCGACAGCTCCGTATTCAGGGATGAGATCATATTCGTGGGAAGGGTTCCCGATGAAGATTTAGGGATGATCACAGCATCAGCACTGGCACTTGTGTACGTCTCATATTTCGAGGGATTCGGAATACCGGTGCTTGAAGCCATGTATTGCGATACCCCTGTGATCGCATCAGAAGTCACGGCTCTTCCCGAGGTCGGCGGAGATGCCGTTCTTTATACCGAACCGGATTCCGTTGAATCCATGAAATCATCCATGTTGTCCCTGTACCGTGATGCCCGCCTGCGAAAAAGCCTGATCGAAAAGGCAAGGATACAACGGTTACAATTCAGCTGGAAACGGACAGCCCGACTCTTATGGGACAGTATGATGCGGTGTGCGGATGCCTGATTACAGAGCAGTCCTTGTCACCCGACCTTGACGTTGCTCCGCCCGGTACCGCGATTTTATAAATCAGGTTTTTTGTTGTGCGCATTCACAAGGGGGATGATCAGAAGCGCCAGCAAACCCAGCACGAGGTAAATAAGATTTGTGGTAGTATGTGCGATCAGTGCAAAGACCTTTCCGTCAGCAGTATCGATTCCGTATATGAAAAGGGTTTCGTAAACCATGAAATGCCAGGGTCCGATACCTCCCTGGACCGGGGCGAGCATGGCCAGTCCCCCCATCAGAAAGGTAATCATGCCGATCTGAAGTGACAGGTGTGATGTGGGTTCATAGGCCAGAAAAACCACGTAGAGCATGAACAGCCATGCAGTAAAAATAAATGCTGTATGTCCGATGAACAGCCATTTGTTCTCCATCTGAGCCACGGATTTTACCCCGGACACAAAGTTCCGTTTCAGCAATTGCAAACGCCTGCCCAATTTGCCTTTCTGTTGTTCCCTGTTTTTCAGGAACAGTTTTCTGAACAGAATAAAAAGGGTAAGCAGGACCGATACAGCCAACACGGCAATAAGGATATTGCGCGTGGAAAATATTTCCAGGAACCTGTCCCTGACTTCGGGATGCGTATCAAAAAAGGTAACGAGGACACCCAGCTGGCTGGCGATGATTACTACCACCAGTGTCACGAGCATCACCAGGTCAGCCATCCTCTCGGTAACTACCGTTCCTGCAAGCTTGGCAAACGGGATTTTCTCATACCGGCTCAGGATAGTGCAACGAAAGACTTCACCTGCCCTCGGTATGAGGAGGTTTATAAAATACATGGACAGGATGGACAAAAATGTGTTGTACAGACGTGGCCTGTAACCCAGGGGCCTGATGAGCATGTTCCAACGGACTGCCCTGCTGATGATGGAGAATATACTGAAAATGACTGAAACGGCAATCCAGAAATAATTTAAATTTTTAAAGGCGTCCTTATAATAGTCAACCGATTCATTCTTATACACCAGCCAAAAGACGACAATCCCGATACCCAGGAATATGATATACTTCAGAATGTTCAGAATCCTTTTCCGCATGATGGCTTACTTCTTTGAGATCAGGAAAGTAGTAACAAAAGTAGTGAATTCGTATCAATTCATAACAGGACAAAATCATATTATTATCGCCCTGCTTGTCCTTTGAATGATCCGTCTTTCATATTGAATTTTCAAAGTAAACTTTTTAACCCTGCAAGCGATCCTTTTATTGATGATTTTTTGTATTTTATCCCCTGTAATGTGCAGGGGTGAACCTTCGAATCTGAAATGAAAGCCGGCATACATCCTTTTACTGTGTCTGTGATCCTGTTCCTGGTCCCCGTCATTGCAGGTGCACAGACAGACTCAGCGGTTCTGAATTCCGGAAAGGAAAGCCATAAGGGAAATATCCTAAGCAGGCTGATCTTCCGCGATCCGGAAGGACTTCATACGGAGGAAAGTCCTGCCATACTGTATGCCGGACTTGCAAGGTATGACGACAGGATCATCAGGGATATCAGGATCAGCCGGGTCGATATGTTCGCATTCTCCATTATGGATACAGGTTACATCTCCGGATCATGGCTTGAAAAAACCGGGAATACTTTGCATACTGACACCCGGATGAAAATGATCCGGCGGAACATCCTTGTCTCTCCCGGTGAAAAAATAAGCGCTCTGCTTCTTACTGAAAATGAAAGGATCATCCGCAGCCTTCCCTATATTATGGATGCCCGCTTTCTGATTAAAACCGTACCGGAACAACCTGATTCCGTCGACCTTGTCCTTCTCGTCAAAGACCTCTGGCCTGTAGGATTCGGAGGTGGATTATCTGGTCTGGATGCAGGAAACATAAGCCTCTGGAATGTAAACATGCTGGGACTGGGACACCAGCTGAGAACAACGTTATACTGGGATGCGGATCATGCTCCGGTTTTAGGTTCTTATCTGTCGTATGGCATCTCAAACATATACGGAAGTTTTATCTCGTCCCGGCTGAAATATGTCAACCGGTGGAACAAAAGGTCCTATCTTGTAAACATTTACCGGGATTTTAAAACATCAGGACTCAAGTACGCCGGGGCTGTGGACTTTGAAAATACCCGGTCTCTTGAGCGTATTGAACTCATTGACACAGTTTTATCCCAGATCGGTCTGAATTATACACGTGGTGATCTGTGGTTTGGACGTATGTTTACCCTGCCGGGAAAGCCGGGTGCAAACATGCGTTCGGGCATCTTTCTCACAGGTAGAGCCTCTTATATAAAATTTCATGAGGGACCGGAGACCCGCAGAAATTATCTGTATGATTTTCAGGATAAAAAACAGCTTTTGTTTTCAGTAGCCTGGTCCCGTCAGGGATTTCAGAAAGACAACCACATTTATACTTTTGACCGTACAGAAGACGTCCCCTTTGGTTACCTGTTCGAAATAACATCAGGAATGGAATGGACTGCATACAAAACGAGACCTTACATAGCGGGCAGCATCTCCGCGGGTAACTACCTCATGAATTTTGGTTATCTTTATGGGTTGCTGCAGTATGGTACTTTCTTCAACCAGGGTGTCGCGGAACAGGGTGCAGTCAATGTCCGTCTGCGTTACTTCACCGGACTGCGGAAAGGCAGAATATTGGATTTCAGGAGTTTTGCATCCCTGACCTATCAGAGCCTGATGAATCCTTCTGATGGAGAGTATGTAAGTCTGGAAAACAGAAACGGAATCGGCGGACTGACAAGTCGTGAGATGCGCGGCGACCAGAAGGTACTGCTCAACCTGGAGTCGGTGATCTTCACTCCGTTGCGCCTGCTGGGTTTCCGCTTTGTATTTTTTGCATCGGTTGATATGGGACTGATATGGCGCGACGGTATGAACATAACGGATGATGATTTTTTTAACGGGATCGGGATCGGGTGCAGGATCAGGAACGATCAGCTGGTTTTTGACACATTCGAGCTCAGGTTTACATTTTATCCGGGCTGTGAGGAAGCATCTGCCAGATATTTTGATGCAGGCAGTGTAGCGGGTCTGAAGCTGAATGATTTCTATCCCCATGAACCTTCCATTCTCAAATATTATCCGGTATGGTAAAAAAGATGAATATGATTAAGGAGTTCAACGCTTTTCTGGAAAGGGAATGTCACTGTTCAGGGGAACACAGGTTCCTGCTTGCCATAAGCGGAGGGATCGATTCTGTCGTCATGGCCTGGCTCTTCCACCGCTCCGGTATACCCTTCTCGGTAGCCCATTGCAATTTTCATCTCCGGGGAAAGGAATCGGACGGAGACGAGCTTTTCGTACGGGAACTTGCCGGAAGGTTCCAGGCGGAATTCCATGTAAAGCATTTCAGAACAAAAGAGTACTCCGGATCACAAGGCCTTTCGGTCCAGATGGCCGCCAGAAACCTTCGCTATGAATGGTTTGAGGAATTCAGAAAGAAAAACCGTTTCAATTTTGTTGCCATTGGTCACAACCGTGATGACATCGTGGAAACATTCCTGATCAACCTTTCAAGAGGAACGGGAATCAGGGGTCTTACCGGCATAAAACCAAGGCAGGAAGCTGTTATACGCCCGCTTCTCTTCGCTTCCAGGAAGGACATTGAATCCTGGGCCGGAGAGCATGGCATCCGCTGGAGGGATGACTCATCCAATGCCGATACCTTTTACCATCGCAACAAGATCCGGCACGACCTGATCCCGCAATTCGAGAAAGCCTGTCCCGCTTTCAGGCAGAACATCATAACTACGGTCTCCCACCTCAGTGAGATCGAACAGCTGTTTAACCTTACCATACAGGACATCAGGGAAAAAATCTGTATCGTTTTGCCTGACAAACAGCTCATTGATATTGACAAACTCAGGGAATATCCTGCGACGAAAACCATATTGTTTGAACTGCTGCGGGAATACGGATGCAATCAGTCCATGATACAAAGTCTTGTGAATTCCCTGGACGGAGAGTCCGGAAGGAGAATGATCACCGCGACCCATACCGTGACACGAGACCGTGAATTTCTGATTGTGACCCGAAACATTCCTTTCAGGGATCAGAAAGTTTTTGTCGACCGGGATACCACAGCCATAAACCATCCCCTTAGGATGAAGTTCAGCAGGATGACCTGTGAGTCTTTCACCATTCCTTCCAGCAGAAATACAGCTGCCCTGGACCTCGACCTGATTGCTTTTCCCCTGACTGTAAGACGCTGGAGACCAGGGGATGTTTTTAAACCGCTGGGGATGAAAGGAAGTAAAAAGATCAGCGATTACCTGATCGACCAGAAAGTACCGTTACCCGACAAACAACACATCCACGTGTTAGAATCGGGAGGTACCATTGTCTGGCTGATCGGTTATCGCATTGACGACCGCTACAGGATCACCGGTACGACCAGAAATATACTGCTGATTGAAACGGGTGAAGAATTCGGGCAGTAAATGAAACAACAGATTATCCGCAGGGTGTCCTATCGAATAATTAACTTTCTCTTTATGATACAGGATTCTGATGTCAACAGAAGATGGTAAATGCCCGGACGGTAGTTAAGTTCCAATGTTGTATGCTGAGACCTGGTTTGACCATGGTAGAGTATTCTTCCATAGTTATCAACAATTTCAATATTCCAGAAGGAATCGGGCATTTTATCGAATTCCAGATTCAGGTTGTTCTTTAATGGATTTGGATATACCGCAATGGCGAGATCTGAATTTTCGTGGACAATCCTTGAGCTTCCTGATGGCTCATCCATATCATAATAAATGGTGAACTGGTTCTTTGAATCCGTTAACGAAGTATCAAGGAAGGGAGAATAGGTAGTCACATATATCGAATCATCTCCGGGAACAAATTGCATCAGTCTCATGTACCCTCCCGGGATAACCGTTTGATAATTCGAAAACAGGGTATGCATCGTATTGCCATTATAGGTATCAGACCTGCGGGCTGCATTAGCGCTCCCGCAATAATGACCGTTCAGCATAAGAAACAAATTTGGATGGTCTTTCAATTCATCATATACTGCCTGTCCCCAGGTATCAAATAATCCGGTATCGGTCGGGGCATCATAATAGACAAGATTGTGACAGGTAAGTATGGCCCTTTTGTCTGCATTTGAGACCAGGATTGAATCTGCCCATTTTATTGCATCAGTCTCCGGTTCATATCTGAGATGCAGGATGATAAAATCCATTCCGGAAGCCTGAAAGAATTCATAATTATAATTGTTGTCAGATCCGTAATGTCCTCCATAATAGGCTTGATCCTCAAACCTTGAAATCCCAAAGTAATTGTTATAGCGGGTATAATCATTATCTGTCATGTCATGATTACCGGCTGCAACAGAAAATGGTATGTCAGCATCCTCAAACATAGAATATGCGGCATCCGCCCTTAACCACTCGGCATCAGTATTCTCATTGGTCACATCGCCATAATGGGATACAAAAACAATGTTCGATCCGGCTTTGTTATTGACTATCCACCTGACCTGACTGTAAAAAACTGCTGAATCATCAATAAAATTTTGTGTATCCGGCAATCCGACGACCGTAAAATCCTGAGCTGACAAATTCACAGCTATTAAAAGCGGTAAGAAAATGGATTTTTTCATTGCCCTGTCAATAAATGGGTATGTTGCCAAACATATTCCAAAGATATATACCAATTCGTATATTAACCCTTATAGAATCAACTTCCGTCGAAAGATCCTGTGAAATGATTCTCTTTGTTGCTTTGATATCCTGAATGACCAGGAATTACAGGATTTTCATATCCACATTTGTCAAAGTCCTTTCGGATAAGTTCCCGAATGTATCTGGCTGAACCAGTCCGTTAAAAAGAATCTGCAAACTGAATGATCAGGTTTGCCAGACCTTCAAATCCGTCCATTGTCAGGGCTTCGGGACGGTCAAAAATGCTGTGGTAGTCAGGTGAATCCCCTGTGGTGTATATATAGAAACCCGGTACGCCCCTGTAATCGAACGGACAGTGGTCCGATATGCATGTAGCGCTCCTTTCCGAAACTTCAGGCAAAAAATCATGAACGTCGTTGATCCCTTTCAGCAGCTGGAATTCATCAGGATATACCGTCCCGTTCACAACCTTGATGCCTTCCGTCCCGGTCCCTACGAGGTCAAAATTGACAAGGAAGCGGATCTTTGTAAGATCAAACGGTGCATGATTCACGAAATAGAATGAGCCCACAAGACCGATTTCCTCTCCTGAGAAGGAAATGAAGGCAATGCTTTTTTTTGGGGGGTGCTGCTGAAAGTATTTTGACAGGTACATAAGCATGGCCACACCGCTTGCATTGTCATTTGCCCCCGGAAAATAAGTGTCCGCTCCCATCCGTCCCAGATGATCGTAATGGGCAGTAAATACAATGAAAGAGTCGGGACATTCTGTGCCGCGGATGTATCCTGCCACATTCCTCGTAGTATACTTTTTCCTGTACCTGTTCCTCAGCTCGATCACCATGCTTTTCAGGGTATCCGGACTTGCATCATAATTCAGTGTTATGTAAGGTTTCTGCGAAACTTCGGATGAAATCCCCCAGGCAAGCTTTTCGGTTGTAAGCTCGATGATGCCTGCGGCATTCATACCAGCACCGTTCTGAAGCTGCAGGATCTTTCTTGACAACAGATCCCTGGTGCCTGCATCCAGTTCGCCGCTGCGACGGTTGTCGATCAGTATGAAACTTTCCGGACCGTCCGGGACCTGAAGGGAGTCAGGTTGTGCCTGACGGATCAGGTCCTCAGCACTGATGGTCTGCAATCTGTAGGTTCCCCTGACTGAAGGGGACGAAGGACTGACGACAAAATCCTGACCGGGGACCAGTAAGGTATTTCCCAGGGTCAGCTCAATGGACCAGGGAAATGTGTTAACTGCCAACCGAAAGGTTTGATAATAATTGCCTGTCAGCGGCGCCAGTCCGTTTTCCCTGAATGTTTTCCGGATCAGGGATGCAGCTTTTTTATCTCCGTTTGCGGTAAAACCCCTGCCTTGGAAGTCCTCCGATGTGAGCGTCTCAATCATTTGAATTGCGTACCGTAGGTCCTGACCAGAATTTACGGTGCAAAAACTAAGTGAAATGACCAGGCAAGCCGTTCTGCACAATATCCTGAAACCGGGATTCAGGAAATATACTCCGTGTCTTATTTTCGGAAAGATCCCTTTCATCCTGCTATAGATAACAAATACCGCTTGTGAAAGTTGAGCCGGTTATGAAGAACATGCCCGGTCGCCTGGATAACCGGATCAATGGTACCCGGAAAAATACTTCATGAACTGGGATCTTTCATAGACAGCAGGATCCGGAATGCGTCCGTAATTCAACATTCCCCTGAAAGCATCAACCGATTTGAACTGTTTTCTTTTCATCCATTCCTCCAGCTCACGGATCAGGACAGGCAGCTCCTGAATGCCTTTCTGGTAAAGAACGGAACAAATCTGAACGACTTTGGCACCGGCAAGCATTTGTTTGATGATGGCCTTTCCGTCATGGATCCCGGTCGATGCGGCGATATCTATGTCTCTTACCCTGTCTGAAATGATACCGACCCAGCGGAGCGACTGCCGCAGATCGGAAGGGTTGCTGAACACGGAAGCAGAGGTGATCTTCATCTTTTCGATATCAATATCCGGTTCAAAGAACCGGTTGAACAGCACCACCCCATTAACGCCTCTCATATACAGGTTATTTACCACCGCAATGAGGTTTGTGAAATAATAACCGATTTTCACAGCAATAGGAATTTTTATGATGTTCTTCACTTTTGTCAGTATATCGGCATACAATTTTTCATATTCTGACGCATGTTTGTCCTTTTCCTGGGCAATATAGAAAATGTTCAGCTCAAGCGCATCTGCGCCTGCTTTTTCAATATCTTTTGCAAAGCTGATCCACTCGCTGGATGAAATGCAGTTTATACTTGCGATCACGGGAATTTCCGTCTGCTTCTTCGCATCCTCGATGGTTCTCAGATATTCCTCGACAGAATTATCCCTTGAATACCTGACAATGTAATCCCCGGCTTCGGGGTAAATACCATTCTCATAAAGCGTTCCGGCTTCGTAACTGATCTGTTCCTCAAAAAGGGATTTCATCACGACGGCTCCCGCTCCGAGCTCTTCAAGCTTCCTGATCTTTTCGGCCGAGTCTGTCAGTCCCGAACTGCTGACAATGACAGGGTTTTTCAACGGGATCCCCATGTATTCTGTCTTCAGATTGCTCATCATACTTATGTTTAGACCTTAAAAATAATAAAACGGTTTCAAAAAGAACACAAAAAAAACCGCCAGATTATCTGACGGTTTTTACTTCAGTTCTTCTTTGGTTCAATATGAAACATTCTCCCTGGCCACGCTCTTTTCGTTATATTTTTTCGAAAAAGATACAATTCTCTTGATCACATCATCATTTACATCACTCTGAAGACCTTTCAGGTAGTACATGACAGCTTCCCATTCTTCTCCATCAAGCAATCCGGCCAGCTTAATAAACTCGTTTTCTGTTTCTTCGGAGAATTTCAATGAACCCTTTCGCGTAGAGGTTTCATTCATATCTACTTCTTTTAATTTGTACTAAAATACGTAGGAAAAAACGCTCCAATTTATATTAAATTGTGTTAAATGTAATAAAAAAAAATAATTATGCAAAATGTCCCGGGGGCTTTACACAGCAATAGTTTCAGCGATATGTGACACGGAACGGCCTGTAAACAGGAGGTTTCAGGATGCCTGTGGAAGACCAGTCTTTTCCGGAATTTATTAAATACGATCCTAATATTGTTATTTACAGACCATTAGGTAGTGCCTATGACATTGTGAGGGTCAGGTTCTTTTCCCTGACCATCCTTCTCAGGTTGATCAGTGCATACCGCATCCTTCCCAGGGCTGTATTGATGCTTACGTTGGTGTGCTCGGCAATTTCCTTGAAGCTCAGCTCACAATACTGTCTGAGGATCAGCACTTCCTTCTGTTCCTGTGGAAGATAATCAATAAGTTCCCGGATGTCCTTCCTGATCTGTTCAGTGATGATGCTTTCCTCAGCGTTCCTGACGGCATATTTTTTTGAGTTGAGGATATCCAGACTGAAATCCTCTTTTGAAACCGCATTGAGCTGTTTTTCCTTCCGGTAATGGTCAATCACAAGGTTGTGCGCAATCCTCAGCACCCAGGCAAGGAATTTGCCGTTGTCCTGATATTTGCCCTCATCAAGCGACCGGATCACCTTGATGAAAGTATCCTGAAAGATATCTTCAGCCAGATAACTGTTTTTTACGAGCAGCAGAATATACGTATATACTTGCTTTCTGTACCGGTTGATGAGGGTTTCAAGACTGGATGAATCGCCACTGACGAACTTGTCTACAAGCTCATTGTCAGACTTATAGATTGTTTTCAATACTACCTCCTTATTTTAATATAAAGCAGAGTAGAATTGTGGCTATAGGCAGTCCTCCTTGTATTTTGAATTAATAAATATTACCTGAACGCTTTTTTAAATAAACGAATAATTTTGCTTCGAAAATAAAGATTTTTTTTCAGAAACAACACTTTTCTTTTGTAATATTTATAAATGCCACGTAAGAATTTATACGAAAAAGAGTCCATAATTGTTTCAGGGGCGCGGGTACATAACCTTAAAAACATCAGTCTTGAGATCCCCCGCGACAGGATGATCGTGATCACCGGACTTTCCGGGTCCGGAAAATCATCACTTGCATTTGACACGATCTATGCGGAAGGACAGCGAAGGTATGTCGAAAGCCTCTCGTCTTATGCACGCCAGTTTCTCGGCAGGATGCACAAACCCGAAGTGGATTTCATAAAAGGAATTCCGCCGGCAATCGCCATCGAACAGAAGGTGAACACCCGCAATCCGCGTTCCACGGTTGGCACATCCACGGAAATTTACGATTATCTGAAACTGCTGTATGCCCGTATCGGTAAGACTCATTCACCCGTATCGGGAAGAGTAGTGAAAAAAGAGGATGTCACGGATGTCGTGGATTACATTACCTCATTTCCTGAAGGAACGCCAATGATGATTCTCAGTCCTGTTACAAAAGACAACGGTACACAAAGTTTTGCGGAAAAGCTCTCGGATCTTTCAAAACAGGGAATCACAAGACTGGAAGTAAAGGGTGATGTCCTGCGCCTTGAGGAAGCTGTGATTCAATATGCACAGACAGATACAGAAAACATGAACATTGTGATCGACCGGTTTACAGTCGCCCGTGATGATGATTCGAAGAGCAGGTATTCTGATTCCTGCCAGATAGCCTTCGGATTCGGGAAAGGTACCTGCACCGTAAGGGTACTGCAGGATCCTCAGTCTTTCCGCATGTTCAGTGACAGATTTGAAGCTGATGGCATTTCTTTCGAGGAACCCTCCGTACACATGTTCAGCTTCAACAATCCGCTGGGGGCATGTCCCCTGTGCGAAGGATACGGCAAGGTCATCGGGATCGACGAGGACCTGGTGGTCCCGAACAAAAGCCTGTCGGTTTATGAAGATGCCGTGGTATGCTGGAAAGGCGACAAAATGAAGAAGTGGAAAGAGCGATTGATATACCAGGCCGACCGGTTCGGCTTTCCCATCCACCGCCCTTACCGGGATCTGACACCGGAACAGAAACAACTGCTCTGGAAAGGCAACCGTTATTTTAAAGGGATTGATATCTTTTTCAGGTATCTGGAACAAAAAAAATACAAAATACAGTACCGGGTAATGCTGGCACGCTACCGGGGTAAGACCACCTGTCCCGAATGCAAGGGTGCCCGACTAAGGAAGGAAGTCGCATATGTCAGGATCAACGGTATTTCCATTCAGGATCTTGTGCTTATGCCTGTATCCCGACTCCTTGATTTCTTCCGGAACCTTAAACTCACCCGGCATGAACAAGAAATTGCAGGACGGATCCTGACGGAAATACAAGGGAGATTGCAGTACCTGTCTGATGTCGGGCTCGGATATCTTACCCTGAACCGCCTTTCATCGACCCTTTCCGGAGGCGAATCTCAACGCATCAACCTGGCCACAACCCTGGGCAGCAACCTGGTGGGATCACTGTATATTCTGGATGAGCCCAGTATCGGACTGCATCCGAGGGATATCCGCCTGCTGACGAAAGTCCTGCTAAACCTTCGTAAAATGGGCAATACGGTGATGGTCGTTGAACATGAAGAGGAGATCATCCGGGCAGCAGACGAGATCATTGATATTGGTCCTTTTGCCGGCCGCCATGGAGGGGAGATCATCTTTCACGGCCCTTATGAAAAATTGCTTGTAGAAAAGAACGGACTGACAGCAAGATATCTTCGTGACGAGGAAAAGATCCCCGTGCCTGAGGTCAGGCGCAAGTGGAACAACTCCATTGAAATCACGGGAGCCTGGGAAAACAATCTGAAGGGGATCACGGTCAGGATCCCGCTTCATGTTTTCACGGTCATCACCGGTGTCAGCGGTTCGGGTAAATCATCCCTCGTCAAGAACATCCTGTATCCGGCGCTGGACTGCCTGCTGAACGGCGGAGGCAGCAAAGCCGGGCGGTTCGACAGTCTTGATGGCGACCTGCACCTGCTGGGTCATGTGGAGCTGGTGGACCAGAATCCGATTGGAAAATCTTCCCGTTCAAATCCTGTCACCTACATCAAAGCATTTGACGACATCAGGAAACTATTTGCCAGCCAGCAGCTTTCTAAATATTACGGGTTCAATCCCTCTCATTTCTCTTTCAACATTGACGGCGGAAGGTGCGAGGAATGTCTGGGTGAGGGTATCATCAAGGTCGAGATGCAGTTCATGGCTGATGTCTTACTGGAATGTGAAAGCTGTCACGGAAAAAGGTTCAAGGATGATGTCCTTGAAGTCATGTATCATGGAAAAAATATTTACGATGTCCTTGAAATGACTGTTGACGAAGCGATCGATTTTTTCGGTCCGCAAAAGGGCGTTCTTGAACGATCGATTGCAAGAAAGCTGCAACCGCTGAGTGACGTGGGGCTTGGATATGTAAGCCTGGGTCAGTCATCCACGACACTGAGCGGCGGCGAAAGCCAGCGTGTCAAGCTCGCTTCTTTTCTGGGCGGGGAAAAAAGCGGCACGCCCACATTGTTCATTTTTGATGAACCGACAACGGGACTGCATTTTCACGATATCAAAAAACTTCTTGAAGCTTTTCATGCCCTGATCCGGAGGGGACATTCCATTGTAATCATCGAACACAATCCCGAGGTCATTAAAATGGCCGACTGGGTGATCGATCTGGGTCCGGAAGGTGGTGAGGAAGGAGGGAACATCGTCTTTGAAGGCACACCGGAGGATCTTTGCCAATGTCCGGAATCCTACACAGGCAAGTTCCTGAGCAGGAAGCTGTGTAACAAATAAAGAAACTGCCCCGAAAATGTAAAGAGACTGCCCCGAAAATGCAGGGAACCCTTTTCAAACAGGACAACAATTGGGATCAGGTCCCGGAACAGGCCCTGGGGAATGAAACCACGATGAAAAAAAAGCTGCCTCACAGATCAGGCAGCTTAGCAAGCTTAGATTTTTATAAGCAACAATTCTTCCGGATACTTGCTGTTATTCTTCCTGGAAGCCAAACATGATCGCCACACAGCCGCTGTTGGGAAATTCAGCCTGTGTTCCGGATACCGGAACATTGACAACTACTTTCAGCTGCTGGCTGGATTCCAGACTGAAATCCCATGTCGAAGCCATATCGTGCTCCCTGTTGTCGAACAGCACGTTCCTGTATGCATCCACGATCTGGAATTCGACTGCAGGCAGTGCTTCCGCACCACAGATTGCGATCCGATATCTCTGGTCCGTGTAAAATGTCTTGTACAATTCCGCTTCTTCTCCCTCTGTCAGGATGGCCGCATGATAGTTGCCGTCATGTATGTAGGGGGCAAGCTCGAGTTTGCACAGTTTTTTTGCGAATCCTTTGCATTGAGCCTCAACTGACTGGCTCAGCAGGATCAGTGATGCCAGGCTGATGATTATGGGCAGATATTTTCTCATTTCTTTGAATTTATTGAACGAAATTTGTCCTGAGTGATCTGACAGCCGACTGAAGTTCTCTGAATGCTTCAGGGGTCACATGAATAATCGTCTGGGATTTCAGTGAGGCAACTTCCGGGGTAACCTCATCTTCTTCAACTGTTACAGCTGATGTCTGGACTTCAATATTGTCATATGCTGCTTTCAGTACCTGCAATTCATCAATCAGTTCCGCAATATCCCTGTTTTCCTGTCCGCCCGCATCCAGCCTGTTATCCTCCAGCATTCTTTCAACAATGCTGAATGACAGCTTCTGTTCAGCCAGACGGTCAACCAGCCTGCTTTCTTCAGGCGGATTTTCACCTGCCATCTGCGAACCGATGTACAGTCCCTCAACCCAACCTCCGACAAGTACAATGGCAGCAACCTGCTGCTGATCATTCTCTTTCAGATATGAACTGGAATTCAAAAATGTTTCGGATATAATGTCCATGACCACGTCGCGGTTGTCCAGGTTTTCTTCCAATCTTCTCAGCGTTTCATCATCGATGGCGTCATCAATGCCCATTTCTGTTGCGAGTCTTCTCGTAGCGTCCATGTAATTCAGCGAGGTCTGCGCCTGGTCAAAAAGACTTGCAAAGCTGAGATCTGTGGTATAAATGCCCAGGTTCAGCGCTTTGCTCTTGCTGGTTGCATAACGTTCCACACTGCTGAGATCGTTAAGCAGCATCTCATCATAATCGATACCGGTCGATTTCAGCAACATGGCTGTTTCAAGCGGCGAAGGCAAAGAATAAAATATTTTCTTGGCCCTGTCAATATCATCAAAGATGTCTTCCTCTGTCAGGAAATCCCCGAGACTAACTTCACGGCCGCCCTGTCTGCTTCTGTCGGACCTGCATGAAGGGATGGCCAGCAACACTCCGGTGATTAACAAAAGTCCGATGATTTGAAAGCGAAGGTTGTTGTACTGCATGGGTTCAAATTTTAATTACTCTTCTAATTCAATAAGAATCATAGTGATAATAAAATTACCATTTTTCTTCATGATTACAAAACAGGTATATCAGTTACTAAATATAGTACATTACAACTGATTATACCCTGTTCAAAATGACAGAAATATTAACAATCCTGTGAAAATCCGGCCATTTTGAAATTACTTATTTTACTGTCCCGCTCCTTAAAAAGTTACAATAATCACGGATTTGTTGATTCAAAATAATAATATCTGAAATATACAACCCAAACATCAATAACGGACTCTTGCACTTCATACCATAATCCAGCCATGCAAAACCGATAACCCAATCAGAAATCTCACCGTCCCTTCGAATTAAAATAACGACAGATCCCTGAAAGTCCGCATACATCACATTTCGGTTTTCGGGCAATACATATGTACCTTCCGTGCAGGATCAGCCAGTGATGTGCCAGCGCCAGCAAAGGTTCAGGAATGTGCCTGACTAGCTGGACTTCCGCAGCATATGGATTCTTTGCATGGTTGGTCAGTCCCAGTCTGGCAGAAACGCGGAAGACATGTGTATCCACAGGCATGGCCGGCCGGCCGAACGCCACAAGGGAAATTACATTCGCAGACTTTCTTCCGACACCTGGAAGGCTCATCAAATCCCCACGGTCTGACGGAACTTCCCCTCCGAAATCAAGGACTACCTTTTTTGCCATGCCTGACAGATGTCTGGCCTTGCTGTTGGGATACGAGCAGCTTTTTATATATTCCAGGATTTCTTCAACACCGGCATCTGCAAGGGATACCGGATCCGGGAAGCGACGGAAAAAAGCCGGTGTGATCATGTTCACACGCTTGTCAGTGCACTGCGCGGATAACATGACTGCCACGATGAGCTCGTAAGGACTGGCATAATGCAACTCGGTCTCCGCTACCGGCATGTGTTCCTGAAAATATTCAATAACCTTTTTGTACCGTTCTTTTGTTGTCATTGCCATTCGATTTTCACAAGCCCGTTAATGATCATGGGCATGAAACCCAAAGCATCCTCGTGCAAGATATTCCATAACCGGATGCGTAATACAAAAATATAAAATCCTCCGACTGATGCCCTGATACCAGGACTGAATCACCTGTATTTCAGTTCACTCTCCTACAGAAATATGAGTCCAATGAATAAAAATATGAATCTTTTGTTGAATATATGCAAACTTTAAGTATATTTGCCGCAACATATCAGAAATGAATACATCGACAAATAGAGCTTTTTACTTTTATTTCTTTTTTGAAGTAAAGTAAAGGGACTTTATTTGATTGATATTATGATAGATAAGAAAGGTCCCTTGAAGAAAGGGACTTTTTTTTTTAAATGTTATGAGATGACAGACGAAAAATATGCATGCATATATACAAAACCTGTAAAAACAGAAAAATGATAACAGGCTGGCAATAAATGAAGAACAAAAGGACGGTGTAGGAGAACAAAAACGGTTTAGGAGAACAAGGACGGTGTAGGAGAACAAAAACGGTTTAGGAGAACAAGGACGGTTTTCACAAAAAATGGAGGATAAATTATACCCTTATGAACAAATCAGGAACCAGAGTTAAGAAGATCGCCATTCAGGGAGGATATGGCGCATTTCATGAGCTTGCCGCCAACGCATATTTTGAGAATGAAAATATAGAGATCGTACCCCGGAACACGTTCAAGGACCTGTTCAAGGCGCTGAAATCAGGTCAGGTTGACTACGGAATCACGGCGATAGAAAATTCCATTGCAGGCAGCATCCTACCAAACTATACGCTTCTGCTCGAGTCACACCTCAAGATTGTCGGTGAGATTTACCTTCGCATCAGACAGAACCTGGTGGCACTGCCCGGACAAACCATCAGCGACATTGTGGAAGTGCACTCACATCCCATGGCTTTCCTGCAATGCCAGCAGTTCTTTGACGACTATCCGCACTTACGGCTTATTGACAGTGCAGATACCGCGCTCAGCGCAAAAGAGATCTCTGAAAAGAATCTGAAGGGTGTGGCAGCCATTTCTTCATCAGAGGCAGCAGCCAAATACAACCTTGAAGTAATCGCAGACGGCATCGAGACAAACCGGATGAATTACACCCGTTTTCTGATCCTCGAAGGGATCAATGGCAATGCTCCTGAGACACAATATGTCAACAAGGCATCGCTGACCTTTGCCCTTGCGCATAAAATAGGCTGCCTTTCAAAGGTGTTGTCCATCCTCTCCTACTACGAGATCAACCTGGCAAAGGTGCAGTCCATGCCTATTATCGGAAAGGACTGGGAATATCAGTTCTATGTGGATGTCGAAATTGACAACTACTATTTTTACAAACAGGCCATTGAAGCCATCAGGCCGTTCACGCAGGATCTGCAGGTCCTCGGTGAATACACGAAAGGTAAAACCATAACGGAATAGTCATGACAGTAAATTTAATGCTTGAACCGTTCACGTTCGAAGGAGTTCCTTCAGAACGACCCCTGCTTCTGGCAGGTCCGTGCAGCGCTGAAAGTGAGGAACAGATAATGAGCGTTGCGGCACAGGTAAAAGAAATGGGGATCCATATATTCAGGGCCGGATTATGGAAACCGCGTACGCGTCCGAACACCTTTGAAGGCGTCGGTAAAACGGGACTGCCCTGGCTCAAAAGAATAAAAGAAGAGCTGGGCCTGTATGTTGCCATTGAAGTGGCAAATGTCAAACATGTGTATGAAGCCCTTAAACATGGGATCGACATCATATGGCTGGGTGCAAGGACCACGGCAAATCCGTTTGCCGTCCAGGAGATAGCCGATGCGCTTCAGGGGGTCGACATTCCCGTCATGGTGAAGAATCCTGTCAGTCCGGATGTGGAATTGTGGATCGGTGCCATCGAGAGGATCAACCGGGCCGGTATCAGCAAACTGGCAGCTGTCCACCGGGGATTCTCCGCATACGGCAGAACGTTGTACCGCAACAATCCCGAGTGGGAAATTCCCATTGAGCTGAAACGGCTGATCCCTGACCTGCCCATCATCACTGATCCCAGCCACATATGCGGCAACAGGGAACTCCTTTTTGAAGTATCACAGAAAGCCATGGACCTTGAATTTTCGGGACTGATGATCGAAACGCACTGTACTCCGGACCAGGCACTCAGCGATGCCCAGCAGCAGATCACTCCGGAGCAGCTGAAAAGGCTTTTATCACGACTAGTACTCAGGAAACCAGACATTCAAAACCAGATGTTATTGTCCACACTGGAAGAACTTCGCGACCAGATCGACCATTACGATGACAAACTGATGGAGATCCTGGAACTCCGCATGCAGGTTGCGGAAAAGATCGGTGAATACAAAAAACAGAACAACATCACGATCCTGCAGACCAGCCGCTGGGATGAGGTGCTGCGTTCGCGCATCGAGGACGGCAAAAAGAAAGGACTGGACGAAGAATTCATCATTAAAGTCTTCAGGGCCATCCACGAGGAATCCATCAACCACCAGACAAGGATCATGAATGAATGAATGAATGAAGACAGTGACCATTTCGACTGATGCAAAAACCTCCAGGATCCTCATCGGAGAAAGACTCGGGAACCTGAAGAATTACCTTCCTCCGGGCAGAGCCATCATCATCACCGATGAGAACATCCTTGAATATTACGGGGATGTATTGCCGGATCTTCCCGTTGTGGTCATGGGTCAGGGTGAAAAAAGCAAAACCCTTGAGACACTTCATGACATTTTTGACAAGCTGCTGGAATATGAAGCGGACCGGAGCACCTTCATCATCGGTATCGGAGGAGGCATCGTCTGTGATGTGGCCGGGTTCGCTGCTTCCATCTATATGCGTGGACTTCGCTTCGGATTTGTATCCACCACCCTGTTGTCGCAGGTCGATGCCAGCGTTGGCGGAAAGAACGGCGTGAACTTCCGGAGGTACAAGAATATGATCGGCTCGTTCAGTCAGCCCGAATTTATCATTTGTGACGATCAGATGCTCGCCACCCTTGATCCGGTTGAGTTCAGGGCCGGTTTTGCCGAAATTGTCAAGGCAGCTGCGATCAGGGATGCATCCCTGTTTGAATACATGGAGAACAATTTCAAAGCAGCGCTTGAAATGGATGGTCCCACCCTCGAAAAACTGATATATGAATCGGTCCGCATCAAAGCCTCGGTTGTCGAAAAGGATGAAAAGGAAAAAGGGGAACGGCGGAAACTGAACTTCGGTCATACTTTCGCACATGCGATTGAAAACCTGACAGACATGTTGCACGGAGAGGCAGTGAGTATCGGCATGATGCTTGCAGCGCGTCTTTCAGAAAAGCTGGGTTTCCTTGAAGGAACTGCAGTAATCCGCATTGAGCAATTGCTCAGGAACTTTGCATTACCAGTCAGTTTGAATCTGGACCCGGATCAGGTGATCAACACTATGAAAAAGGACAAGAAACGTGAGGGAGATGCGATTCACATGGTGTTGCTTGACCGGATCGGATATGCATTTACACATGAAATTGATTATAAACAATTAGAAGGATTGTTGTATGATTTGTGTCAGTATCGGTGAAAAAAACCTGGAAATATGTCTGGCATATCTGGAAAAGCCCGAGATTGCCGAGATCCGTCTGGACCTGACGGAATTTTCAGATGCGGAAACAGAGCAGGTATTTGCCTTGAAGAAAAAACTGATCGCCACCTGCCGTCCCGGAAAGTACAGTGATGATCAGCGCACCCACAGGCTAAAAACCGCGATAAAGGCCGGGGCATCCATTGTCGATATTGAATATGAATCACCTGTTGCCTACCGGAAAGAATTGATGGAATATGCCCGTGAATGCCATTGTGATGTGATGATATCCTATCACAATTTCGAATACACGCCTCCCCTTCAGGATCTCGAGAAGATCATGCAGGATTGTTTCGACATGGGTGCCAACATAGCCAAGATTGCCACCATGGTCAATATGAACCGGGACAATTCCAAGATCCTTTCCCTCTATAAAGCTCCCGGCCGGCTGGTTGCCATAGGAATGGGAGAGCTCGGCATAATCAGCAGGATCGTCGCTCCCTTCCTGGGCGCTGAATTCACTTATGCCTCACCGGATGAGGGTGAGCCGACAGCTCCCGGACAGATCAGGTTCTCCAGGCTCAATGATTTCATTATGAAAATACAGGAAATATAAAACTATCGCAATGAAAATACTGGTCGTGGGCGCAGGAAAAATGGGATCATGGTTCATTGAATCCCTGTGCCTCGATTATGAAGTGGCTGCTTTTGACAGGGACCTGACACGAATGCGTTATCTGTTCAACACGCATAAGCTCTTATCCCGCGAAGAGATCCGGGAATATGAGCCTGAAATGGTCATTAATGCTGTGAACCTTGAAAAAACACGGGACGTTTTCCTTGAATTGCTGCCGTTTCTGAAAGAGGACTGCATCCTTGCCGACATCACCTCGGTTAAGAACGGTCTGGGTGATTTTTACAGGGAAACCGGACGCAGGTTCGTTTCAACCCATCCCATGTTCGGTCCGACATTTGCAAATATCAAGGATTTGGCCGGTCAAAGTGCCATCATCATCAGGGAATCCGACGAGGAAGGCAAGGTTTTTTTCAGGCACTTCTATAAGTCCTTTAACCTGAACATTTTCGATTACACCTTTCTGGAACACGACCAGACCATCGCCTATTCACTGGCCACGCCCTTCGCTTCCACGCTTGTCTTTGCCTCCTGTATGAAAAAGCAGGAAGCCCCGGGTACCACCTTCCGGAAACACCATGAGATCGCAAAAGGATTGCTGACGGAGGACGACTTTCTGCTCTCCGAAATCATGTTCAGTCCTTTCGCCCTTGAACAGCTTGAAAAGATCGGTGACAAACTGGAGAACCTGGAGGAGATCATCAAAGCCAAAGACATCCACAAAATGCGGGAGTTTCTGGCTGAAATCCGGAAAAACATCTGACAGTCGGAGCTTATTCAGAATAATCCCGGATGGTTTTATTCCGATTGAGGCAGGCTGGAATCGGATATTGATGGTTTTGTTGTCAACCCTTTTGATAATAATCTATAATATATCTTACTGACAATAGTCTATTATATATCTCACTGACAATGGTCTATTATAATCTTATTGACAATGGTCTATAATATATCTTAAGGCCCTTGTCTCCCCTGCCCTCAGGGCTTTCTGAAAGTCTGAACAGGCGGCGGCACGGTCACCCGTTTCAAGCCGGGCAATTCCCAGATACATCCAGGTCTCTCCATCCGAAGGATCAAGGTCAAGTGACATGGTCAGATCATAGATGGCATAACGGTAAGTGCGGGTCATGGTATACGTCTTTCCCCTTGCTTTGTAATAGAGGGCATTGTCACCGTCAGCCTGCATGTTCATATTGAAGTATTTCAATGCATTGAGATAATCTCCCTTCATAAAACAATATTCCCCGCACCGGTATATGGCCGTCTGATCCGATCCAAAATACTTCAGGTAGTGCAACATATCCTGAACTGCCAGATCGTAGGATTCCATGCCGGCATATGCTTCCGCTCTTTTAAGGTACCCTTCGAAATATTCCGGCTGATCCCTCAACACCCTGGTGAAATCATCCGCTGCATCTTTATAGCGTCCGGCACCAAGGTTTGCCTGACCCCTGTATTGATAGCAGTCCACGTGGCTTTTATCCTGATTGATGGCAGAAGTAAGATCGGAGATCGCCGGGGCATAGTACCCCTGAACCAGGTTGATCCTGCCACGCAAACAAAACAGTGCCGGACCTGTCATCCCGCCGGTCAAGGCAGATTCCACCAACTTTAAAGCTTCATCAGGCCGGTCGCGGTCCATATAATATTCAGCTTCCCTCATCATGACCTCCTCAGGAGTATACCATTCTTTCTGCCACAAGGTGTACCATTCATCGGTCAGCTGCAGTCCGTCAAATGCCGGATCCCTTTTGATCTGCGTTTCAGGCAACCTGTATGCTGATGCAAGATGTTTTTCCAGATATGATAATACATTCTTATCATCGCCATTCTGTGCGAAGCAGCGTGCCAGCCAGATGTCTGCAGCACCCGGTATGATCTCATTTGCTGCCTGAAAATCCGCAATTGCACGATTCCGTTCATTCAGGCAATAATAGGCCTCACCCCGTTTTAAAAGGATCTTCACATCTGACTGATTCAGCTCCAGAGCCCGGGTAAGATTATCCGCAGCAAGTCGGTTGCTGTCCTGTTCAATGTACGCCACCCCTTTCAGGTAATACTCATCAGCGGTCTGTCCCGTCAGTGAATTTAGAACAGAAAGTCCCGTTATCAGTATAATACAGAGTTTTTTCATCTCAATACGCAAATCCTTCCATTTTGCAAAATGATCAACAACCATAATTTTCTCACGACAATAAACAAATTCCAACAAAAACCCTTCTGCATACCCGCTATTTTGTCACCTCTTCTGAATACCCCTCCCCGTAAAGATGGATAAAACCCACGATACTCCTGACCTCAACGCCTGTTATGCGGGGTTCATAGACATCACAAATATAATAGTATACGCCGGATGCGACCTTATTGCTGGTATTCCGGTAATAGCCGTTCCAGTTGATTGCCGGATCGCTTGTCTCGTAAACCAGCTGGCCGTAACGGTTGTAAATCTTCATATCAACCTTTTCAATCGCTTTGCTGAGATTTTTAGCAACAAATACATCGTTGATGTTATCACCGTTAGGAGAAAACACGTTGGGCAACTCGTAACTGACACATTCGTCCACACAGATCCTGACAGAAAAGTCGCTTTCGTTCTCGAACGAATCCACGGCAGTTACTGCATAGCAGCCCGCCATCAGGGTACCTTCCGTGAACCTGTGGTAGAACACGGTATCGGTCGCCGGAGCCGTATAGGCAATTGAATCAAGCGGAGACTGCAAGTCACCTGTATAGTATATATTATAACGGATCACATCGTCGGCACAGGTCCGGTTGGGATTCGTCCATGTAAGCACATTCATAAAGCTGTCACATTGTGAGACCACATACAGGACGGGCGGACACGGAGGTGTGATGTCCACGGGCGTGCCAATGTTGAGATGCGAAAAGTTCGAATTGGTGAAGACGACTCCCTTTATGGGCCGCCAGCCCTGACTTTCCACCTGGTACACATAGGTCTCACCGTTTTTGAGTCCGGTGTCCACATAAACATTGCTGTTGCTTGTGTCTATGGGAACAAATTCCAGTGCGCTGTTCTGCCTGTAAATGATATAGGTGTCATTGATCCAGGGAGCTTTTTTCCTGATATCCAGCGTGAGCTGGTTGTCATCCGGGGTGATCTCAATATACAGCGAAGAGGCGATCTCCTGCTCCCCGGGACGAAGCTGAAACCTGTTTCCCGGTGTGTTGTTGAACATTTTCACCGAATAATAATAAGGAAAATCCACCGTATTGAGCACATCAACATATGTGGTGTCATCAAGATCGGAAGTCAGGACCGAATCGATCAGCACCATATCCTCCATATCATAAGTCGCAGACCTAAAGACCTGGAAGACATAGGGACCGGGTGCACCGGTCAGGTCAGCAGCATCCGGCTTTGCCCAGGCAAGAAAAATATTGCCGTCAGCCAAATCGACTTTTGTGACACTGACGTTGAGGATGGACGGAAAACCCGGAACAAGGGCGCTGCAGACTTCACCTGAAGCCAGACTCTCATACTCATCATCATAAAATGCTGTTACCATATAACAATATTCAACACCCTGGATAAGTCCTTCCCCTTTGTTGTCATCCACATACACCGTGTCATCCCGACCGTTGAGCACGGCAATCCTTTCGAATCCGGTATATGCAGGCACTCCGTACTCGCAACTGTCAGGTGTGAATCCGTAACTGCCTTCCCTGCGGTACAGGAAATAACCCCGAACCGGACCGCAGTCGCTGCGGTTCCAGGCAAGCTCGATCTCCGTGCTGGTTGCTGAAGCCTGAAGGTCCTCGGGCGCAGGACCGATGATCCTGATGTTGAAGTTGTCAATGTCCACCAGGTTCACATCTTTGTTGTTGTCCTGACTCCTCACAACGACCTGGTAGGGCTGTTTCCTGATGTGGTCACAGTCGGTCTGCCAGCTGAAATCAGAAGTGATAAATCCCAGACCGCTGGCTATGGTCTGGTATGTAGCAGGACTGACATCCTGCTCAAACGGTCCCCCGAGGATCGTTTGTTTGATGGAATCCCCGTCCTCATCAACCGTTGTCACCTGAAATTCAATGAGTTCGCCTGCAATAACACAAAAATCCTCAAGGGGCGGATTCTCAGGTGGATTGTTGTCTGATTCAACGACATCGATCTGCATATCCCGCACGATATTGCCTATTTTAACTCCTTTTCTCCACTCTTCGATATTCATGGCCACATTATAACGTCCTGTATCTACCGGTGCATACCATACGAGATCACCCAAAACGGGATCTACATAAAAGGTATCACTGGCTGCTGGAAAAGTGTAATTTGAAATTTCCTGCCCGTCCTGCCCCGTGCATATGGCCAGTTTATAGGACAGGCTGTCCCCGTCAGGATCGTAGGCAGCCGCATTGTGGATGAAAATATGCCCTCTTGCCGCCCGGTCAATGGGGAAATTCAGCAAAAGAGGCGTGCTGTTGTTTCCGATATCCGGACTGATGATAAAGGTGGTTTTAATGGAAAACACCACATTTACGGAATTGGGTATGTTCGCGATGCCGTAATTGCGGTTGGGATCCTGCATCATGATCTCATATATTCCGGGACCCGGGAATGTATGTGTTGCAGTATATATGTTATGATAATAATAGTTCGGCAGGATAGTCCTCTGAACCAGCGGAGCAACGGAATACGTATTGTCGCCCCACTCCACCGTGAGCTGCGACCGGTTCGCAGCACTTTGCGTATAAGTAAAAGTAGCAATAGTTACTTCATAGGTATAGCCCGAAATGTGTTTAAAAGTAATTTCCCCCGCCCTGTTGTGCGTGGCATAGCTCAGACCAGAATACAGCAGAAAAGTCATGACGACAACCAGAACCCTTTTCAAAACCCTAGTGTTGGTATTTCCGGGCAGCTTTTTCATTGTCTCTTCAGGTGTACTTCCGTGTATCCTATTCCATCTGCCATAAAATGTCCCCGCCGGTATCCTTTTCGATGACCTTTCCAATACCCCTCCGGGTATTTGCTTCTGTATCCATTTCAGCATCCCGTTCATGGATGTAAAATTAACATTTCTGAGGTTACGAAAGTGAATTCTCAATTTCCATTTCCCAGTTCCCTATTCCTCATTCCCAATTCCACATTAAATATCCTGTTCTCCCAGTCAAACGTCAATCCCTTTTCATCATCTTCTGAAGCAACGATCACCAGGTTTGTCTGGTCGAAATACAGATCAAACATGATATGATTTGTCAATATAAAATTGCTGCATCCGCCTTCCGGCAGTTCACCCTTAAAATAAAGCCAGACAGAATCCTCATTTTGGTCCTTACCTGTATACTCAAAGGTAACGATCGAATCCTGATCCGGTCTGAGCACAAATGCCTCAGACATGTATCCCTCAATGGTGCCCAGTTCCTTTTCCGTAAAAGCAACATTGTCTTCCGGAATGATATTCACCTCATAAAGATGAAAAAACAGCAATGAAAAATCATCCGTAAAAAACTTATGCGACACGGAAATCTCACCCTGCGCATGGTTAATGTCAACACTGGTAATCGTAACATGCAGCGGATGACAGAAAAACAAACTAATAAACAGTAACAAATGGTGCAAGATCATTGTCGTAAGGAGCTTTCGTTAACTTTACAATAAGGAGCATATATTCGTTACCGCAAATATAGCATCAAAAAACATGCCCGTATGTATAATTACCAGTATGATATCTTGAAATTAACACAACGGATTCACAATGAAAAATTGTTTTTCAAGAATTCATTCCTCAAATGTCCCGCTGTTCCAAAATTCCGGTTTTTTATACCTTTATTATGCAATGAATTTTAAATACATACTGATCATTATCCTGACGGCAACCATCTTGGTCCCGTTAATCTTGGGCTGGAATATGATTTCAGAAATATCCGGTTGCTCATATACCTTCAGATGATCTATGATGCTGAAGCTTTGCGTTATCTCGCGAATATTCTGGATGGACTAAATGGTGTAAGTCTTGAAAATAAACGCATTACAGGAAAAGCATTCCAATTGAAAAGAATACTTTTCGAATTTTTGCACACCAAAAATCAGGGCGGCGAAATATGGTCAAAGTGGACTCCATCTCCTTATGAAAACTATTTTAATAACAGCTATTACCGGAAGGGATGGTCTTATGACAGTTCAGGAATCGGTACACCTTTCATTAATCCTGTCAATGCTGTTAAGGAAGGATTCCCGTCGGCCCCCGGTAACTTCTTTATCAACAACAGGGTAATTGCAGCTCATTTTGGTATGGAAGGAACAATAAACAACTGGCATTTTGTGAGTAAATTCTCCTATTCAAGAAATTACGGCACATACGGAACCGCATTGACCGGTAAGCCTTCACCCTACATAACATTTCCCTCACCTTACGGCGTTTTCCCTGTAACCGGACAATTTTCCGGATATCCTGAAAAATCAAGAATATTACGAAACGGTTTGTGCATTGGATTCCTCACTGCAATAGATTTTGGTGATCTCTATGACAATACCTTTGGTCTGATTAGCACGATCTCAAAATCTTTCTGAACTTTTCTTCATTCAATCCCTCCCCCTTTCTATTCATTTCATTCTCTCACTTACGTGCTCATGTTCACTCAAACAACCAATTCAATAGCACACACTTACCCATAAGTTAATACTCTGTTGAATTACATCCTAAATATTATAGACATAAAATTATTAACAGAAGTTAGCCAAAATGACTGACTGAGAAATGTTAGTTAACATTTTCCTATCTTTGCACTTTACTAAAATGTTCTTAAAATTGCATTTTATAATAAAAAATATTATATGAGACATTATTTTTTAAGTGTCATTTCTATTATTTTCATTTTAATATCATGTAATACAATGCAAAAATCTGATAGTATTAGAATAATATTTTTACATCATAGTACAGGCTTAACCATTTGGAATGGTGATCCTTCTAACTTAATGTTTTATTATGGTAAGTTGATAAATAAGTTAACTGGTAAACAGAACAATTTTGCAAAAATTCCAAAGCTTTTAAAAAAGCATAATAAAAATCATGGTACTGCTTATGTTATTGAGGAAAGAAATTTTCCTTCCATAAATCCTTATGGTTGGAATAATTATCCTTACGATTATTATAATATTTGGGTAAAAAATGCAGGAGATGAGCCCTATATGAATGAACCTACATTAGAGCTACTTACTGTGGATTATGATATTGTGATTTTTAAACATTGTTTTCCTGTAGGGAAAATAAATCCCGATAAAGATTCAATTGAAATTGATTCTGATTACAAATCAATAGGTAATTATAAAGATCAATACCTTATGTTGAGAAATAAAATGAGACAATTCTCTGAAACGAAGTTTATTGTTTGGACAGGAGCTGCATTGGTAAAATCACAGACAAATGAAGAAGAAGCAATACGGACAAAAGAGTTTTTTGACTGGGTAATCAATGAATGGGATATTCCTCATGACAACATATATATATGGGATTTTTACAACCTTCAAACAAATGGTAATCTATATTTTCCTGAAAATTTGGCTCAATCTAGGACAGATTCGCATCCTAATAAATCTTTTGCTGAATTTGCGGCTGATTTATTTTTCAACAGGCTTATAGATGTTATTACCAATAATGGCTCCTCTACAAATCTTAAAGGTGAACTAATTTATTGAACATAAGGGCAAAAAAATATGCAACTCGTTTTAATACACTAGTTAAGTATGTCTGATATCTATAAAGTTGATTTCAGTGGTTGGTATTTTAAATTATTATTTGTTTTCAGAAATAAATGTCGTGTTGTTTTTTTCAATTGGTTAATTCAATTCATATGTTACCTTAAAAGGGTTAAATTAGGTAAAAATGTTATTTTTAACGGTAGTCCAGTCATACGTAGATATCCCAATTCAAGAATTATTATCGGCAATACCTGTGAATTCAACTCAGCAAGGAATTCAGTTATGGTTGGCTTACTTAGACCCTGTACATTCATAACACTTACTAAGAATGCTGAAATTACTATTGGAAATAGCACAGGTGCCTCAGGAGTTACAATTGTTTCAGCAACAAAAGTCAAAATAGGGGATAATGTCTTAATTGGAGCTGACTGTACTATTGTAGATAATGATTTTCATCATGCTGACCCCAATAAACGAATTCATGAAGGTTATCCTTCAAGGCCTGTTGTTATTGAGGATAATGTTTTTCTTGGTTTTAACTGTCTTATATTAAAAGGAGTCACAATTGGAAGAAACTCAGTAATAGGGGCTAACAGTCTTGTTATCAAGTCAATACCTCCCAATTCAATAGCCTTAGGAAATCCATGCAAAGTGATAATAAAAAGAAATTGGGAAAACTTTTTTTCATAAAAACCGAATAGGTGTTCCTTGAGATGTTTCCTGAAGCCATAGCTCGAAAGATATCAAGTTGATCATAAACTTGTCAATTGAAAAATTTAAAAATAATTTTTTTTTATTGATCAGGCATGTTCTATTTCCAATGTATATGCTAATGATTCTCTCCAGCTCAACCTGATTAAATAGGGGTGAAGACAACATACTTTCATAATTTAACAACTCGTTTAGAAACTGACTGTTATTTTTCTTTAACCAATAGTGATAATTGGCTATATCCGGATGTTTGAATAATTGCATATGAATAATCTTAGTTGAAATTTTATTACCGAAAAGTTTTAAATATTTAATTATTCTACCTGTATTATAGTATGTAAGATCCGCAAGATATTTACTGTTATTGCCTATTATATATTCATGCAATTTGGCATTAATCATGTCTTTAAAATCGGCAAATTTGAGTTGTTTCAATAAAGTCTTATTAAAAAAAGCGCCAAATATCTTAAAATATCTTCCTGTGAGCTTAAGACTGTTTGCAGCAATATTAGAACAATAAATATTAAAAAGATAATAACGCGTAAAATCAAGTTTACTTTTTGCCAATTCCGCTTTATTCAGAACTTCAAAAACAGAATCAATTAATCCTTTTTCAATTGAGTCTGCATTTTGTCCTGTGAAAAGATTATTGTAAAAATCAATTAGTCTTATCCGAAAGAAAAAGGCACTTGGTGTCTGATATACAATAAATCTTGCAATATCTGTTTTATTATTTGATATAGGTAGATTATTACCAAATGGATGGTGCCTGTATAGTTGGTTACCAAGTATTCCTGTTAATAACAAATCACCTTTACCTGCTTCTTCTTCAAGTAATTCATAAACGTGCAGATATTCTATGAAAGGTAAATGTCCGTAAAGAATTCCTGCCTTGCCTTTTACTTTTAATTTTAAATCTTTTCCATTTTCTTCGCCTGTCATATAATGCAGGTGTTCTATACCATAGTATTTTGCAATGGTTTTTGCCAATTTAACATCAGAATGATATGATGGACCTTGTGTATAACAATGCAATTTTTCTTTGCTTTTAAGACAGGCAGACAGTATTAATCTTGAATCACGACCTCCAGTCAAGGGAAGCACAATCTTTTGTTCTAACTCAAAAGCCTTATTAATATGTCTGTTAAATTCAGACCTGAATTCATCCTTTGACATCATTTCCTTTTTCTGAATATCCAAAATATCCCAATATTTCTCTCTAATAATTTCCAATTTTTTGGTAATAAGATAAATGGAAGAACCTGAAAATTTTCTCACACCATGAATAAGTGTTTTATCTCCCAATACATATCCGAAGTTCAGATATTCAATCACAGATTTTTTATTAATATCAAAATGAGATATCTGCGGAATAAAAGCTTCTATTTCATCTGAAAGTGTAATCTGTTCTTGATTCAGCATATAGTATAACATATAAATTCCATAACGATCTGTATAAACTTTACATATTTTTCTCTTCTTATTAATATAGATTATTGAAAAAACACCATCTATGTCATGAATAAAGAGGTTTTTTTCTTCTAAGATCTTAGTTGATAGTTCATTTGCTAATACCCATTTTTTTTCATTACAATAATAAGGATAGCCGTAAACAACAATAATCATAGATTCGTTTTCAAAATAATCTAAATCCTTTGTTTTAATCAATGGATCAAAAAACAATTTGCTCCAATCATGTGAAAGTGTTATCTGCATTTTTTTTCAAAACTTCCTGATATAAAAATATGAATAACTGTATGTTAAGTATACAAGTGCTATTATAGATATTTATATGTTTAATAGTCTGTTTGTAATATTAATATTTAAATATGAAATTGTATGATCAAAATAATTTATAAAATTGAAAATAGCATTTTGTTGTTTAAAAATGATATTGTTGATTGAATATTATGTTATTCAATATGACCTCCCCCCGAAAAACAGGACACTTCTAAATTAGAGAACCTCGGGCAATTTTCGTAATATTAACATGGAGAAAATTGCAATGA
>JAFGPB010000068.1 GCA_016926205.1 Bacteroidales bacterium
CTGACCGGAGTATTGAGGTCCGAAAGCATTTTTCTGACGTTTGTCGTAATGTTAAAATCCCGCATCTTATGATTAATTGACGATGTTTATAAAACCACAGCGGCCTATCGTGAGAACGACAGGCCGCTGTTTTATATCTTTTTTATATACAAAAAGGTGCGGGTCTCACGAATTGATGAGAAATTTCAAGCACCACCACCAGATTGTATATATTCTGTTCATTTTGTTCTTTTTTACATGGACACAAAAATACAACTCATTTTGACAAAAAAAAATAATCAGGCAGCTTTTAGTTGCTGAAGCTTAATTTTTTCGATCTTCGATTTTGCGTATTCAAGTGTTATCCTGATTTCATTCTGTCCGGTGGACGGAAGTTCAAACATAACATCAATCATGACTGCTTCACAAATGGAACGGAGTCCCCTTGCACCCAGCTTGAATTCCACAGCCTTGGTCACAATATAATCAAGCGCCTTTTCATCAAAAGTGAGTTCGATTCCATCAATCTCAAACAATTTGATATACTGTTTGATGATTGAATTTTTCGGTTCCGTTAAGATCATGCGCAAAGCTTTGGGATCCAAAGGGTGCAGATATGTCAGCACAGGCAGCCTGCCGATGATTTCGGGGATCATCCCGTATGACCGCAGATCCTGTGGAGCGATGTACTGCATCAGGTTGTCGCGTTCTATCCGGTCGGACTGCCTCGAGGCATTGTATCCCACAACCTTGGTATTCAACCGCTGCGCTATCTTCTTTTCGATTCCATCAAAAGCTCCTCCGCAGATAAAAAGTATATTGCGTGTGTCCACGGCAATCATTTTCTGATCCGGATGCTTTCGTCCGCCCTGAGGAGGAACATTCACCACGGATCCTTCAAGGAGTTTCAGCAATCCCTGCTGAACACCCTCACCCGACACGTCACGTGTAATCGATGGGTTATCTCCTTTTCGTGCAATTTTATCGATCTCGTCAATAAAGACAATGCCCTTTTCTGCAGCTTCGACATTATAATCGGCCACCTGCAGCAAACGCGTCAGGATGCTTTCAATATCTTCACCGACATATCCTGCCTCGGTAAGCACCGTTGCATCCACAATGGTGAAAGGAACATGCAACAATTTGGCTATTGTCCTGGCCAGTAATGTTTTTCCGGTACCTGTCTCTCCGACCAGTATAATGTTGGACTTTTCAATCTCCACGTCATCGGCTGACTCATATTTTGTCGCCTGAACAAGCCGTTTATAATGATTGTAAACAGCCACAGAGATGTGTTTCTTGGCGTCATCCTGACCAATTACGTAGAGATCCAGAAATTTCTTTATCTCCTTGGGCTTAAGAAGCTTGATCGTATTAACATCGAACTGCTGACTTTTTTTGACCTCTTCCTGGACGATTGCATATGCCTGTTCCACGCATGAATCGCAGATATGTCCCGATATCCCCGCGATGAGAAGGTTTGTATCTCGTTTGTCACGTCCGCAAAAGGAACACTTGTCCATAATGTTTTGTTTCGTTTTACGGCATATGCCGCATAAGGTTCTCTGATGCCTGCAAAATTAATTCAAAACTGCATACAGAACTAAGTTTTTTTTGTCCTTTCCAGCACTTCATCGATCATGCCGTATTCCATCGCCTCCCTGGCAGTCATCCAGTAGTCCCTGTCACTGTCCTTTTCCACCTTTTCCAAAGAATTTCCGGAATGGTCCGCTATGATCTGATACAACTCGGACCGGATTTTCAGAATTTCGCGGGCCGTAATTTCGATGTCAGCTGCGGGTCCCTGTGCCCCGCCCATCGGCTGATGGATCATAATACGTGAATGCTTCAGCGCGGAACGTTTCCCCTTAGTGCCCGCACACAGCAACACGGCTCCCATTGAAGCCGCCATTCCCGTACAGATGGTGGCCACATCGCAGCTCACATATTGCATTGTGTCATATATGCCCAGTCCAGCATGTACCGCACCTCCCGGACTGTTGAAATAGATCTGGATGTCTTTGCCCGGATCAGCTGAATCAAGATACAAAAGCTGGGCCTGGATCACATTTGCAACAAAATCATCAATCGGCAGACCTAAAAAAATGATCCTGTCCATCATCAGTCTGGAAAACACATCCATCTGGGCTACGTTCAGCTGTCTCTCCTCAATGATCGTAGGCGAAATATAACTATTTGCAAGGGAAGTATACTGTTCCAGGTGAAGACTGCTGATACCCTTATGCCCTGTGGCATACCTGTAAAAATCCCTGATCTGGTCCATATGTTAAAGATATTAATATGATTTGGAAATTACTTTTCACGCAATTTGTTGAACTTATCCAAAGTTACTTCTTTACGGTCATGTTTCACAGTATCCCTGATCAGTTCAAAGACTTTATTTTCAAGGACCATCTCAACAAATTTGCTTCGCTCATTGTCTTTGTTCAGGGCCTCCCTTGCATATTTTTCCAAAGTCTCCGCAGGGATGTTTGCCATTCCGTAATATTGCATAAACTGGGCACGATAAAGCCTCATCACGTGTTGTAACAGTTCCTCTTCAGAAGCTTTCAGTTCATGATCCCGTACGATCCGGGATTTAATAAGCTGCCATTTCAGATCCTGAGCATACTTTTCATATTCCTTTTCAAGCTGTTCTTCTGTCAGTTTGCCCTCATTCACATGCAACAGCCACCTCTTATAAAATCCGTCAGGAATGTTCTGCCTGAATTTCTTAAGAAAATAATCCCGGGAATCGATCCTGAACTGATATTCACTCTCACGTTCAAAGGAAGATTTCAGCTCATCGCCGACTCTTTTTTGGAACTCCTCTTCCGAAGTAACCTTTTCTTTACCGTACAAAGCATCAAACAGTTCCTGGTTGATCTCAGCTTTCTTATATTTCGATATTTCCCTAATGGTTATCCGGAACTTGTTCCTGACCTCACCCATCTTTCTCCTGTCAGTTTTTAACAGTGCTGCAAGGTCAGCTTCATTAGGAAAAGCTTTTTTTAGGTCAGCCACAACCTTGTCACCAACCTTGCATCCGGAAAACTGATCCCTGATTTTTTTCTCCTGGATGTATTCAGTTGAAAAAGAACATTCCTCAACCTTTATACCTCCTTCAACAAGATTTTCTCCTGCATCGACTTCCTCAATATCTGCTTTGACCATTTCACTGCCCGATATGACATCTGCCTTTTCAAAAGATCCGAAACGGGACCTGATCTGATCAATATGCTTATTGCGAAGCTCATTATCGATTTTGATAATATAATATGGTATTTTATCTTTATCGGTAACGGTAATGTCAGTCTCCGGGGCCAGACCAATATCGAAGGAAAACGTGAATTCGCTGTCACCGTCCCAGTTGAGTTCCTCATCATCCTCCTCATGAGGAAGCGGTTCTCCTATGATGTAAAGCTTTTCTTCCGTGAAATACCTGGCAACCGATTCACCCAGTATTTTATTGATCTCTTCCATCAGTACCGGTTTTCTGTACATTTTGCGGATGAGGCCGATAGGGACGTTTCCGGGCCTGAAACCATCCAGCCGGGCCTTTTTTCTGTAATCCTTCAGTACATCATCCACCCGGGCTCTGTAATCTTCAGGCTCAATGGTTATGGTGATCACCGCATTTAGCTCATCCGTATTTTCTTTTTTGATATTCATCAGCAAAACTATTTATTTATCAGTGCGGATGAAGGGACTCGAACCCCCACGCCTTTCGGCACAAGATCCTAAATCTTGCGCGGCTACCAGTTACGCCACATCCGCATAGATTAACCCGCGCAAAGATACCACTTTTTGATCATTGCTGAAATAAAATCCTGACGCAGAACTTAAAAATGGCCTCCAATCAATCTATTTTATCGTGATGAGTTTGTATTCTCTATTACCGATCCCGATCTTCTCAGCATGTTCCAGTGCTGCTTCCCAGAAAACTCCGGGATGTGCCAGTTTAAATTTGTCCTCGCCCTTGTGATCAGCAAAAGGCTGGCTGTTATGAATTCTGCAGGACATCAGCGAGGGAGCATCCCGGACCATATCGGCACAAGCCTGGTCCAGGGCAACTGGATCAAACGAAGCTGCCATACCGATATCAGGTACAAGCGGATAGTCATTGAAATTCCAGCAATCACAATCAGGTGAAACATTCATAATGAAGGAAATATGAAAGTGTTTCTTGTTTCTTAATACAGCCAGGGTATATTCTGCAATTTTACGGTTCACCAGTTCTGAAGCATTTTCCCATACAACCCTTGCAGCATCGTATTGACAGACTGCAACACATTGACCGCATCCGACACATTTTTTCATGTCAATGTTCGCAATGTTGTCCATCCCGACCGCAATGGCTTCCTGTGCGCAGTTCTCTTCACAAATCCCGCATCCGGTACAGTTTTCATCGATAATCTCAGGTACCGAGCTGGAATGTAGTTCCAGTTTTCCTCCTACTGAAGCACAGCCCATGCCTAGATTCTTCAAAGCTCCCCCAAAGCCTGTCAACTCGTGCCCCTTAAAGTGATTCATGGATATGATGATGTCAGAATCCGTAAAAGCCCTGCCGATTTTAGCTGTTCTGCAATACTCCTGATTGATTGCGACCTCAGTATGATCAATACCCCGGATCCCGTCACCAATAATTACAGGACAATCCACGGCAAGCGGATTGAATCCGTTTTCAAAAGCTGCCCCGATATGATCAATGGCATTGGACCGTCGGCCATAATAAAGGGTATTGTTGTCCGTCAGAAACGGTTTTGCTCCCAGGCTTTTCAGGTATTTCACCAATGCAGCTGCAAAGTTGGGCCTTATGTATGAAAGGTTTCCCGGTTCACCGAAATGAATTTTGACAGCAGTAATCTTTTTCTTAAAATCTATTTCTTCAATGCCTGCCTTTTTTATCAGTTTGACCAGCTTACCAAGCAAATTCATTGAAGAGTTTGCATGCAGATCAGCGAAGTAAACAAAGGAAAAAATCACTTCAAGTTTAATTTGTTAATAGAATGGGGTTTTACTGTTAAGTTTTTAAACGTCAGATCTTCCTCTGAAATATCCTTTAAGAAAAATCATTATAACATTACCTCAATTCGAAGTTCTTGCCCAGATAGACACGTCTTACCTGCTCATCGTCAGCAAGTTCTTCAGCGGTTCCCGCCTTCAGTATTTCTCCCTCAAAAAGCAGGTATGCCCTGTCCGTTATTGAAAGGGTCTCATGGACATTGTGATCCGTGATCAGTATACCAATATTTTTATCTTTTAATTTTGATACGATCTCCTGAATATCTTCCACAGCTATCGGATCGACACCTGCGAAAGGCTCATCGAGAAGAATGAATTTGGGTTTCAGTGCCAAAGCTCTTGCGATTTCCGTTCTTCTTCGTTCTCCTCCTGAAAGCTGGATTCCCAAACTTTTGCGGATTTTTTGCAATCCGAATTCGCTCAGCAGGCTTTCAACCCGGAAATGTTGTTCTTCTTTTGCCATATCGGTCATTTCAAGCACCGCCATTAAGTTATCTTCTACACTCAGTCTGCGGAAAACTGAAGCCTCCTGGGCCAGATAACCAATACCCAGCTGGGCGCGCTTGTATACCGGTTCATCCGTAATATCGCTTTCATCCAGAAAAATCTTCCCTTCATTGGGCTGAATCAGTCCCACGATCATGTAAAAAGAGGTGGTCTTGCCCGCACCGTTTGGTCCCAGCAATCCTGCGATCTCACCCTGTTCAACCTCAAAGGAAACATCTTTTACAACTGTCCGGTTGCGGTATCGTTTGACAAGATTTTCTGTTCTTAACTTCATTCAAATGAACCTGGTTTGATCATTGTCCGTTGTTCTCAGAATGCAACATTGCAGCTTCCCTGCGGCGGTTCACACGCCTGGATATACCTATGCTGATCTCATACAGGACCAGTAACGGAATACATACCATGACCTGGCTGAAAATATCCGGAGGTGTGATGATGGCTGAAACCAGCAATATGACAACAATTGCATGCCTTCGGTAGGTTTTCAGGAATTCGGGAGTCAGCATACCGATCCTGCTCAGAAAATAAACCAGTACCGGAAGTTCGAATAATACACCGCTTGCCAGAACGATCGCGGCCACAAGGCCCACGTACGAACTCAGCGTGGGAATGTTTCTCACTGCATCACTTACCTGGTAATTGTACAGGAAATTTATGGAAAGAGGCGATATCAGGTAATATCCAAACAACACACCCAGGGCAAACAGCAGTGCGATATAAAAAACTGATCCTTTTGCCGACTGCCTTTCCTTTGCGTAAAGTGCAGGTTTGATGAATAGCCAGAACTCGTATGCAATAAAAGGGAATGCCGCCACCAGTCCTCCGATGATGCTCACCTTGATATGCGCTATAAACTGACCTGTTACCTGTACGTTCTGCAGGTCGACGGGTTCTGCGTTGATGCAAAGTTTTTGTATGTTAACCAACTGGCCCAGACTGCAGAGCATCCGGTTGGTCCAGAATTCCGGTGTGCTCGGTGCCAGAAGAATCACATCAAATACAATCCTTTTAAATACAAATGCCAGTATTCCGAAAGCGGTAATGGCGAGAACAGAGCGTATAAGATGCCATCTCAGTTCCTCAAGGTGCTCAAGAAAAGTCATTTCTCCCTCCTGCTTATCTTCCATAATAAGTGTGAATTATCCTGAATATTAATAAATGTTAAGAAATTTTAAATTGATTTTTTGAGAATAGCGAATTAAGAAAAAAAATATTAATTTTAGTTAGCAAAAGTATTTAATATTTTATAACTGCCATTTGTTAATGAAACAAATCAGAAAGAAAGTCTGATCATCCGGGTAACAAAATATTTTTTACTGCGTTTTATTGTCGCGTTTTTATTGTTAAAAGAATTGTTAGCGTTTGAGCTATTTTGAAAAATACAGGGGAAAATGAAGGTTGGTATTGATGTTTCGTTGATTGAAGTCTTAAAAAAATATTTTGGATTTACAAGTTTTAAAGGAAATCAGGAGGATATAATCAAAAATGTACTGGACGGAAAGGACACTTTCGTCCTTATGCCGACAGGAGGTGGAAAATCATTGTGTTATCAGTTGCCATCATTACTGCTTGAGGGAACTTCAATCATCATATCTCCACTCATTGCATTGATGAAGAATCAGGTTGATGCCATGCGGAGTTTCAGCGAAGATGACGGGGTGGCACATTTCATGAATTCTTCACTGAATAAAGCCGCAATTAACAGAGTCAAACATGATATCATGGACGGTAAGACCAAGTTGCTGTATGTGGCTCCTGAATCCCTCACAAAAGAAGAAAACATACAGTTTCTGAAAAAGGTCAGAATCTCCTTTTATGCCATCGATGAGGCACATTGCATTTCCGAATGGGGGCATGATTTTCGTCCTGAATACCGTCGCATCCGGCCCATCATCAATGAAATCGGTCCTGCCCCGATCATTGCACTCACTGCCACGGCAACGCCAAAAGTGCAGCACGACATACAGAAGAACCTGGGGATGCTGGATGCATCCGTGTTCAAATCGTCTTTCCGCCGTCACAATTTATATTATGAAGTCCGGCCGAAGAAAAATGTAACCAAGGAGATCATAAAATACATCCGCAACAACTCCGGAAAATCAGGCATTATATACTGCCTGAGCAGAAAAAAGGTCGAAGAGCTTACAGAAACACTCAGGGTGAACAACATCAAAGCACTGCCATATCATGCAGGACTGGATTCGTCGACACGGACACAGAATCAGGACAATTTCCTGATGGAAGAAGTTGATGTTATTGTTGCCACCATCGCCTTCGGTATGGGAATTGACAAACCTGATGTCAGATTTGTGATCCATTACGACATACCCAAAAGTCTTGAAGGCTATTACCAGGAAACCGGAAGGGCGGGCCGCGATGGAGGTGAAGGAAACTGCATTGCATTTTACAGCTATAAGGACATCCTGAAGCTGGAAAAATTCATGCAGGGCAAACCAATATCCGAACAGGAGATTGGCAAGCAGCTGCTGCTCGAAACCGTATCTTATGCCGAATCATCAGTTTGCAGACCAAAGCAGCTGCTGAACTATTTCGGAGAGGTCATGTCCGAAAATTGTGACAATTGCGACAATTGCCTGCATCCGAAAATCCTTTTTGAAGGGAAAGATGATATTGTTCTGGTACTTAAAACCATTCAGCTGGTTAAGGAAAAATTCAAGGCCGATCACATTGCCAACATTCTGGCAGGCAATAAGACCAGCGGCATCAAGTCTTATTCACATCACCTGCTGGACATTTTTGGAAAAGGTGGAAACAAAGACGTGAATTACTGGAACATGGTGATCAGACAGGCACTGATCGCACAGCTGATCCAAAAGGATATCGAAAATTACGGTTTGCTGAAACTTGATAAAAAAGGTCTGGATTTTATCGAGAAACCCGGGTCCGTCATGCTGTCTGAGAATCATGACTACTCTGACACAGATGCGGAAGAAGATGCCTTATCCGGACCCGACCGTTCGGGTGCAGCGGATGAAGAACTGTTCAATATTTTAAAGAACCTTCGCAAAAAAATTTCGAAGCAGATCAATCTTCCCCCCTTCATAATTTTTCAGGATCCATCCTTGGAGGACATGGCTATACAATATCCTGTTACCATTGAGGAACTTCAGAATATCACCGGTGTGGGAGCCGGAAAAGCCAGGAAGTATGGTGCTGAATTTGTAGACCTTATAAAAACTTACGTGGAGGAAAAAGAAATCATCCGTCCCCAGGACATGGTGGTAAAATCCGTCGTCAACAAATCGAACCTGAAAGTCTTTATCATACAGAGTATCGACCGCAAAATGGATCTGGAAGATATTGCAGCAGCAAAGAATCTGGAGCTCAGTGAACTGCTTGATGAAATTGAGGCAATCGTAAATGCAGGGACCAAACTGAATATTGATTACTACCTCAACAACATTATGGAAAAAGAACACCAGGAAGATATATTCAACTATTTCAGGGAGGATGCAAAGACTGAATCACTTGAAGAGGCCATGAATGAGCTCGGTGAAGACAACTATTCTGAAGAGGAGATCCGGCTCATGCGCATCAAGTTCATCTCAGAACTGGGGAACTGACATTGTCTAGCCCCTGAACCACCTGCCTTTCCAGCTGAACTTGAACAGAATTCCTGCTACAGGTATGATCATTACATAAATCATATAAATGATTTCATAAGGAAAAAACCTGCATAAAGGGATGTCTTTTCTGAAAAACCGCGTTACGGACCTCATAAAGAAATAGTCTGCGAAAGTCTTGGTGATCAGTATAACCGGAAACAATATTAAATTCAAACCCAGGATAAACAGGATCAGGGAAGCAGCCATTGCGGCATTTGACATGAAAACGGTGATCCCTGTCAGCAGTACATCTCTGTCCCGGTAGTGTCTGATTTTCGAAACCCAACGCAAACGCTGGTTAACATATTCATCAACTGAAGCAGCTCCCCGGGTAACGACAACAGCCAAAGGTGATTTTAGAAGCATAATCCCTTTTCTGTGTCTTTGCTTCACCTGCAACATAAACAGGGTATCATCTCCGGAGGTCACATCCTTTTTCAACGGATCATGAAAGTTTTTATACTGTTCTTTGCGGAATATCAGGTTTGCGCTGCTGCAAAACAAAGGCCTTTGTATCGCAGCCGCGCCGGCACAGGTTCCTGTAAGACTCAGAAATTCGAGCTCCTGGAATGTGCCGAAGAATCCCCTTTCCAGATTCACATCCACCAGTCCGATAATGATTTCGGGTTTGTATCTGCTGTAAAAACCGGCAATTGTCTCAAGCCACTTTTCACCCATAACACAATCGGCATCCGTCAGAACGATGACGTTGTGTGCCGACATTCTGACAGCCCGGATCAGTGCAGCCTTTTTGCCTTTTTCATCAGGCACCGCACTGCAATATCTGAAACTTTTGCTGTACCTGCAATAGTTCTCTGCGAACGCAGCTGAACCGTCATCAGAATGATCGTCCGCAAGGATTACCTCGAAATGCTCCCGTGGATAGGTCTGTTTTTCAAGTGATCGGATACATCCCGCAATATTCTCCATCTCATTACGGAAAGCCACGATAACACTTAGATTGACGGAATTACTGCAACCGGAAGGAATGAACACCGTGGTTGAATTCCAATAATGCCTGTATATAAAAATCATCAGCAAATAAAGGAACAACAACACAATGAACCCTGCATACAGAATTAACATATTGCTTGATTAACGCTTGGCATCCGAGGGTTTGCGCGTAAGCCACCGGTCGATTTTTGCATACAGTTCCGAAATGTTAACGGGCTTTGTGATAAAATCATCACATCCGGCTTCAATGCAACGGTGTCTTTCTTCACTGATCGCATTTGCGGTCTGAGCAATAACAGGCACACCGGGATTAAACTTTTTTATCTCAGTTGTGGCTACCAGTCCGTTCATCTCGGGCATCTGGATATCCATGAGGATCAGATCGATGTTTTTATGACTGCGGCAGAGTTCAATGGCTTCTTTCCCGTCAGCAGCCCGGATTACATCGGCTTTTGTCTGTTTCAGAAATCCTTCCAGGAATTTATAGCTGAATTTGTCATCTTCGGCAATGAGGAACAGTTTGCCTTCCCAGCAGTAACGTGCCCGGGGTTCTTTTCTGTCGACTTTTTCCTCGACTTTCTTTTCAACCCGGACATGAGGAATTGTGAAATAAAAAGTGGAACCGGATTTAACCGTTGATTCCGCCCACATCTTACCTCCAAGCAGTTCAGCCAGTCCTTTGGAAATGGCCAGACCAAGGCCTGAACCACCGTATTTCCTGGATGGTGAATTGTCAGCCTGAATGAACCTTTCAAAGATCAGGTCAAGTTTTTCCGGGGAGATCCCGATGCCTGTATCCTTAACGTAGAACTGTAAAAAGTTCTGCGGTGTCAGGTCGTATCCGAATTCAATAAAGCCTTCATGGGTGAACTTGATCGCATTGCCCACAAGATTGGTTAAAATTTGTCTCAGTCGCACGGGATCTGTCCGGATATACGATTTGACATCAGGAAAAGCTTTCTTGATTCTGATTGCAACTTTTGATTTGGTCTCTTTCAGACTTCCGGTAAGAAAAGTAGACCTCACCTGCTTCAGCAGGTTATTGAGCGAGAAATCATCCTGTACGATGTTAACCTGTCCGGATTCAATTTTTGCAAAGTCAATGATATCATCAATCAGGTTGATCAGCATCTTGCCGTTGCTGTTGATGATTTCCAGGTATTTCTTCCGGTTTGCTGCACTGAGTTTACTGTCATTTAACATTTCTGCAAATCCAAGTATGCCGTTCATGGGAGTCCGGATTTCATGGCTCATATTTGCAAGAAAAGCAGTCTTTAGTTTGTCTGATTCCTCAGCCCTGTTTTTTGCCATAATCAGTTCCTGTTCCAGCTGACTTCGCTGTAATGCCACCGTGACCTGGTGTATGAATGTCTCAATAATGTGTTTGAACCTGATGATATTTTTGTGCAGGGTCAGAATGGTAATGTTTCCGAAAATTTTATTGTCTCTTGCAAGGGCAATATTGTAGATCTTGTGTATTTGCAGCATCTCCTTTATTTCCTGAAACTTCTCGTAATCCGGCCCTGAAAAGCTTTCCTTTATCAATTCATCTGTAAATGTCACGATCTGACCAGCATTTTCAAGTAATGCCTTTCTGTCAACCGGAAAAGACAGTCCGGTAATCCCGGATCCCAAAGTTTTTTCAAGGTGTTCCTCATACGGATGCAATCCGGCATGACTTTCTATCATAATTTTATGTTCCTGCTGATGATACAAAGCCAAGACAACGATTGCATCTTCAAGGAATGTTGTCAATTTTCGCGGGATATACCTGTATATCTGGTCTTTTGAGGAGAGTGTAAGCAGCTCCAGCGCGGAATTGCTTAAAAAGACCAGGTTGTCGTGGTAAACCCTTTCCTTCAGCTCTGCCATTTTGCGATCAGAAATGTCACGTGAGTTCAGGATAATACCGTTGATGGTAGGATTATCAAGCTGATTGGAGAATATGCTCTCTACATAAACCCACCGGCGGTTTTTGTGCAGACTCCGGTATTCTTTTTTTATCTGACGGTTCGGACTTTGAAGGACTTCTTCGAAAGTAAGCCTGAAACTTTCAACATCATCCGGATGCACAGTATCGAAGATGGGCTTTTCAAGCAACTCATCACGATCGAAGTCGGAAATTTTGCTCTTTGGTGAGCTTTCAAACAGGATAATACCTTTTTTATCAATAATTGAAATGGCATCCGATGAACTTTGAAGCAATGCCCTGAAGCTTTTTTCCTGTTCAAGTATTGTTCTTTCCATTAAGGCATGACCCGTTATGTCCCTTGAGATGCCTGCAATTCCGACGACCTGACCATCGTTGTCAAATACGGGCGTTTTGAAGGTATCATACCATGAGGTCCCACCCGGAAGATTCTCGATCTGCTTAAAAAAATGCCTCTTCTTTGAAAGGATTACCTTTTGATCGGATTTGAAAAATTCATTTGCTTTTTCCTCACTGCAAAAGTCAAAATCTGTCTTTCCGATAATATCTGAGGGCTTGAGATGATAGGATTCAGCAAAGGTATGATTGACGGTGATATAACGACCTGTTTTGTCTTTCAGCCATGCGAGGTAGGGAATGTTGTCCAGAATGGCACGGTTTTGATTCTGGAGTGTTGAAAGGGTGGATTCAAGGTCCTTGACAGCAGTGATATCACTTGTGATGGAAATATACCGGTTAACTTTGCCCTTTCTCCGGTAAAGCGGGAAATGACGGATCCATATGTGACTGATATCGCCGTTCATATTTTGTAACCGGTAATGAAAATCGCCGTTTTTCTTTCCGGAAAGAAGTTCTTTGCTCCGGTTTTGAATGAATTTTTTGCGATCCTGCGAATGTATGCTTTCTTCAATGATTAGCGGATCCTCATAAAGTCGTTGGAGCTTTTTTTTATAGATTTTCTCAAATACAGGATTCGCATATATAACACGGTCCTGGTCAAAAATTATCCAGGCTTCTTTTGTATGTTCTGTCAGTTTCCTGTATACTTCCTGTTCCGCTTTTAGCAGCAGATTCTCCTTTTCAAGTTCACGTATGCGCCGTTTAAGACTGGTATTGGAAGTTTCTTTTTCCATATCATAACCTGCACAGAACATTTAATTCCTCAGCAAAATGAACTACAGCATCACTATTACTTCCTGCGTTTTTTGATTTCATCGCGGATCAAGGAAGCCTTTTCGTAATCCTCATTCTTCACAGCTTCATCCAGAAGCACCTTTAATTCTTCCAGGTTGTTGTTTTTCAGCTCATCCCTGAAAGAGGCACCCGGTATGTCAATATTCCCCGAAGAAGGTTCATTCTTTGAGCCTGAAGACATGGCTGCTTCCTTCTCAAAATCAAGGATGATGCCGGCTTTTTTTAAAATCTCCTCTGTAGTGTAAATAGGACATTTAAATCTTAATGCAAGGGCAATTGCATCAGATGTTCTTGCATCGATCTCAATAATCCTTTGGCCGTCATCACAGGTCAGTTTGGAGTGGAATACACCTTCTTCAAGCTTATATACAGTAACTTCCAGCAAATCAATGTGAAAAGTGCGGGCAAAACTCAGGAACAAATCATGTGTAAGTGGTCTTGGCGGCTTAAGTCCCTCCAACTGTATGGCTATGGCCTGGGCCTCAAAGCCGCCGACGATGATCGGGATCCTCCTCTTTCCGTCCTCCTCGGCAAGTACCAGAGCATAGGCACCTGTTTGCGTCTGACTGTATGATATTCCCAAAACGTTTAATCTGACTTTATTCATTCGAAACCCGACTAATGAAACTTTAAAAGTACACAAATATAATGATTTCATTCTTATTGAAATCCCATTCACCGGATCAAAACAAAAAACATGGACAATCACGTTTTTCAGATTAACATATATCAAATTGCACGGTTTCATTACATGCAAAAACCAGACCTGTCGATTTATATTTTTTATTTAAGCTTTTTGTTTGCAGTTATTTTAAACTTTTATATTTTTGCAAGCCTTAATTGAAATGCCAATATTGATTTCATGTATGCAATTGTAAAAATAGCCGGACAACAGTTTAAGGTTGAGAAGGGGAAAAAGATATTTGTCCATCAACTTCCTGGCGAAGTGGGAGCAGAGGTAAGCTTTGACAATGTGTTGCTTGTCAGCAATAACGACAAGGTAAGTATCGGCAGGCCTTATGTGAACAATGCTGTTGTATCGGCACAGATACTTTCACATTTGCGCGGTGACAAGATTCATGTCTTCAAGAAAAAACGCAGAAAGGGTTACCAGGTTCTGAATGGTCACCGTCAATATTTTACAGAATTGCTTATAGAAGAAATATCAGAAACCGGACTGATAAAAAAGCCCGCAAAGAAAAAAGAAGCAGAAACAGCACAAGATAAATCACAAAATGAAGCTGTTGAAATCACCCATAAGGAAAAGAAATCTGGTGAGCCCCTGAAGTCAAAGGAAAAGAAAAACGGGAAAGCCGGCAAAGCTAAAGAAAAAGAAGTAAAAAAAGCTCCATTAAAAGCCGGACCTGAAGCTGAAAAAACCAAAACGGTAAAGAAAACTTCTGACAGGGATGCAGACATGTCAGCGGCTTCTGCCTCTGCAAGAAGGACAAAAGAAACCGCTAAAACATCAGCAGGATCGAAAACTGCCAGAAGGAAATCTGTTGAAACAAAAGCCGCACAGGCAGTCAGGAAAGCTCCTGTCAAAAAACAGGGTTCAACTATTGCCAGGAGACCTGACATAAAAAAGAAATAACATCATTCTATACATTGAACTATGGCACACAAGAAAGGAGCAGGCAGTTCAAGAAACGGTCGTGATTCACAGAGCAAGCGTCTGGGAATAAAGATATACGGCGGAGAGACGGTGAAAGCCGGAAACATCCTGGTTCGTCAGCGCGGCACAGTCCACCATCCGGGCAATCATGTAGGGATGGGAAAAGATCATACATTATATGCGCTTGCTGATGGTCAGGTGAAATATTCCAGAAAAAGGAACAATCGTTCGTTTGTATCTGTTATTCCCGTATCGGAATAACATCAATTGCTCACAAGCATACATCTCCTTGACGGAAACCTGCAGATGGTTCAATGTTAAGGGGATTTTTTTATTTTTGTAAAAATCATTTCAGATTATGCTCACACTTGGTCAGATCCGGGAAAATCCCGATGAGATCATACAGAGGCTCGGCATTAAGAATTTTGATGCCAGAGATCTTGTTGCGGATATTCTTGATCTTGACAAAAGCAGACGGTTGACACAAAGCGAACTGGATAACAAACAGGCCACGATAAATGCCACTTCAAGAAAAATCGGCGAATTCATAAAGGCAAAACTGCAGCAGGAAGCTGAGTCAGCTCAAAAACGGACTGCAGCTTTAAAGGAAGAAATAAAAACACTCAGCAGCCGGCTGTCTGAAATTGAAGAAAGACTTGAACAGCTGGTGATACGGATTCCCAATATTCCTGCTCTGCAGGTACCACCCGGTAAGACATCAGCAGACAACGTAGAAGTCAGGTCCGGAGGCATGATGCCTTGTTTGCCGGACAACGCCTTGCCGCATTGGGACCTGGCACACATTTGTGATATCATTGATTTTGAGCTGGGCAACAAAATCACAGGAGCAGGATTCCCGGTATACAAGGGTATGGGTGCCAAATTGCAGCGTGCACTGATCAACTTCTTTCTTGATGAAAACATTAAAGCTGGTTATGCTGAAGTCATGCCCCCCCTGATGGTCAACCAAGATTCGGGATTCGGGACAGGTCAGATCCCTGACAAGGACGGCCAGATGTACCGTATTGACAGCGATAATCTTTATCTGATCCCGACGGCAGAAGTCCCTGTTACCAACATGTACCGGGATGTGATTCTCAATGCTGTCGATCTGCCAGTTAAAAGTACGGCATATACACCCTGTTTCAGACGCGAGGCCGGATCATATGGCAAGGATGTACGGGGACTGAACCGCCTGCATCAGTTTGACAAAGTTGAGATCGTTCAGATACAACATCCCGACCGGTCATATGAAACCCTTGAAGAAATGGTTAACCATGTGGAAATGCTGATCCGGAAGCTTCAGTTGCCATACCGTATCATGAAGCTCTGCGGGGGTGACATGAGCTTCACATCTGCACTGACGTATGATTTTGAAGTGTTTGCAGGTGCCCAGAAACGCTGGCTTGAGGTAAGCTCCGTTTCAAATTTTGAATCGTTTCAGTCCAATCGCCTCAAATTAAGGTTCAGGGAAGAAAGCAGGAAGAAACCTATGCTTGCCCACACCCTGAACGGCAGTTCCATTGCCCTTCCCCGTGTTGTTGCAGCGTTGATTGAAAACAACCAGACAAGGGAAGGTATCCGGTTGCCCGCAGTGCTGCAACCCTATACTGGTTTTGACATCATTCCGGTTTCGGGGTAGGCAGTCATGATCTCAAATCAGAAAAAAGCATATTCATATGCCGCCTTAACTGTTTTGTGCTGGTCGACCATGGCCACAGCTTTTAAAATCGCCCTGCGGGAATACAATTACATTCAACTGCTGGTGATTGCCAATTTTGTTTCCCTTCTGATCTTCGCTGCCATACTTTTAATCCGGAAAAAGCCATTCTCCCGGGAATCATTTACAATTAAGAACCTCTTAATTTCTGCTTTGCAGGGATTGCTGAATCCTCTTTTGTACTATCTTTTGCTTTTTAAGGCATACAGTCTTTTACCCGCACAGATCGCCCAGCCTGCCAACTTCATATGGCCTGTAGTGCTCATGCTGTTGTCAGTTCCACTGCTGAAACAAGAGATCCGTATTACCGGAATGCTGTCATTGCTGGTCAGCTTTACAGGTGTACTGATCCTGGCCAGTCAGGGCAAAATCCGCGATTATTCGATACCCGAACCTTTTGGGGTTGGACTGGCTTTGTTTTCATCTGTGATCTGGGCTCTTTTCTGGATCATCAATATGAAAGACAAGCGCGATAATGTGGAAAAACTCTTCCTGAGCTTTCTGTTCTCCATAATATTTATCTTTTTTATCGCATGGGGAACGGGCAATTTGAAATTTCCCGTGAACCCTTCTCTGTTTGCATCAATCTATACCGGTATTTTTGAGATGGGAATAACGTTTATTTTCTGGTTAAAGGCGCTGCAACTGGCAACCTCGACAGACCGGGTTTCGAACCTGGTTTATCTGACGCCTTTTTTATCACTTCTTCTGATTCGTCTGGTTCTGGGTGAACACCTTCACGCTACATCCATAACAGGCTTGCTGCTTATTGTATCTGGCATCATCATACAACGCACAAAAAAACCAACCCGTAAAAACATTTTATCATAATTAATCGTTTATTTAGCAGTTGGTTTTATGAGTAAGGTTTCTTTGTTTGATTCTATCACAACAATTATGAAAAGGATTCAATGGTTATTCATACCGTTGCTTTTGGCATTTGGCATGATACTCTCCTGCAGCAAGGAAAGTACAGATGATACCATTCAGATCATCAATCATGAGGTTTATAAGTTAATGAAGGAAATTTACCTGTGGTACGATCATTTACCGGAAGTTGATCCGGGCAGTTACGATACCCCTGAAGACCTGATGGACGCTTTGCGTTTCCAGCCATACGACCGTTGGAGCTTCGTAATCACAAAAGCTGAATACGAACAATATTTTGAGGAAGGTAAAATGATCGGTCATGGTTTTTTGCTGAGCATGGACAATGACGGGAATGTCAGGATTGCCTTTGTTTACAGATCAACCCAGGCCTATGAAAGCGGTGTAAGGAGGAGCTGGATCGTTAAAAAGGTTAACGGTACGGTCGTAACAATAGATAACGTTTTTGATCTGCTGGGACCCTCGACTGAAGGGATTGCAAACAGCATTGAGTTCATTGACAAGGAAGGAACTGCTGTAACGCTGAACCTCACAAAAGAAGAGGTTGACATTACTCCCGTGCTGGATTATCAGGTAATCACTCAGGGTACTGACAAAATTGGATACCTGGTGTTTCAGGACTTCATAGAAACCGCAAATGAAGAGCTTGATGAAGCTTTCAATTATTTTGTTTCAGCCGGTGTTGATGAAATGATTGTGGATATGAGATACAACGGCGGCGGAAGTGTGGATGTGGCCGAATATCTTGGTTCATGGCTTATCGGAAAAGATTTTGCCGGACTGCCTTTTATCAGGTTCCGGCACAATGATAAATATGCTGCATGGGATACGACAATTAATGTGCTGGCAAATACAAATGGCCTGAGTCTTGACCGTATATTCTTTATCGGTACCAGCTCAACAGCCTCGGCAAGCGAACTTGTCATTAACAATGTGAAACCTTATACCGGCGCGATACTTACAGGTGAATCCACACATGGCAAGCCGGTGGGAATGTACGCATTTCCATTGGAAAACTTTAATATTGTTGTTCTCCCGATCAGTTTTCAAACCACGAACGCAGATGATGAAGGGGATTATTACGATGGCATTGCACCTGACCTGCTCGCAGGTGATGACCTGACCAGGGATTTTGGTGATCCGGACGAAGAGAGCCTGGCAGCCATTCTCTCTTACATCGAGACAGGAGGACTGGCGCTGAAAAGTGCCAGATCAGTTTCAGAAAGCAGACTGATTGAACAGAACAGACCCATAAACGAATTCCTAAAGGCCTATTGATTGGAAGATGAACAGATCATAATGGGCATAGATCCCGGAACAACCATAATGGGTTACGGGATAATCAAAGCCGCAAAAGGCAAACCCGAAATACTGGTAATCGGAATACTTGACCAGCGAAAGACGACCGACCATTATTATAAAATCTCCAGAATATTCGAACGCACCCTGAAACTTATTGACGAATATAAACCGCATGTGCTGGCCATCGAAGCTCCCTTTTACGGCAACAATGTACAGTCGCTTCTGAGACTGGGCAGGGCACAGGGAGCAGCGATATCAGCAGCGTTATTCCGCTCGGTGCCTATCGTGGAGTATGCTCCGCGCAAAATCAAACAGTCCATTACAGGTCATGGAAATGCTTCCAAGGAACAGGTAGCCATAATGCTTCAAAAAACATTGGAGATTAAAATACTTCCCGAAAACCTGGATGCCACGGATGGACTGGCAGCGGCCATGTGTCATTACTACCGGAAATCGGAAAATGCTCACCTGACCCGGAAAAGAAGCTGGAAAGATTTTATCAGGGATAATCCTGAACGGATTCAATGAAAGAGATCCCTGATCAAGGAATCAATACCTCATTTAAAATGTTAATTGTTAAGGTGACACAAAAACCCGGATGATATTTCAGATGTTGGACCTTATCTTTGCTGCGATTGCCTCAAATTCCTCAGGTTTCAGTTTCAGTTTTGGCCGGGCAAAATTTATATCGCTCAGATCATTGATCGGAATCAGGTGAATGTGGGCATGGGGTACTTCCAGCCCAAGCACTGCCACTCCGACCCTTTTGCATTTGACGCTTTTATCAATTGCCAATGCGATACGCTTCGCAAATACCATCATTCCGGCCAGCAAATCCTCATCCAGGTCAAAAAGATAATCAGTTTCTTGTTTAGGGACCACCAGTGTATGGCCCTTTGCAAGCGGATGAATATCCAGAAATGCAAAGTAATTCTCATCTTCCGCTATTTTGTAAGAGGAAATCTCTCCTTTTATGATGCTTGTGAATATTGTTGCCATGACGATTCATTTAAAATTTACATTGAAATTCCAATAATCTCAAAGGGCATGATACCGGAAGGTACCTGAATTTCAACCAGATCACCCACCTTCTTACCAATGAGTCCTTTTGCAATGGGCGTACTGACTGCAATTTTACCTTGTTTCAGGTCAGCTTCATTATCCGGCACAATTGTATATTCCAGGGTTGCGTTGTTCTTTATATTTTTTATTTTTACTTTGTTCAGTACCTGGATCCGTTCCGTATCAATCTTTGATCCATCAATGATCCGCGCACAGGCAATGGCATCCTGAAGCTTTGCGATTTTCATCTCAAGCATTCCCTGGGCGTCTTTGGCGGCCTCATATTCAGCATTCTCCGTTAGATCTCCTTTGTCACGTGCCTCGGCTATCAGTTTTGATATTGCCGGTCGTTCGATGTTGATCAGCTGATCAAGATTTTCCTTGAGTTTCTCAAGTCCTTCCTTTGTTATGTAAGATACTTTTGTCATGGGTATACCTCCGCGATTGATATAAACAATAAAAAAAGAATTCCGAATGCATTCCGGAACTCTCATTAACTTTCAATAAAACAAGCTCGTTTAAATGTTCTTAGCTATTGTTATTAAATGTATGTTGAAAATGGAGTAATCTAAGATAGCTAAAATTCCTTTCTTTTCAAAATTTCCGAATAAATAATTGCTTTCCTCATGTCCAGGAACGGTTCCTGCTCTGAGACCGCTGAGGCCTTTTCAGCCGCTGCTTCTTCAGATACAATTTCACCTTTTGAAATTTCATCCATCGCATAATCCCCCTCAATATCTTTCTGCAGAGCATTATATTTTTCTATCCACTTCTGCACATCCGTCTTTTCCGTGATTCGGCTTTCCGGAACCCGGTCAATTTTCATTTCAGGGATTTTAGAAATGCTTTCCATGCTTTTTGTCATTCCTTCATAGGAATCAGACTTTTCAATGCTGTATCCCCCTTCTTCAACAGTCGGGCCATATTCAATGCTTTCATGCAACGGAGATTCCTTTTCTTTAGCCTGCTGGTCAAAGAATTCCGCGAACGGACCTGCATCTGGCAGCTCATCATATTCCTTGCTCTGATCACTTTCCTTGAAAATATCAGCCGTTGATTTCTGCTGTCTTTTCTTTTTGGCCTGCAATGCACTTGCAACCATTCCCCCTACTATGATCAGCACATAAATCAGGAATATAATCAGATCATCCATATGCAACTGAAGGTTTACTGTATGAGCAAAGTTAATAAAATTATATACTTAACGCCTGTTCCGGAAAGGTTATATTTTAAGTGCCTGCTGCGGCAGCAAAGAAATCCTGTCTGGCCGGCAGAAAAGCCGGTCTATCTTTTGAACTCCTCGATTGCCTTCAGCAAGGTATTGTCAATCTCTTGAATAATTGGATAAAAACCTTGGTTATCAATAAAATTCCTTGCTATATATGCACACAGCTGAACGGTCAGGATCTTTCCGGATGTGTTTATCTCATGCCGTGAACCTGTAACTCCTTCCATGCTTGCAAAGGATTCGAATTTTCCCAAAACATTCTCTCTTTCGAGATGAGAAACAAAATCTTCAGGTCCCGCAAGTCCGGAAAGTACCTGTCTGTTCTCATCGGAATACTGAAGTGCAAAACGGTACAGGAGTCCTTTGTTTCTAATTTCAATGTAATAATCGGATATTCCTGTCGTGTCAATTGGGATAAAAAGATCGGGCATGATACCCCCTCCCCCGTATACTACATTCCCTCCGGGCGTGATGTATTTCAATGTATCTGAAAACTTGTTGCTGTCAGCCACTTCAAGATCGCCGTTTATTCTTCTGTTGAACAATACATCGCTGTAATACTCATTCAGGTTGTTTGTATAGGGTTTTTGAATGCTTCTTCCTGTAGGTGTATAGTACCTGGCAACAGTCAACCTGATCGCTGAACCGTCTGGGAGGGGCTTTTGTTCCTGTACCAGCCCTTTCCCGAACGAACGCCTTCCTATGATTCTGCCCCGGTCATTGTCCTGTATCGCTCCTGCCAGGATCTCGCTTGCCGAAGCTGAATTCTCATCAATGAGGATTTCCAGTTCAAGGTCGGTGCAAATACCACCCGGTATGCTTCTGTATTCTTCTTTTGCCCTTGCTTTCCCTTCGGTATACACGATAAGTTCATTCCCTGCCAGCAACTGATCCGCAATGAATACAGCTCCGTTCATATACCCTCCGCCATTTTCGCGCAGGTCCAGTATGAGCTTCCTGATACCCTGACTGCGGAGCCTCTGAACTGCGTTAACAAACTCCTCTTCTGTAGTTGCTGAGAATTTGTTCAGTTTGATATACCCGATATCGTCATCAATCATGTAATCCACATCCACACTGTAAAGCGGGATGTCATCACGGACAATTTCAAAATCGAGCAATCCTCTGACATCTCTGCGCACAATGGTCACCTCCACTGTCGTTCCCTTTGAACCCCGCAAAAGCTTAACGATGGAATCGCTTGGCATACCAATTCCTGCAACAGGTTCCTTATTTACATATACGATGCGGTCACCTGCCAGTATGCCGGCTTTTTGTGATGGACCATTCGCTATTGTCTGGATTACAACAAGGGTATCATCAAGCATATTAAACTGAATGCCGACACCACTAAAGTTTCCTTCCAGGGGTTCAATCACCTGCTGAAGTTCTTTTGCAGGTATGTATTGTGAATGCGGATCAAGCTCGACCAGTATTTTTGGTATGGTATTCTCAACAAGATCATTCCTGTCAACCTCATCCACATATGAATCCTCAATATAATTCAATACATGATCAAGTTTATTCGCCCGGGGAACGATCACGAATCTGTTTTCTGCATCCTTCCCGCTGTAAAACCTGCCCACCAATATACCCGCAACAATCGCCACGGCAACAATAACAGGAATGTATACAGAAATACCTTTATTCCCAGGCTCCATATTATTTTCAGTTAAATTTCAACATACTGTACTTCAATCCCGGCTTTCTTCAGCAGTTCTATTCCCGCTTCGGTACGGTAGTTATCACAATACACGACACGGCGGATCCCCGACTGAATAATGAGTTTTGCACATTCCAGGCAGGGTGATGATGTGATATACAGAGTAGCACCTTCGCTGCTGTTGTTTGATTTGGCCACCTTCGTAATGGCATTTGCTTCGGCGTGCAAAACATATGGCTTCGTGTTGTAATTCTCATCTTCGCATATGTTTTCAAAACCGGAAGGTGTGCCGTTGTAACCGTCCGAAATAATCATTTTGCCTTTTACGATCAATGCACCGACCTGTCTGCGCCTGCAATATGAATTTCCGGCCCATATCCTGGCCATCTCAAGATATCTTTTATCGAACTGGACTTGTTTATCCCCATATGGATGCAGGAGATCTGTTTTTTTCATTTTCTGGACCTGTTGCCGGGATTGGGATTTATCTTGACTGACATAACACGCAAAGATAGCATTAATTTTTCTATGCAGTTTAAAGCAAAGTCGTTCAAGATGCAACCCATATCATCGCAACCAACGTGAAAGGAGATGATCTTGCTTCAAAACAAAATATTCTTACCCTGAATACGGATTAAGAACAGTTCATCAGTTAAAAAATAAATGTATGCGTATACTTGAGAAGAATGGTACGGTTAAAATAATCAGGCAACTCAGGAATGACCGGTTCCTTTTCCAGTGATCTGTTGCTGTTGAAAACCAGATAGAAATCATTGCCTTCACGCGGATTGAACCGGAACCTGAAATTGCTGACCAGGTTACTGCTGGTGCTGTTATACTGGACCAGCAGGCTGGCAGTGAGTTTTGTGCTTATCATATAAATCACTTTGCCGCTGCCGATATGCAGATCCACTTTCTCATCGCGCTGGGAGAACTCGATGTGGTTGAACTGATATGATCCTGATACCTGCAAACCGGGGATCATGTTAAAAGTGGGCGAAAATGAGAAATTGTATCTTGTTCCGTCGTAAAACTCACCCATTGTTGTACTAAGCGATGCATGGATTTTCTTTGAGGTTGGGGATGAAATCCTCAGGCTGGCATCTGTGAATGAATAATTCCCTGCAGCTATGATCATGCCACTCGAAATGGGGAAGTCAAACAATACGCCCTCTTCCTGGTAAGTGGCTGAGAGGGATGCAATGTATCCTGATTTTGCTTCCACCGACAACGATGGAGAAACTGACAAAGACTCGAGGTTGCCGTCTAAGAGTCTGGTAGTCCTTGAAGCATCGACACCTGCAGTAATGAGGTAGATTTTCGATTCACGCCCCGGCATCCATCCATAGGAAAGATTACCTGTAAATCCCTGCAGACTCCCCTTGTTTACAAAACCGATTCCGGGATTGAATTCCTCACCTGAATAGGAGTATCCCAGTTGATAGATCAATCCCTTTTGAGTTCTTCTTTCCCAGTTCGCCGAGAAAAACATGGGGTCAATTGAATTGAACCTGTTACCGATCTTGTCGTCATAGGTCTGGGCAATCTTCACACCAAAGTAATCATTTCCGAATACCCTGAAAATCCCGTCCAGTCCGTAGGCAAAATTATGTGAACCGTCCATCCCCAGCCTTGAGGTGAATATGCCTCCGACGAATGAGTATGGATTGATGACCTGCCTGCGCGTCCTGATCACTCCAAAGTTCTCGCCCGGAGTTTCACCGTGCTCTTCAGTCTGCATGTCAAGCAATCCGAGGTCCCATTTTCCCATTCGGCCCGTCAGTCGCGCACCGCCGTATATCCTGACGGTTTCTCCTTGGGACAAACCGATGTTCCTGCTGTAAAACAGGTTTGACCGGCCCCCGAGGCTGAAATCAAACAAGCTTGAACGTTCCTGAAAGAACATGCGTTTTTCAGGAAAATAGAGGGAATAGCGGGTCAGGTTCACCTGCTGGTCATCGGCTTCCACCTGGGCAAAATCAGTATTTGCGGTCAGGTCAAGTGTCAGGCTGCTGTTGATGTTGTACTTGACATCGAGTCCGGCATTAACCTCAGGTTCATCATCCCTGACATATTCGGTCCTTTCGGTGTTCAATGCCCATGTCCTTGAATTACCGCCAATGACATAGGGGGATACATAGACGGGTTTGGAAGGTTGAACGCCTTCGAACGATATGGTTCCCATCAAGGAAGGCATTGTATTGGCTGTTGTCCCGTATTTGGGATCAATGGCCGGCCAGGTATCCATCTCATTGCTTGCGCTGATCACACGTCTTATGCTTAAACCCATTGTGGTTATATTGTTCTCGGGCTTGAATTTCAGGCTTGAGAAAGGTATTCGTATTTCAGCGTACCACCCTTTATCATCCCTTGATGTCTTTACGTCCCAGAAAGTGTTCCAGTTATAGTTGAACGGTATGCTTCCGCCACCCATGCTGGCATCATTGGAAATTGCGTAATCAATCCTGGCAGCGTTTGGATTTGTGATAAATATCAGCGCATTCTCATTGTCATTGTATGTATCTAATTGAACGGCAATATGATCCATATTTACTATTGCCGGCTCATCCCTTTTTTTGCTGTTGGCATGAATCTGCGCCGGATTCTTCATATACATCCTGGCAGCGATCCATACATACTCGTTGTCATATCCTATGATCAAGTCTCCTTCTTCTGTCGGCTCAACGTTATAATTTGGGGAGTGCTGTGTAAGGGAGAAATGATTCAATTCATTCCATGATGACTCTACCGGTTTGCCGTCAAACTCAATGGGAGAAGAGAGCTTCTTTATTTGAGATACATCCTGGCATTCAGCTGATAATGAAAGAAAAATTGCATATAAAAAGACAGATAGAAAAAAAGCAGATCGTTTCATAAATTAAAAATTGATTTTAAACTCATAATTTCTTTTTACATGACTCATCCCTGAAGTAATTCAGGAGGTGCAAAGATATTATTATTTTTACCTGATCACTGCATCAATTTTTGTTAACAAATGTTAATTTTAATGCCCGGGTATTTGTCCTGCGGACTACCTGTATAACTTGCCTGCGGTATTACCTTTTGAACTTCAGTTTATCCGGTACCGGCTTTTTAATATGTACCTAAAAACGGGGTATATAATTGGTTCCGGATATGTTATTTATGTACCTAAAAACGAGGTATATAATTGGTTCCGGATATGTTATTCTTGTGCCCCGGATTCCTGCCTGCATACATCTATCATATCGTATGTTTCTTCTGCCCCCCACCGGGGGTGGATATCCGATTCCGGTATGTAGGAGGTGAATTTATCTCTGGCTTTGATAAACAGGGGAAAGGCATTGGCAGGTCCGCCACCAATTATTCCGGGAGCATAATACGTTTGATATGCCATCAGCAAATAAGCCCGCGGATTTTCCGGATCTTCCTGCATAACCTTTTGCAGAATGGAACTGGCTTTCATGCTGTAGGTCATCCCTCTGACCAAGGGATCCACCTGAATTCTTGCCTGAAAAACAAATGCCTGAAGGATCATCAGCTCCGGCTCCCCGGGATTCATAGATAGTCCCCTATCAACTTCCTCCTGAGCCCTATCAATCAGCGAATCCCTCATAAAAGGGAGCAGATTATGATAACTGGCCAGCACATAGGACAATCCGGCATAATAGTTTGCAAGCCAATGTGCATCATGTTCCATGGAAATTTTTGTGAAAAAATCTGCCGCTTTCAGGAATTGTTGTTTGGTATGCGCTAAGTCAATCAACTGAATACCGGCAGAGTACAATGATGAGTCACGAATGGTTTGAGCCGGGGAAGAATACGAGCAGCAGATTGCCAGCATGAACACAGGTAAAATTTTCATCTGTTTTTCAGGTTTTGTTTTTTGAAAAATCAGTCGCCCTGATATGCTTTTCAGAACCATATGAGGAACGTACAAGAGGGCTGCTTTCCACCATCGCAAATCCTTTTTGGAGACCGACATTCTTGTATTGCTCAAACATCTCCGGAGAGATGTACTCATAAACAGGCATATGCATTCTTGTGGGCTGAAGATACTGCCCCAGGGTCATTATTTGGACACCGGCACTGTACAGGTCGTCCATGGTTTGCAGGACTTCTTCTTCGTTTTCGCCAAGTCCGAGCATGATCCCTGACTTTGTTGTACTGCGGGAGGAGGCAATATATCTGAGTACTTCCAGACTGGTTTCATACTTCGCCCGGCTTCGTATCCGCCGTGTGAGGCGTTCCACGGTTTCCAGGTTGTGTGAAATGATTTCAGGCGACTCGTCAACAACTCTCTGAACGAGATCCTTCCTTCCCTGAAAATCGGGGATCAGCACTTCCATGGTAACGCCAGGATTTACTTCCTTAATGAAACGGATTGTTGCTGCCCATGCTGAAGCACCCAGATCTTTCAGGTCATCACGGTCAACCGATGTAATTACGCAATGTCTGATCTTCATTACTTTTATAGTTTCAGCCAGCCGTTGCGGTTCCCCGGGATCAACCGGGAGTGGTATGCCTGCGGGTACCGCACAAAACTTGCAGTGACGTGTACATATATTGCCCAGGATCATGAATGTTGCAGTTCCTCTGTTCCAGCATTCACCAATGTTCGGACAGTTACCGCTTTTACAGATGGTGTGAAGATTTTGACTGTTTACCAGGTTTTTGATCCGGGAATAATCCTGTCCTTCTGCCCGCTTCATCTTCAACCAGTGAGGCAATCGTTCTGTAATCTTTATCGTGTGTTCCATTGAGCGCCATTTGGACAAAGATAGCGAAATTGAAGTTTTCAATCGCTTTACAGATTGATCAGGCTTCCCTGGTGTCAAAACCTGTAATGTCAATTTCCAGAGTCACCGGTTGAGGATCAATCATTGTATTCTTGTTCAGCCAGCACCACAGCCCGGTAAAGGTTCACAATCCCCCCCGAAACACAAAGTTCAGACAGCTTTGCAGTGTCACCATTTGCAGTACCGGGAATCTGAACAATATCCGTTACGGGATTATACGCCGATCTGATTATAATTTCCTTTATTTCCGGCGCTTTCAGATTCGGGAAGTAGGACTTTAATACTGCTGCTACTCCGGATACTATGGGTGCCGCAATACTTGTTCCGCTGAATTTTTCATACCCGTTGTCCAGTGTACATGTCGTTACCCTGTATCCTGGAGCGAATACATCTACAGTCTTCTTTCCGTAATTTGAAAATTGTGCCACCAATCCCCCATTGTCATATGGCATTGAAGCTCCGACAGTGATCCAGTTGCAGGCATACCTTCCGTCCTGCAGCAATCCCGAAGGATAATATACGGTTTGGTCGATATCTTCACCATCATTTCCGGCTGCATGTACAATAAGTACGTCTTTCCTTTCGGCTTCAGCAATGGCCTCACTGACAAATCCGGGCTGTGCCGAATATTTCTTCCCGAAGCTGCAATTGATGATATCCGCACCGTTTCTGACAGCATACCTGATTGCCAGTGCCACATCCTTATCTCTTTCATCTCCATCAGGGACCACTCTTAAGATCATTAACCTGACTGTTTTTGCAATGCCGTCAATGCCCTTTCCGTTAACCGAGGCGCCCAGTGCTCCGGACACTCCTGTACCATGCCCGGGTCCCATGACATCGAGCATATTGTTTCCATATATCGTATCTGTCAGATTCTCAGGATTGTCCATAACGATTTCTTCCCGGTTTCTCAGCTCGGGGTTTAGTCTCAGATTCAGATCATTTATTAAATTTTTAATCCGGCCTTCAAGAACTTCCCTGGTGACGCCCAGTTCCATGAATGTCAATACAATTTCTTTGGCTTCAGCAATTTCAGCCTTTATGGATCTTATTTTATTGAGATCTTCCTCAGTATATAAGTCTTTCCTGAGACGTTTCCTGACAATTGAATCAGCATCGTGATAACCCGAAAGTATGTTTCTGTATAAAGACAACTCCTCTTTTTTCTGGTGAACTTCATCTTCATAGTCTTTTCTGATCTCAAGATATTTATGGTATTCAACCTGAAGCAATGTATCCATTGAAGCGCTGTCTGAAACATGATACACGTGGTTGTATTGTGCATACAGCCGGGTCAGCTCAAGGGTTTCATTCTTCAGGTTTCCTCCTCCCGGATTTCCAAGAAAATTCCAGCCGTTGATATCATCCACATAACCATTTCTATCATCGTCAAGCTGATTGTCAGGTATTTCATTCCCGTTCACCCAGAATCTTCCTGTAAGGTCCTCGTGTGAAAGTTCCGCGCCGTTGTCAATGACGGCCACAACAACCGTATCCCCTTTCCTTCCATCCAGGTAATCATATGCTTTATATGTGCTGACACCCAGTATAGTATCAGTTTCAGGATCAAGATGCTGCCAGTTGCTCAGATCCTGAGCAAAACCGATCAGCGGCAGGAAAGCGAATATAGAGAATAGTTTCTGCATAGTATCGTACACAAATTGTCAGTAATCCCATACAAAGAAAACAGCAGCACCATATGATAGAGTTTTACGAAAGGATCATGATCATTTTATTAACAAACCTGATCGCGAAATTATCAAATAATTCAGTTTATGCAAATACAGGTGTTTGGCCGGATCCTGTTATCCTGTTTCATTGTATCTTTCCGCACAGATCATAAATGGACCGGGATTTTCTTGTGTTTCAGGCAGTTTCCAATGACTTCGATCATTACGGTTTCAATTGAGTTCATAACAATTCATAAAAAGGTGAGATTTCTTATATTTTTGATCTGTAAATAAATATATTTTTATCATCATCAACTGAACAAAACATCCGTAAAAGAATCCCTTTACCAATAAAACCAAAAAGAATCGCTATGAATCCCCGGGATAATAAGTTACCCGCAACCAAAAAGCATTCTCACAGCTTGTTCCGTATCAAAGGTCTGAAAACGAAGTGAGTAATTTAAAATGATTAAATCATGCGGATTCCGTAATACCATAAATAAATCAAAATGAAACATATGAATAAAACATCATTGTTAATTGTGGCTTCAGTACTGTTTTTCTGTACAACAACGATGAAAAGCCAGACCAGTTGCGTAACCGATGCAATACTCTCCACATACTCGGCGAGGAACTTTACAACAAAACCCGTTACGGACAGTCAAATCGAAACGATCCTGAAATGCGGGATTAAAGCTCCCAGTGCCAGGAACAGCCAGATGTGGAAATTTACCGTTGTGAAAAGCAGTACACTGCTTTCGGAGCTCATGCCCAATATCACGACCGGTAACATACTAATCATTGTTTCCGGTCAGGATGCAAACCAGCCAGGTATGAACGTTGCATTTGACTGTGCCCTTGCAACGGAAAACATGTATTTGGCAGCTCAGAACCTCGGCCTTGGAGCGCATATCTATATGGCACCTGTAAGCGGTATCAACTCAAGGAAACAGGACCTTGGTATTCCTGACGGTTACAGTGTCATAACGGTCCTCAGGATCGGAAATGTGGATCAGGGTGTTGATGCAGTTTCATCCGCTTCACCCAGAAACAGCTTAGAGGAGGTGGTCAACTACAGGTAGAATTCCTTTCCCATACTTATCCTTAATAACTATCCCAAAGTTTTATCAGACTTTGCATTTCAACACGAACAGCCATTGCAAACCATTTACAGAAATGTAAATAGTATCCTGTATCCGGATCAATGGTTCAATCTGACCTTTCTCATGGATTTCCTGCCAGTACGTTGATTCTGTATGCTCATATTTCTTTACCGCAGGAAAGAGGCTACAGTCTTGCCCTCAGTTAAACCAGTATGAGAGTTTCACAACCAGGCCCCTGTTTTTATTGGTAAAACCTTCAGTATACGCATTGCCCGTATATACAATATACAAATCGGAAACCGGAGCAAAGCGCCATTGAAAACGGATGTTCGTATTCAGGTTCTCAATCTGATTGTTGTATTGCACAAAGGTTGTAAGAAATATTTTATCAGTAAATGTAATATCCAGCTGTGGCCCGATCAGAACAAGCTCAGCGCTGTTATAAGGATCGGGCAGTGAGATGCTGTTATAATTGGCTGATACGGATATGCTCCCGTAAGGTTGAAAACGATATCCTACAGATCCATTCAGGTTTAATCTCGACCCGTTGTAATAACTGCCGTATGTCCCGCCCATGGAATATGTAAACAATTTGCGCAAATCAGAACTATAACTGATCCCTGCATTTTGCCAGTTGAATGATTCGCCTGCCGCAAGTTTAACACCATTTGTGTTGGTCGGGTCATAGGGCCGGTTAAGCAGTACAAATTCCTCTGACGCGCTAAAAGAAAGGCTGCTTCTGTTCTGGAATCCTATGCTATATCCCAGTTGCGTCTGCCGGTCAGTCATTTCAAATTCAGGGTTGCACAATATATGAAAACTAAGGCTGGGACCATGACTGAGTACAATGCCGGAAGCGGGATAAAATGTGTACCCGGTCGACGGACTCATTTCAAAATAACCTGTCCTTCTGATATATCCCACTTCCGAAACGTAATCAGCTCCAACCCATGCTGCAGCAAGACCGGCATCGAAGTAACGCGTGGAAAACAACAGATCCCCTGCAACAGTGGCTGCATCTGCAGACGATCCCGGATAAAAGGACTGGTGGTAAAATGCCTTGCCCGTCCATCTGTTATCCGCACTTGCCAGGTTGTATTCCAGTCCGGCTACCCGGTTGTAATCAAACCCCATATACAGCGTATCATTATAATCGCCGGTAACCTGCTTGTTGATGAAAAACCCTCCTATGTTCGACCTGCTGAATACCTGCCGCTGCAACACCGCGACAGCATAATTGGCAGAAGGTATTGCATCCTCCTTTCCGGTCTGCATGTCCATCACCCCGATCCTCCATTTGTCACCGATCTTGCCACTTAACCTGAATCCCGCGTTCACAGGTACCTCCAAACCTATACGCCTGGAAAAGAAAGGACGTATGCTGCTGCTTCCAAGATCAGCAAACAAATCACTGTTTTCAAGGAAAAACTGCCTGCGCTCGGGGAAAAACAGCTCAAACCTGTCGAGGTTCGTCTGCTGCCTGTCTTCTTCAACCTGAGAATAGTCAGGATTTACGGTAAGATCGAGGTTCATCGATGAGGACAGCATGATCTTCGTATCAAATCCTGCACCTCCGCTCCACTTTGTGTCTTCATCAGCCTCATTGTCCCGGGTAACTTTCCCCTTGACATACGGAATCAGTGAAAATCGCAAACCCGCTTTTCCCAGAGGTTCATCCCATACAAGGGTACCTGTATACGCAAGATCTGCATGTACAAACTGACGGGGCATCGGGGCCCATGCTGATTTTTCATTGCTTTTTAAATCCATCCGCCCGAAATTTATGCCCCATTCAGTGCTGCCCTCAAAATAACGAATGCTTCGAAAAGGGATGCTGTATTCCACCACCCAGCGATCGTCATAACTCTTGATTCCAGACCTCCACTTGATATCCCAGCTCCAGTTAATTCGGTCACCGTCAGAGATCAGACCTTCAGCCTGAACACCTGCCGGAGAAATGTAGAAGGCAAATCCGTTTGTATAATCGTTATAGGTATCGATGTGGACAGCGAAATTATCATTGCCCCAGAAAGTGAAATCGCGTCGTAAAGACTGAACCGGCCTCTTACCGGGAAAAAGATCATAACATACTGCACCAATATAAATATTTGACTCATCGTATGTCATCATCACAGAGGTTTGTGAAATGGCATAACCGGTGTCTGTGGGTGTAACACGCTGAAATTGTATTGTTTTTTCAGCTACCTGCCAGATTTCTTCGTCAAGCAGCCCGTCAACCTCAATCTCTTCGTCCGTCTTAAAAATGTGCATGCGATAATTTTCACGGTTTATCGCTTTTGTCTGTCCTAAAATCTGAGCACTTCCTGATATAAACATGAAAGTTATCATGAACAGCCTGAATTGTCTCATAAAATTTAATTTAAAATGCCAACAAGGTAATGAAAAGAATATTACGTTATCCAGCAGGTATTAAATTTTGTTCAAATCTTCTATGGATTTCAAGCGGAAAGATATAAAACAGAACAAACCACACTATGATTTTTTCAGATACAGCTCCTTATTACAAAAGCCGGTTGAAATTGACCACCCCACGCCGGAGCAAACTGACCACATCGAAGTTGGTCCTGTAAAAGAGCATTCTCACGGTAAAAAGTGGTTAAACAAATTTATCCTTTTTTAATTCATTATCTCCATATTTTTCTTTTTGTCCCGGATCTTCCTCAGAGACTCTCCTCTAAGTTCAATACGATGTGCGTCATGGGCGATCCGATCAAGGATGGCATCGGCAATGGTTTTTTCGCCAATGACCTCATGCCAGCAGTTAACAGGAAGCTGGGAGGTTATTATCATCGAAGCCCTGTTATGTCTGTCTTCAACTATTTCCATCAATACAGATCTGTTGGCACTATCGATTGGAATGAGACCAAAATCATCGATTATGAGGAGATCCTGGCGTTCTATTTTCGATATTTCCTTCAGATAGGAACCATCGGCTTTGCCCATCTTTAGTCTTGAAAACAGTTTACCCAGGTTGGCATAATAGACCTTAAAACCAAACGTACAAGCCTGATGTCCAAGAGCTGTGGCAATAAAACTCTTTCCGATCCCGGTACTCCCTGTGATGATGATATTCTCATGCTTGCCAATGTAGTTGCATTCGGCAAATCGTATCAGCTGACCCCGGTCAAGGTTGCGATCCGCCTGATAATCGATGCTTTCCATGCATGACTGATAGCGGAACCTTGCATTGCGCAGTCTTCTTTCGAGGTTACGGTTTTGACGATCGTCCCATTCTGCTTCAACCAGCCCACCTACCAGTTCATCTGCTGATAAAGCATTTTGTCTGGCATTTTCCAGGCTTGTTTCATACACTCTGGCCATGCCCCACAGCCTGAGCTTCTTTATCGTTTCAAGTGTTTTCTGTGTCATTGTTTTTGTGTAAGTTGATATTAATGGTTTTATTGATAATAGGACTCTCCGCGGATGTTCTCATGGTCAGGGATCTCTGCTGTGATCTCCGCATAGGAAAGCATATCATACTTGTTTTCAAGGATCGATTTTATGGCATTGTATGAGTAATTTTCATATTCTATTGCCCTTCGACAGGCTTTGATAAGCCTTTCTCTTCCAACCTTGCGCTCGAAGCCTAAAACCCCTTGACAGGCCTTATATGCCTGCTCGGGATGTGCCTTGCTGTCCATGAGCCGGGTAATAAATGTTTTTACATCGTTATCAATCGACTCAGCCCATTTTATAAAACGATCAGGGTTCCATTCAGTGATATACCTGTGCGTGCTGGCCAGATGGTCAGGGTTTGTTGTATAGCCGTATGGTTTTCGATCTCTTTTATGGCTGGCAATCAATACATAGTTGTAGAAAACATCTACCTGGGTAGTTGAGTACATCGCCTTTATTTTTTTTCCGATGTAACCGTAATGAACGCTGTAATAATGCTTATCTTCTTTCAGGCAGATATGTCCGTTTACTGATACCGTTGAGTATTGCTGGCGCTTAAACTCATACGCAAGCGTCGGAAGGGGATGAAGTGCACTGCGTTCTATCTCTTCAAAGAGGTCCCTGCGACTGTATGGGCGGCCGGAGAACCTGGTGTTATTATGTTGTTCTGTAATCTTATATATTGCGGCATTCAGCTCCTCCAACGTATAAAAGACCCTTCTGTCAAGCACAGAGTATATACGCTGGTAAGCTATCCTTACGGCTCCTTCAACCAGGGACTTGTCCTTGGGCTTATAGGATCTTGCCGGAAGTATTGTGGTGCTGTAATGCAGGGCAAAGTTCTCGAAAGCCTGATTGAGCGTGGGTTCATACAAAGAACTTTTTGTGACGGCACTTTTCAGATTATCCGGAACAATGGCCTTTGGAACTCCGCCATAATAGACCAGGGCATGCTCACAACATGAGATAAAGTCTTCCTTGCATTGACTCAGTACCACTTCAACGTATGTCAGCTGGCTGGCGCCAAGTACCGATATAAATACTTCTGCATTTGTTATCTCGCCAGTTGACTTGTTTACTAGGTGAAGCTTTTCTCCTGCAAAATCAATGTACATCTTATCGCCGGCAATGTGATCGATATGCATCACCGGTTTGCTTCTTTTTAGCCACTGCTGGTAATGGTATTTAACTGTGTTAGCCTGTAGCCATCAGGATGTTTGGCAAAGTATCTCTCCCAGAGTATCTGCCGGGTCATGCCTCTTCGTTTAAGCTCCTTTTCTATAGCAGGAAAGAGGGCCTCGAGCGTTTTGTATTTGTCAATGGGTTCCTGGACCAGGTTCTTACCAAATAGTTGGTCCAGCTCCTTGTCGCTTCTCGCTTCAACTTCATTAATTGTCAAACCAAGATGATGGAATATCTTAAGATATTTCTTTAACGTATTACGCGATATACCCGTTAACTCGCTAATCTTTAGCTTCTTCTCACCCTGGCAATAGAGCCTTATAATCTGTCTTAGTTTACTCATGTTTATCGTTTTATTGGCCATAATCCTGCTGTTAATAGTTATAGAAACAGCAAAGATTACAGCTTACTTTTTAAACATGAGAGGTGCTCTTTCAAGTGGTCAGTTTGCTCCGGCAAGGGGTGGTCAATTTCAACCGGCGCGAGGTGGTCAATTTAGTCCGGCGTCAGGTGGTCAATTTGACCGTTTTTTGCACCAGTAATTGGTTATATCTTTTGTTTATGGTGGGCAGTATTTCTTTTTCATCAATATTAAGCTTATAAACAACCGTATTGTTGTGGAATCGATCAAAAGAACCTCTTTAAATGTTAACCCAAAGATGCGGCTGTCCGACAAATTATATCTCACCGTATTTTTCTTTTCCGTTGGTTTCTGTAATTTTACTCATGTTGTGATTAGTTTGGCAAAAAACAAATTTCAACACTTGGGGGAACTACTTTCAGCAAAGCTAAACTTTCGGGGAGCACCCTATCTTATATTATCTTAGTCGGACAGTAGTGTATTTTTTTATGCAATTACAAATAGTTCTATTATATCGCAAAGTCTTGATTTATTTGAAGATATGCATATTATTAGTTGTTTCAACATTTTGTTTATATGTTGATGTTAAAAGCCAGGATACCGTCATAATAAAAAGGTATACATCATCGATTGAGTTTGACGGTCATCCTTTTGAAGAGGCATGGGATGAATTGGGATATTTTCAATTGACTCAACACCAACCAAATTATGGCATGAAACCTATAGAAAAAAGTGAAATAATGATCACTTATGACAATGAATATGTTTGGATTGGAGCGAGACTTTATATGCAGGATGCAACAAAGATCGAAATTACTAGCAAGAAGAGGGATGACACGTCTGAATTCTATGATTCATTTGATGTTGCTTTGGATACCTATAATGACAATGAAAATTCATTGCTCTTTCATACAAAACCATCGGGCCTCAGAGCTGACTATTCTATTTCCAATGATGGTGTATTTGC
>JAFGPB010000069.1 GCA_016926205.1 Bacteroidales bacterium
ATGTCAAACGCAAGCATAAGAAGAGTAAAGACTACAGATCTGGACCTGAAGGACCGTCTTGTAAGCATTCAGCGTGTTACGAAAGTTACTAAGGGTGGCCGTACATTCAGTTTTTCAGCCATAGTTGTCGTCGGAAATGAAGAAGGTATTGTCGGTTACGGACTGGGTAAGGCGAATGAAGTTACAACAGCCATTGCAAAGGGAGTCGAGGATGCCAAAAAGAATCTGATCAAGGTTCCGGTCAATAAAGGTACCATACCTCATGAACAGTTTGCCAAATACGGAGGTGCCAGAGTATTCCTGAAACCGGCTTCAAGCGGAACGGGAGTAAAAGCAGGAGGAGCCATGCGGGCAGTGCTGGAGAGTGTGGGCATTAAGGATGTACTGGCAAAATCGAAAGGTTCCTCCAATCCTCACAACCTTGTGAAGGCCACTTTCAATGCACTTTTGATGATGCGGGATGCATATACGGTTGCGCAAAACAGAACTGTGAGTCTTGAAAAGGTATTTATAGGAGAATAACATACAACAAGTTACTAATGGGAAAGATCAGGATCACACAGGTAAGAAGCAGGATACATTGTACAAAGAGGCAGAAACTTACTCTTCAGGCTCTTGGACTGAGAAAGCTTAATGCAACAGTCGAACATGAGGCAACTCCCCAGATCATGGGCATGATTGAAAAAGTGAGACATCTGCTCAAAATTTCTGAATCGTAAACATTAAGAATTTTAAATTATGGATCTGAGCAATTTACAACCGGCTAAGGGATCAATCAAGAAGAGAAAGCGCATCGGAAGAGGCCAGGGATCAGGCAGAGGTGGCACATCCACGAAGGGACACAAAGGTCACCAGTCAAGATCGGGTTACTCCCGCAAGACAGGATATGAAGGTGGTCAGATGCCTTTGCAGCGAAGGGTACCGAAATTCGGATTCAGAAACATCAGCCGGAAAGAATACAAGGCCATCAATATATCGACTTTGCAGGCGCTGGCGGATGCTAAAAAACTGACATCGGTCGATGTCGATACTTTCATCGATGCAGGTCTGGTTGCAAAAAAAGACATGGTAAAAATTCTTGGTAACGGAACACTCACTTCCAGGCTTGATGTGAAAGCCCATGCTTTTTCCAAATCAGCCAGGGATGCCATCGAAAAATTACAGGGAACCGCAACCGTAATATAATATCCTGATGAAAAAGCTCATACAGACATTAAAGAACATATATAAAATTGAAGACCTCAGGTACAGGATTATTTTCACCCTGGGCATCATTCTCATTTATCGTCTGGGTTCCAAAGTGGTTCTTCCCGGTGTCGATCCTGAGATGCTAACAGCTTTTGCTCAGCGCACAACACAAGGCGTATTGGGATTGCTTGACATGTTCTCAGGGGGCGCTTTCTCGAACGCATCGGTATTTGCACTTGGTATTATGCCTTATATCTCTGCTTCCATCATCATTCAGCTTATGACCATTGCAGTTCCCTATTTTCAGCGTCTGCAGAAGGAAGGCGAAAGCGGAAGAAGAAAAATGAACCAGATTACACGCTATCTGACCGTGATTGTGCTGGTTCTGCAGGCACCTGCCTATCTTACGCAGATTCCTGATGAAGCCAAAATTATGGCACAGACACCTTTTCTGCTCTCATCAATTGTTATTCTGACATCAGGCACAATTTTTGTAATGTGGCTGGGTGAGCGCATCACGGATAAAGGTATCGGGAACGGAATATCTCTGATCATCATGATCGGCATCATCGCGAGGTTCCCGTTTGCTATTTCCAGTGAACTGACTGACAGGCTGAACGGGCAGGGTGGACTGGTGGCATTTCTGGTCGAGATCGTCTTCCTGTTCCTCGTTTTTGTGGTGAGCATTCTGCTCGTGCAGGGAACACGACGAATACCGGTTCAATATGCAAAACGGATCATTGGCAACAAGCAATACGGAGGAGTGCGTCAGTATATTCCGCTCAAGGTGAATGCAGCCGGAGTAATGCCCATCATTTTTGCACAGGCATTGATGTTCCTTCCGTTGTCATTTGCCAGGTATGGTGCCGGCGGACAGATCATGTCGAAGTTTGTGGCTGCATTTGCAAGTTATACGAGCATCTGGTACAACCTTATTTTTGCACTGCTGATTATATTGTTTACCTATTTTTACACGGCCATTACAATCAATCCCACTCAAATGGCTGAGGATATGAAGAAGAACGGCGGTTTCATACCGGGGGTGAAACCCGGAAAAAGAACTGCCGAATTTATTGATACCGTAATGTCAAGAATCACTTTGCCGGGTTCGATTTTCCTGGCAATTGTGGCAATATTACCTGCTTTTGCCGGATTACTGGGTATTCAGCAGAATTTTGCACAATTTTTCGGGGGAACCAGCCTGCTCATTCTGGTGGGTGTCGTTCTCGATACGCTGCAGCAAATTGAAAGCCATTTGCTGATGCGGCATTATGATGGTCTGATGAAATCCGGAAGGATAAAAGGAAGAGCTGGAGGTTATGCTTCTTCCATTTAGAAAGGAAGTATGGAGACGTTCTTTGATGATACATTTAAAAACACAGGAAGAGATTGAACTGATAAGAGAAAGTAACCAGCTGGTTTCTAAAACTCTGGCTGAAGTTGCGCGTGTCATCGTCCCCGGAGTGACAACACTTGAACTGGATGGGGTTGCAGAGGAATACATTCGCAGTCAGGGTGCGGTACCGGGTTTTCTCGGTTACAAAGGTTATCCAAAGACATTGTGTACGTCCGTAAACCAGCAGGTTGTCCATGGAATACCCTCATCCTATGTATTAAAAGAAGGAGACATCATTTCCATTGATTGCGGGGTGTTGTATAATGGTTTTTACGGAGATTCTGCCTACACGTTCGCTGTCGGTGAGATTTCAGAAGCTGTCAGGTCTCTTTTGCAGACGACCAGGGCAGCCCTCTTTAAGTCACTTGAACAGGCTGTTGCAGGAAAACGAACCGGGGATATCGGCTATGCCGTACAGAACTATTGTGAGAAGAACGGGTATTCTGTTGTGCGTGAACTGGTGGGACACGGGATTGGAAAGGGATTGCACGAAGCGCCGGAAGTGCCGAATTATGGGAAACGAGGACAGGGTGTACGGTTACAGGAGGGAATGGTGCTCTGTATTGAACCCATGATCAATATGGGCCGTAAGGAAATCGTTCACAGTCCCGATGGCTGGACAGTATCCACGGCCGATCATTTGCCGTCAGCACATTTTGAATTGTGCATTGCAGTCGGCAGCAACGGTCCGGATATCCTTTCGACATTTGATTACATTGAAAAAACGGATCATGCTACTAAAATATAATTTACGGGTTACCATATGTCAAAACAACCGTCAATCGAACAGGATGGCTTGATAAAGGAAGCCTTATCCAATGCAATGTTCCGGGTTGAATTGCAAAACGGACATATCATCACGGCACATATATCCGGTAAGATGCGAATGCATTATATTAAAATATTGCCTGGTGACAAGGTAAGGGTTGAAATGTCACCGTATGATCTGACAAAAGGTAGAATAACATTCAGGTATAAATAACACAATTGAGGAAAAATGAAAGTTAGAGCATCTGTGAAAAAACGCACCGTCAACTGCAAGATCGTCCGCAGGAAAGGAAAATTGTACGTGATTAACAAAAAGAATCCCAAGTACAAACAGCGTCAGGGGTAATTTATGACCACAATAAATATAGAATAATATGGCACGAATAGTAGGTGTTGACTTACCAAAGAACAAAAGGGGTGAAATTGGCCTTACATATATCTATGGCATAGGCCGGAGTTCAGCACAAAAAATCCTTGAAAAAGCCGGTGTTGAAAGGAATATCAAGGTAAAGGACTGGAGTGATGACCAGGTCAACCTGATCAGAAAAATTGTCAATGACAATTTCAAGGTTGAGGGTGAGCTGCGTTCCCAGATTCAGCTGAATATCAAACGCCTGATGGATATCGGAAGTTACAGGGGAATCCGTCACCGTATTGGTCTTCCGGTAAGGGGACAAAGTACAAAGAACAATGCCCGTACCAGAAAAGGGCGCAGAAAAACCGTTGCGAACAAAAAGAAAGCTACCAAATAAGAATTGAAATATGGCTAAAAAAACAGGAACCTCAAAAAAGAAGGTTGTAAGGGTTGATCCTGTCGGTCAGGCTCATATACATGCTTCTTTCAACAATATTATCATCTCCATGACAAATAGTCAGGGACAGGTGATATCATGGGCTTCAGCAGGAAAAATGGGATTTAAGGGATCCAAGAAAAACACACCTTATGCGGCACAGGTTGCAGCGGCTGACTGCTCAAAAACAGCCTTCGATCTCGGGTTGCGTAAAGTGAAGGTCTTTGTCAAGGGACCCGGTTCCGGAAGGGAATCCGCGATCAGAACCATTCATACGGCCGGCATTGAAGTCATTGAGATCGTGGACGTAACTCCGCTCCCCCACAATGGTTGCCGTCCCCCTGGCAGGAGACGCGTATAATAAACCCTGCGGAATACATTCAGGCACAAACCACAATATGTTTACATAATTCCTAATAAAAATGGCAAGATATACCGGACCAAGAACCAAAATTGCAAGAAAATTCGGTGATCCGATCTACGGACCAGATAAGAGCTTTGATAAAAAGAACTATCCGCCGGGGCACCATGGAATCAACAAGAAAAGAAGAAAACTGTCGGAATACGGTCTGCAGCTTCGTGAAAAACAAAAGGCCAAATACACTTATGGCTTGCTTGAACGTCAGTTTGCCAATCTGTTTGACAAAGCCTCGAGAAGCAAGGGTGTTACGGGTGAAGTTTTGTTGCAGTTGCTGGAATCAAGGCTCGATAACCTGGTTTTCAGAATGGGCATAGCACCTACACGCTCGGGTGCACGACAGCTTGTTTCACACCGTCACATTACCGTGAACGGAGATGTAGTGAGCATACCTTCCTTTATTGTTAAACCTGGTGATGTTATTGGTGTCCGCGAAAAATCAAAATCACTTGAGATCATTCAGGATTCCTTAAGTTCCCGCAGGGTTAATGTATCATGGTTAACATGGGATCCGGCATCCATGACCGGCAAGTACCTGAATCAACCTGAACGTGATCAGATCCCTGAAACCATTAAGGAACAATTAATTGTTGAATTATATTCAAAATAATCGTAATTCTAAAACTAATGGCCATTTTAGCTTTTCAGAAACCCGACAAGGTGATCATGATAGAATCGGACGATAAGTCCGGAAGTTTTGAATTCAGACCTCTCGAGCCCGGCTATGGCATTACAATCGGTAATGCGTTAAGGAGGATCCTGTTGTCTTCCCTTGAAGGTTATGCAATAACAGCTGTCAAAATTGATGGTGTGGAGCATGAGTTTGCATCCATCGCAGGAGTGATCGAAGACGTAGTTGAAATCGTGCTCAACCTGAAGCAGGTCCGTTTTAAAAACCTGATCGAGGATGTCAGTGACGAAAAGATCATGATTACGATCTCCGACCAGGATGTGTTTAAGGCCGGCGATCTGAATCGTTTCTTAAGCAGTTTTGAAGTGCTGAATCCTGAACAGGAAATCTGCCATATGGAAAAAGATGTGGAACTTCACATGGAGATATACATCAATAAGGGAAGGGGATATGTATCAGCAGAGGAAAACAAGCCCTTTGACGCAGAATTCGGATTGATACCCGTGGATTCAATATTCACACCCATTAAGAATGTAAAATATTTTGTGGAGAATTATCGGGTAGAACAAAAAACCGACTACGAGAAACTTTTGCTGGAAATACAAACGGACGGATCCATCCATCCCAAGGATGCCCTGAAAGAAGCTGCCAAAATTCTGATCTATCATTTCATGCTCTTTTCTGATGAAAAGATCACTTTGGATTCGGATGAAAGAGCTGCAAATGAAGAATTTGATGAAGAGGTGCTTCATATGAGGCAGTTGCTGAAAACCAAACTGGTTGATCTTGATCTTTCGGTAAGAGCCCTAAACTGTCTCAAAGCTGCTGAAGTTGAAACACTGGGCGACCTGGTCAGGTTCAACAAAAATGACCTCTTGAAATTCAGGAATTTTGGAAAGAAATCGCTTACAGAACTTGACGAGCTTCTCGAAACCATGAGTCTTTCATTCGGTATGGACACTTCCAAATACAAACTGGATAAAGATTAATCAGGAATCAGGAGTTGCAAAATAGTACTAATTAAGGTAAAGTTACCGGTTGATTTAATTTACGATTGATATGAGACACAACAATAAAATCAATGCGCTGGGAAGAAAAAGTGCACACCGTAAAGCAATGCTGTCCAATATGGCAACTTCACTGATCATGCATAAGCGTATTATGACAACAGTTGCCAGGGCAAAGGCATTAAGGGTGTTTATTGAACCAATCATCACCAAATCAAAGGAAGACACAACACATTCCAGAAGGCTGGCTTTCAGTTATCTGCAAGATAAAAATGCGGTTACTGAACTGTTCCGTGAAGTGTCACCCAGGATTATGGAAAGGCCCGGCGGTTATACACGCATACTCAGGACCGGAAACCGTGCGGGTGATTCAGCTGAGATGTGTTACATAGAACTGGTTGACTTCAATGAAAGCATGCTGGCTGCCAAAACTGCGACAGAAGGTAAAACTACCCGCAGAAGCCGCAGGGGTTCAAAGAAAAAGCCCGGTGCAGAAGTTGAAAAGAAAACCGGTCAGGTTAAATCAGCTGTCAGGAAAGAAAAAGAATCCGGAGAGGAAGAGCCCGGTAGTCCGGATACAAAACCGGAAGTAGTTGTTGCTCCAGGCAGGAAAGATGAAATCCGGATCAGGACGGAACAGCAGGATGAGGTGAAATCAGAAGATACGCAGCCATCGGAATCCAAAGCCAACACGACTGAAATCGAAATCCCGAAAACGGATGAAGTGAAACAGTCCGGTGCAGAGGACCCGGATTCTGGTGACACACCTGCAGGAGGGGAAGAAGAAACTGACCGGGAATAAATATGGCAATTGCCGGCTATTTAATGACAAGGGACAAGGATTTTCAATATCTTTATCCCTTATTTTTTTGAATACATTTTTTTAACTTAAAATCATTCAGATATGGGACAAATTGCACATGTTCATGCACGTGAAATTCTTGATTCAAGAGGCAATCCGACAATTGAGGTTGAAGTCACGCTGGAAAGCGGTTTTCAGGGACGCGCTGCCGTACCGTCGGGTGCTTCCACTGGAGAAAATGAAGCACTTGAATTGCGTGACGGTGATAAAAGGAGGTACCTGGGCAAGGGTGTACTTAAAGCTGTTGAAAATGTTAACACAAAGATCAGCAGGGAGATCATCGGAATGAATGCCCTTGATCAGGTTGCAATTGACAACAGGATGATTGCCCTTGACGGCACCCGCACGAAAAGCAATCTTGGCGCAAATGCCATTCTTGGTGTTTCACTTGCAGTTGCAAAAGCTGCTGCAATTTATCATGACCTGCCGCTTTACCGGTATATCGGCGGAACCAATGCCAGAGTACTTCCGGTACCCATGATGAACATCATTAACGGAGGCTCCCACAGTGATGCTCCCATTGCATTTCAGGAGTTTATGATCAGACCAATCGGGGCCGGCAGTTTTCGGGAAGGACTGCGAATGGGGGCAGAGGTGTTTCATTCCTTAAAAAAGGTTCTTAAGGATAGGGGTTTGAGCACTGCTGTTGGCGATGAAGGAGGTTTCGCTCCGTCACTTAACGGGACTGAAGATGCGCTCGAATCCATTCTCAGGGCCATTGAAGCCGCTGGTTATAAGCCTGGACGAAAGGAGGACAGCGGTCAGGTGGCAATCGCCCTCGATTGCGCTGCATCAGAATTTTTTACCAGCGGAAAATACGATTATACAAAGTTTGAAGGGGATAAAGGTGCTGTGAGATCCCCTGCCGAACAGGTGAAATACATTGAAACCCTGATCGGCAAATATCCGATCGATTCCGTCGAGGATGGTATGGCAGAAAACGACTGGGAAGGATGGAAGCTGCTCAATGATGCGGTTGGAAAACGTTGTCAGCTTGTGGGAGATGATGTGTTCGTTACCAATGTCGATTTTCTGAAGAAAGGAATTGACATGGATTGTGCAAATTCTATTCTGATCAAAGTAAACCAGATCGGCAGTCTGTCAGAAACCCTGGATGCAATTGAAATGGCACACAGGGCAGGATGGACGACCGTGACATCACACCGTTCTGGTGAAACAGAGGATGCAACTATTGCCGATATCGCGGTGGCAACCAATTCGGGACAAATAAAAACCGGATCTTTGAGCCGCTCAGACCGGATGGCCAAATACAATCAGCTGCTTCGTATAGAGGAAGAACTGGGAGACATGGCCATATATGGCCACAAAAGATAAAGCATCTTTTGAGCGCATAGAGTTTCCATAAATGAAATGACCTGCACATAACAGAAAACAGCAGGTCATTTTACTTTAATTTCGGTATAGGCAGCACGGTTTTTGTAAGCCGGCACCGGGGAATTATACTGAATCCCTTTGTTTGTTTTGATTTGTTGTTTAATTTAGTTCTTTTATATAATGATCTGAATATGCCAGTCAGCCGTGCATATCCTATAGCATTCGCAATGCTGCTTTTTCTGCCGTTTTGTATCTCCGGTCAGAACTATTTACAGCCTGAAATCATTTCTATTGAAGAGGGACTGTCTTCTCACTTTGTTCATGATGTCATGATTGATCACAGGGGCTACCTGTGGGCTGCCACCAAAAACGGACTGAACCGTTATGACGGTTATGGCTTCAAACAGGTAATGACTGACAGGTCTCCCGGTCCCCTCAGGGAATCATTTGAAATACTGAGACTGGCCGATGACGAAAAGGGGAATATATGGTTCCTCAACAATACCGGAACGGGCATGTATGATTTAAACACGGGTGAAATCTTATATTACAACCGGGAATCCTTTGAAAAAAACCTATCGGCTTCTTCTCAAATTATTGATATATACATTGATGCGGAAAATACGGTTTGGGTACTGACGGATGCTTATCTGACCGAAATAAAATCCGGCCAGTACTCGGAATCTTACGCATTGCCTCAGGGATTTAAGGGTCATTCTATCACCTGCATAACTGCTGACCAGGGTGGAAGCATATGGATAGGCAGCAGCAGCGGACCACTGATGCTGAACAGACAGTCGGGAAATTTCACTGAACTGATATCCGGGAATACCCAGGCTGCTTTAAGTAATCCTCATGTGAACTGTCTTTTTGTCGAGCAGGAAGGCACGATATGGATTGGCACGGCAAACGGACTCAACAGGTTTGATCCTGTAAACTTCAACATCAGGACATTCTATCCTGAAAATACCGGCCGGTCCAACCCGGGGAATGAAATAGTCAGCATTTCGCATCATGCGGAAGGGAGTATTCTCGTGGTCACTGGAAGCGGAATAGAGATTTTTGATTTGCACCGGGAACAATTTACAAATGTTTATGCTTCTTCTGAAATAAAACTATTTTCAGCGGTATCAGATGCCTTTGGAAACATCTGGAGTGCTTCATCAAACGGTATTCTGAAATTAAGGAAATCTGACCTGCTGGTCAGGAATTACAACACTGTGAGCAGCAATCTTAAACTTACGGAGAATCATGTTACAGCATTGTATGCCGCAGAGGAAGACCAGCTTTGGGTCGGATATGAAAGCGGTGCATTTGACATTGTAAACACAAGTACATCCGGCATTATCAGAAAGCAAACTCTCACCGATGATAAGGTAACGGGATTTTACCGGTTCAGCAATACAGGTGACGTAATGGTGGTGAAAGCCCACGGTCTGAATCTTTATGATCGTTACGGATCGGAACAGACGGATTGGGAAGCAGGATATCCTTTTATCAGGGATGAACTGTTCCGTGGTGATCAGATCAATTGCATGCTGCAGGATACAGCAGGAAGGATCTGGATGGGCACTTCGGACGGTCTTCAGGTATTGCGGAGGGACGAAGCCACACATCAAAGAATGACTGCTTTAAAAAGCGGCAGTGACAGTCTTGTACTGAGGCAGGTCTATGACATCGCCCTGGACAGCCGAAACAATCTGTGGCTGGGTACCGACAACGGTATCATTTTGTACAATCCTGAAGAGGAAAGCTTTTATAAATATACTCCTTATGACAAAGCGCTGCTGAATACCGAAAACAAAAAAATATATACGATCGTAGCAGAAACGCCTGATTATTTCTGGATCGGCACCTCCCGGGGTCTATACAGTTTTGATGTTAACAGGAGGGAATTCACTGCACTGAATGATCAGGAGCTTATAAATTCGGCAGTAAAGACCATTGCATTTGACCAGTATGGCAGTATCTGGATCGGAACGGATGTGGGATTGTATTATTATGACAGAAATGCCCTGTTGTTTTTTGATCCAGGCGACGGTCCGGTCAATTATTCATACAATGCCTCCACAGCAGATCCGTCAGGAAATGTATATGTGGGAGGTGACCATGGACTGTCCCGCGTAAGCATAGCATCGGTCGAGCCCCGTACCAGATATCATGATGTGGTGATCACCGGAATTTACTGGATTGAAAATGAACTAAAAGAAGAAATATGTTTCGAAGTTCCTGATACGATAATATTGCCCATGAGAAAGAATGCCCTGCAGATAAATTTTGCGGTGCTGGATCTTTCAAATCCTGAAAACAACCGTTTCAGCTATGCGTTTGCAAAAACGGGCAGTGCGCCTGAATCCTACCGCAACATCTCACAGCCTTATGTCATTTTGAATCCCTTATCTCAAGGGAAGTATGTATTCAGTGTCAAAGGTTCCAATTCTCATATGGTCTGGAATCCTGATGGTGACCGGCTCGTTATTGTCATCGAAGGATCTTTCTGGACATCCACGGCGGCTTTGATCATATATGGAGTACTGTTGACCGGACTTCTTGTTGTTCTGTTCAGACAATGGATGGTCTGGATTTCCCATAAGAACAGGCAAAGCATGGAGAAAGAGATGATCGCAAAGCAGATCATGGAACAGAAGGAGGAGCTGAGCACAAAGAACAAAAGCATCACCGACAGCATCAATTATGCCAAACGGATCCAGACAGCCATGCTGCCTCCTTACAAAATGCTCAAGTCACTCTTTCCGTCGTCTTTTATTCTGTACATGCCAAAAGACATTGTAAGCGGTGATTTTTACTGGATCAATACCATGTACAACAAGACATTTCTTGCTGCTGTGGACTGCACAGGACATGGTGTTCCGGGTGCGTTTATGTCAATAATCGGATTTGAACTGTTCCGGAAAATTACCAGCATTGAGGGAATGACCAGGCCTTCGGATATCCTGAACAGACTCAATGAGGATTTTCATGAGATCTTCAAGGATGTCGATAATGTCGTACTTCGGGACGGTATGGATGTCGCATTCTGTTCAATAGATAAAAAGAACAAAATCCTGGAGTTTGCCGGAGCTTTCAATCCGTTGTACCTTATACGTGATGATAAAATTACCGAGATAAAAGGAGACAGGTTTGCAATCGGACTGGATGAAACGAATTTCATGGATCAAACCTTTAAGAATCACATCATACCATTACAGGAAGAAGACATCATCTACATCTTTTCCGACGGATTTGCAGATCAGTTTGGGGGTCCTGACGGTAAAAAATACAAATACCGCCGTTTCAAACATCTGCTGCTGAATTTGCATAAGCTTAGCATGGAAAAGCAGCGGGAGATCCTTGAGAATAATGTGATCGAGTGGAGGGGTGAACAGGAACAGGTTGATGACATCCTGATCATCGGTATTAAAATAGACTTTTAACCGGATCAGGTATCATTTTCCCCGGCTTCAAGCAGATTTTTCATTTTCTGAACCAGGAGATCGACCTGAAAAGGTTTGCTGATGTAATCATTCATACCGGCTGCCAGACAGGTTTCCTTGTCACCTGAAAGGGCATTTGCGGTAATGGCTATTATGGGTGTCTGTGTATTTGAAGAGGATTCCAGTTCCCGTATTTTTTTCGTTGCGACAATACCGTTAATGACCGGCATCTGAATATCCATCAGGATGAGATCGTACTTGACCGACCCGAACTTGTCAAGGGCGTCCTTTCCATTATGGGCAACATCAATGTTTTTTACCAGATTCTTCAAGCTCAAAATCAGAATCTTCTGATTGATGGCATTGTCCTCTACAAGCAAAATGTTGGAATCCTTCAGCGCGACCTTATGTTTGACCTGAAGCAACCGGGTTACTTCCCTGTCCGGTTCCGTTTTTTTATACCCTGTAAAATGGGTGTCCTTTTTCAGAGTCAATCCGAATGTCATGGAAGTAAAGTTGTCTGAAGTCGAGATTTCAAGTTCACCACCATAATATTCAATGATCTTCCTTGCGATGATGAAATCAATAAAGTAATCATCAGGCTGGTAGGTCCCTTCACGAATAAGTTCAGGACTGGGTCTGGCATAATAATTGCCGTAATCGTCCGATTCCAGTCGCAGAAGCGGACATTTAACGGTAAAAGTCATTGCTGTTTCCTGTTCCCGGTCTTCCTCGATATCAACCTCTGCTTCTATGGTGATCTTTTGGTCGGGATTTGACTTAATAACATTTTCAATAATGTTGAGGAATATTTGTTTCACCCTTATCGGATCACCAATATAATTGGTTTTGATGTTTTTTGAGAAATCCAGCACAATCTCGATACGGTCTTTGTACTGATCCCTGAACAATTTGAAAATACTCTCAATGGAAGCAGACAGGTCAAAACTTACCTGACTGCTTATCTCTTTCTCGATTTTTACCTCAGAGACTTTAACGATGTTATTGACCACATTGATCAGATTGATTGTCGATGCCATGATGGTATCGAACAGATCACGCAGGTCAGGATCAAGCCTGGATTTATTTACAAGGTTGGAAACAACTGTTAGATTGTTTAGTGGTGTCCTGATCTGGTGTGACAATTTTGACAAGAAATCCTCCTTTTGTCTGATCTCATTTCTGGATTCGATGACTGACCGAGTAAGCACCTGATTGTTATGGAGTTTCAGGTATTCATGGAAATAAATCATCAGGTGAATGATGGCATATGCACCAACAAGCCTAAGGGAGAAAGCAGCGGTATATTCCTGTGATCCCCCGAATTGCTGGTGCAAGGATAAAAACGCGATGACCACAAGAAAAAAGACGAAAGAAACCACATTGCCCCGGCTTAAGCCGAATAAAGGTATTGCAAAGACCGGGAAAAACAAACTCCACATAAAACCGGTACCGGAAGTGCCTCCTGCATAAAGCAGGTATAACATCACAACAGCTGCCAGCAGGGTGAGAATGTGCTTACAGGTTTGCTGATGCTTGGTGAAATGATAAAAGACCAGATTCATGATCAGAACAGCTGCAGCTGCCAGCAATACGATTGATAATGCAGTATTTCCGGAGGTCAGTGCCAGGATTCCGAATAAAATACATGTAGCGGTACAGGTGATGTGGTAAAGATAGATGAATAAGATCTTGTTGACTACTTCAAGATCAGACTGTTGTTCAAGTTTTTTCGTCAGCCGGTCCAGCAACAAATACAGTGGATTCATTCTTGTTGTATGGTTCTTTGGCAAATAATTTGTTCGTTTCTTAATATAAAAACAGTTAAAAATAATAAATATTTGCAGAATTCAGTTATAAAACTATGAACTGTCTGTTCATTGAATTCCTTTCAACAGGTTTTATACTTTAAGAAATATGGGTTAATTTTACAGTATGAGAGCAACCGGTGGAGGAAAGACTTTAATGAAAAGCCTGATTTTATTGACATCGTTTTTATGCTTTACTGCATGGGTATCCGCTCAGCAGGATACGTCGCGGTTGATACAGTATACCCCGGAATTTAAATTCCGGGACGGACTGTTTCTCAGTTTTGAACAGGTTCAGCAGAACAATCCGATACCTGTATCCATGATCATCAGTCCGGTTTCCTATGATGATCCGGATTTTTATGATAAAATCCTGCAATACAAGATAATACAATATTTTGATCAGCTCGGGACTGTCCAGGAAATGCAGGTGAGGGACCTGTGGGGTTACTCCCGGAACGGAATATTGCACATCAATATCAACGACGACTTTTACCGGATCACCTATATCGGGAAGATCTGTCATTTTGTTGCCAGTCTCACCACATACAATAGTTATTACAATCCTTATAATCCTTATGGTTCACCCTATTATTACCCCTATTACAGTCCCTACAGATATTACCCCGACAGGAGAACAACAGAAATGAGGCAGTACCTGCTGGATTTCACAACCGGTAATATTCTGGATTATGATGTTCCCGAAATAGAAGTTCTGCTCATGAGCGACCCTGAATTGCATGATGAATACTTATCACTCAGCAGAAGAAAGAGAAGACAGAGCAAATTTCTGTATATCAGAAAATTCAACGACCGGAATCCGCTTTATTTTCCTGATATCTGAAAGTTATTCATGTATTTGGATGTATAAAATTACTATTGATCTTATGAAGAAGATTCTGATTGCCTGGTGCCTTCTGCTGGTTATCCCGGTATTGTCTGCGCAAAGCTATGTTCCATCCAGAGAGGATATAACAGCATTTTTCAATACCAGGACCCTGGTGGTTCTTGATGCCAGTCCGTTAAGTGAATATAATACAATCATCACCGGTGTTATGGCACAGGAATGGAAGGTTACTGATTATGACTTCATTTCAGTTGAAGAATTTGAGGCAAAAAGATTCGATCCGGCCTGTTCCTTTATTTATACTTCACAGGTTACTTTTGAGAATGACAAAACCGATGCCCGTTATAAATTTCTCCACCTGTCTCTGGGTGGAGACTATTTCAGGCTGAATGAAATGCCTGATTTGGCTTCGGTACCTCTGGCCTACCATAATGTGGATGAAGACCGGTACTCCTTTAAGCTGGCGGTTCTGGTGAGATTCATTCAGAATCACGTCATGCTGATTCGCGAACATCCTGAAATTGTATCGTCAAACGTACTCAAATACTATAACAACAACATCAGGGAGATCAGGGATAAAATCCTTTATCTTCTTGAAGAGGAAATCGCTCCGGAGATCAGGAATGTCACAATCATTCGGAAGATTTATCCATATAAATTTCAGCTGGTTACAATGGAAGATATTAAAGAAGCCATAGAACGCAGGGATCCTGATGTGGTTTTTCTGCATAAAGTCGGGCCGGAAGGAACAAAAATTAATGCACGTTCCTATAAAATTGTCATCGGAGCTGCAAATGCCAGTTTTTATTATTTCGACTACCATATGATCAGCAATAAAAATCCGGACGGACTGCTGGAAACTGATTTTAAGAAAATGGCGAGATAATGCCTGGCTGGGAATGAAGAAGAGGAAATCATGCAGAATGGTTTGCATGATTGTACAGGCAGACGACATAACAATTGAACAATATTTATTATTTTCATACTCTGATTAAAATGTTTACCGGATGATCTGTATGAGATCAGGTATTATTCTTGCCTGCTTGTTTTTGTTTCCGGGAAGTGATCTGATTGCACAGGAAAATGCAAGGGTAAAGGATCTGCTTTCCGAAGCGGATGTTTATATCGGAACCCATCAGCTTGATCAGGCCCTTGAAAAGACCATGGAAGCATTGCAGATCGATCCGTCAAGTCTGCCTGCAATCCGCAAACAGGTCAACATCTACTATCTGAAGAACGATGACAAGGAAGCTTTAAGGCTGGCGGATGCTGCCATCAGGGAATTCTCCGGTGATCCGGAATTGTTATACTTAAGAGGAATTGTCCATAACAACCGGGGACGTTATGCAAAAGCTATTGAGGATTTTAACCGGGCATTGGCTTTGCAGGATGAAAAAGATGCATACAAAATTTATCTGGGAAGGGGTATTGCCTTTATGAGCCTTGTGAAATATGAACAGGCCATGGCAGATTTTTCAAGATCAATTGAATTGAACGACAGTATAGCCGGTGCCTATCACAGCCGTGCACTTCTGAATTACGAACTCCAGGATTATCATGCTGCTATAGAAGACTTTTTAAAAACCCTGGAACGCGATGTGGTAAATGATGCGTTGTATTTTAATCTTGGCATGTCATACTTCAGACTTTCAGATCAGACAAATGCATGCCCGTATTTTCACAAGGCCTGTACAATGGGGAACAACAATGCATGCAGGATGGTCCTGATGGAATGTGCCAAAGCAATACCGGATATCCCGTAAAGAACCACATTGTTCTGCTGAGATCATTGCCTGTGAATTGATATTCCTGTTGTCATTGCTGATTTTACTAGCTTTAAATGGACCTGTCAGTTATTATAGTAAGTTACAACGTTAAGTATTTCCTTGAACAATGTATGAATGCTGTTATCCGCTCGGCTGCTGCAATCCGGACAGAGATCATCGTAGTTGACAACAATTCTGTTGACGGTTCAGTACAAATGGTAAGGGAAAAATTTCCATGGATAACACTGATTAAAAACCCGAAAAATAACGGATTTGCAAAGGCCAACAACCAGGGTATCAGTCTTGCCCGGGGAAAGTATGTGCTTCTGCTCAATCCTGATACCGTTGTTCAGGAAGATACCTTCATGAAATGTTTTGAATTCATGGAATCGCATCCTGAAGCAGGAGCAATTGGTGTTAAGATGATTAACGGGAAAGGCAGATTCCTTCCCGAATCCAAGCGGGCATTTCCTACTCCTGAAGTGGCATTTTACAAAATCTTCGGATTTTCTGCCCTGTTTCCAAAGTCGAGGAGATTCGGCCGCTATTCGCTCGGATATCTCGACAGGGAGCATGTTCATGAAGTGGATGTGATCTCAGGCGCCTTTATGTTCATACGCCGGACGGCACTTGATCAATCGGGTTTGCTCGACGAAAATTTCTTTATGTATGGTGAAGATATTGATCTTTCATACCGCATTAAAAACAAAGGATATGTGAATTATTACTACCCTGAAACCACAATCATACACTATAAAGGTGAAAGCACAAAGAAAAGCAGCATAAATTATGTGATGTTGTTTTATCAGGCGATGATTATTTTTGCCCGCAAGCATTTTTCAAAGAACGTTGCCCGTTATTATGCCATACTCATCCGTACAGCGATCTATTTCAGGGCTTTAGTTTCCATAATAAAGCGGTATATCCTCAGCATCATGAATCCTCTGGTGAATGCATTGGTTGTTTTTGCCGGATATTATTTTTTCCTTCCGCTCTGGGCAAGGCATCTTTTTGGCAACAACGGTAACTATCCCCGGGAATATCTGTATTACATAGTGCCTGCATACATTCTGGTCTGGACACTCTCCATTTATTTCTCCGGGGGGTATGAAAAACTGGTCAGATCGTCGAATCTTATTAAGGGAGTCATGACCGGAACTGTAATTATTCTGATCGTTTATGCTTTGTTGCCGGAACATTTAAGATTTTCAAGGGCTTTAATTCTGATCGGGACAGTCTGGATGTTCATTTCTTCATTGCTGATACGTTTTCTGTTCAGTCTGATGGACAGCAGAAATTTCAAACTTGAATTGCGCACAAGAGATAAACGCACAATCATCATCGGCAGTATGGAAGCATACAAAAGTGTCCGGGACATTCTCAAACAGACATCAACAAAATGCGACCTGGCCGGATGCGTTCATCCGATTCCGGCTGAAACTGTTCCTGACGGGTATATCGGACATATCGGACAAATCATGGAGATTGTCAGCATAAACCGGATTGAGGAAATCATTTTTTGTGCCGGTGACCTGACATCCAAAAGCATTATTAAAACTATGTTGTATTGTAGCGGTGCCCATGTTGAATTTAAAATTGCCCAGCCCGAAGGCCTTTCCATTATCGGCAGCAGTTCAGTCAATACAACGGGAGACCTTTATGTGGTGCATTCCAACACACTCTCAAAGAGCCTGAACATAAGAAAGAAGCGTATGCTCGACATTGCAGTTGCACTGTTCCTTTTTCTCATCAGTCCGCTTATGATTTTTGTTGTGAAGAATCCCCGCGGTTACTTTTGCAATATTGGGGTGATCTTAATGGGTTTTGCCTCATGGGTAAGCTATGATCAGTTCTCAGACAGCCAAACCGATTTGCCCGGACTCAAAAAAGGTGTTCTGACACCCGCTGACGCAATGAATTCAGCTGTCATGTCACCTGAAGCGATAGAAAACCTGAACCTGCTTTATGCAAAAGATTATAAAATCTTCAATGACCTCAGCATCATACTGCGTTCATATCGCAATCTGGGAAGAAAAGCCGGTTTTCACGCCGGAAATCAATAAATCGGGAATGATTTGATTCCCGCTACAGAAATAGAAGTTGTTTAACAAATAGTTAATAAATTGACAACTATTACATACAAATGATGATTCGTGAATTGCTTTTATTTGTTAAATTTGTTTGATCACACCTTGAATTATGATAATACCCTTCCGTATCCGATATTCATTTTGTATATTGATTTTTGCCTCATTGTTCAGTTATCATGCTTTTGCGCAGGACGAGGACAACTTTAAGGAATTGTTTCTTGAGGCTGAATCTTACTTTCTGTTTGAGGAGTTTAAAGAAGCACTGCCTTTATACCAGAAGCTGCTGCAGCAGGATCCTGACAATAATAACATCAATTACAAGATAGGGGTCTGTTACCTGAATGATCCCTATCAGGTCAGCAAAGCAATACCCTATCTGGAAAAGGCCATTAAGGGAACAAGTCCGGGATACCGGATCAACAACCACAGGGAGCGGATGGCGCCGCAGGAAGCATATTATTACCTGGGGAATGCTTACCGGGTGAACAACATGCTGGATGATGCCATTGAAGTATATGAGTATTTTCTGGAGATCCTTGATCCGGTGGTCTATGATTCTGAACTGGTCGAAGCACAAATTGAGGCCTGTGAGGTCGCAAAAGCTTTGCGGTCAAGGCCGGTTTATTTCACATCGACAAATCTGGGCGGAATGATCAATGAACGGTTTGAAGAAATCAATCCCGTTGTATCAGGTGATGAATCAGTTCTGGTATTCACAAGGAGGCTTCAGTTTTATGATGCCGTTTTTTACAGCTTGAAAGAGAACGGGACATGGAGCTATCCGGTCAATCTCACATCCTCTTTTGGCGTTGACGGAAATACTTATGTTACGGGAATTTCTTATGAAGGTGATGAACTTTTCGTTTACCGCAGCGATGATTTTGATGGCAATATTTATGTAAGCAAACGTGAGAATAATCAATGGTCCGTACTGGAAAAACTGAACGACAACATCAACACAAAATACTGGGAATCCCATGCTTCCATTTCAGCGGATGGCAGAACACTATACTTCACAAGCAACAGAAAGGGTGGTTACGGAGGACTTGACATCTACAAATCGGAACGTAAAGAGGGAGGTGACTGGGGTCCGGCCATTAATATGGGTCCCGTCATCAATACGAAATACAATGAAGACACACCTTTTGTAACCAATGGGGGCTCGACGCTTTATTTCAGTTCCATGGGACACTACAATATGGGCGGATATGATGTTTTTTACAGTACCAGGCTCAATAACGGACAGTGGTCTGTTCCTGTAAATGCGGGATATCCTTTAAACACAACAAACGATGACCGTTTTTTCGTGCCGACCCGGGACGGTGCATATGCTTACTTTTCAAGATATAATGCGGACGATTCTTATGGTCTTGCCGATGTTTACAGGATGGAGGTTTTTACTGACCTTCATCCGAGGAAATTTATCCTGAACGGGATTGCCCGGGTTGAGGGGAACATCAGTACTGATCTGACCCGGCATGTTGTGAAATTGATCAATGCCCGGACAAAGGAAGTTGTTGATCAGGGCAACATGAATGCTGAAGGAACCTATACACTGGATGCATTATCCGGTGATTTTGAGCTGCAGATCAGCGATCAGGATGTTGTACTGGCTTCAGAAGATATATCAATTCCTGCAGACAATCCGTCAAATGTAATCGCACATTCAATGACCTTCAGTCCTGCGTCCCCGGCCGAAGCCGTTTCTGCCGGACCTTCTGAGGGCGTTAAACAACCTGATCTTCCGCTGATTACTGCGAAGATCAGGTCTTACGATGTTGCTACAAACCAGTCTATCCCCATTGAACTGGAAATTGAAATTGATACGGAACTGGATGTTGAAACAATTGTGAACGGTCAGCCCTTAAAAACTGAGAATTTTGATGTTGACCAGAAAAGATTCATATACATGCTGAAACCTTTTCAGGGTGAGAATGTACTTCGGTTTACCGTGACCAATCAGGAAGGGTTCAGCAATTCGCTGGAAATAACCGTAAATTATATACCGGAAATTGAAGAACCTGCCGCTGTTGCGATCCTGGAGCAAAAGGTGAGATCGGATACAAGCCGCTATGTGGTTCTCGGTTCACTGGCAGAAGGAAATCTCGCCGGATACCTTCAGGGAATTGACCTTCAGGAACTGCAGTTCGGTACGATCGGTGAATTGTATGATTATCTTGTTGCACACGGGGATGAAAATGATTTCACTGCAGAAGAAGTGGATGCTCTTGTCACCCGATACCTGGTTCAGAAAAATTTCAATTATTTCGTTGATGAACTGAAGGACCAGTCGACCGACAGCATCATCCGGGCTGTTGACAGGATTCTTATGCAGTCAGTTGACAAATATACACCTGAAACTTTGCTGGATTATCTTTTGGGGAATGCTGAACAGGATCATTATACTTCAGATGAACTGCATGATGCGCTTTACAGGATCACGGCAACCGACCGCCACGCACTGTCGGTAATTGAACTGCTGCAATCATATTCCACAGGCGATCTTGCCGGTTATCTGGAGGAAATGAAACAAAATTCATCTGAATTTTCTGATGTTACATCAATTGCAGACCAGATCATGAAGGGGTTGGTGGAAGGAAAGTTCACCCGGTCCGAACTTGAAACGGCACTGAAAAGGTCAGCTGTTGAGATGGATGTTAACTTTCTGGAGATGAGTCTTTTGAATTTATCTGTCGATTCATTGCGCACAACTGTTGCCAGACTCAATCTCCGGGATCAGAACATACGCAATTCTAATGAACTGGTCACCTACTTGCTGGGGCATTCGGAATCCAATGGATATACGCGGAAAGAAGTGCTTGACAATATTGAAAAGATTCGCAGCGATCCTTATTATTTCGTGGAGATGTTCCGCAATGCACTTGCAGAGCAAGCTGCAGGAACGCTTAAGATCTTTTTGCAGGAAATTGACATCAGAGGATTGAATATAGACACTTACGGAAAACTCATCAATTACCTCCTCAGACAATCGGAATACCATGAATTCAACAGGGAAATGATCTACCAGCTTTTGATTGATATTATAGATGTAAGTGATGTTGCTGAATTTATTGAGCTTTTGATGCAATTCGGGGATAAAAGGATCACCTCCGCTTTGTATGCTACGGATTACGGACTGTATTCAAGACCTTTTGAGGTGGTCCAGTATCTTCTTGCTGCTTCCGGTGAATATGCATTTACAGAACAGGATCTTCTGAACCTGCTGCTGAAGATCTTTTTTGAGAGGAATCCCCTGAGCTCAGAAATTCCGGAAGAGCAGGGATGGTTCTCAGGACTGGACAGGACTGCCTTGATCAATACCCTGATTATTGCAAATACGGTCGTTATATTGCTGATCATTGTGATTATCTTTCTCAGGAGACAAAGGAAGGAGACACAAGATTCCGGTGAATGACCGGAATGCGGGTGCTAAAGAGAACATGCTTTTTTCCCTGTGGATAAATTATTAAATTTGTTATACAAAACACGTTTTTATGTAAATTGCATATTTACGAAAACGAACAGGCAATGAATTGCTTTAATAACATGAAGGATCTCCCGATAAATCGGGATCAACCAAATGACTATTAAAATACAACTATACACACATGAAAAAAGCGCTGGTCCTTGCCTCATTCATCATGTTATTTCCTTTTGCCAATGCACAGGAAACTGACAGGTCTGAATTAAAGGAACACTTTCTGGATGCTGAATTTTTCTTTGCGCAGGAAGCATACACCGATGCTTTGTATGAGTACCTTGAATTATACAGCAATGGCTACCAGAATGTTGCCAACATCAACTACAGAATAGGGATATGCTATCTGAACATTCCGGGACAAAAAGAAAGATCCATACCGCATTTGCTTGAAGCTGTGAAAGATGTGTCTTCAAAGTACCGGGAAAGTTCTTTCAGGCAGGAAAGTGCGCCGACAGATGCCTGGTTGTTCCTCGGAAATGCTTACAGGGTCAACAACCTGCTTGATGAAGCCATTGCTGCCTATACAACCTTCAAAGAAGTAACAAAAACATCTGATGAAATACAATTTGCCGATCAGCAGATCACTGCCTGCAAGACTGCACTGAGTTATATGAACCAACCACTCAACCTGCGTATTACTAACCTGGGAGATTCGATCAACGGCACTTCGTCAAATTTCAAAGCCGTCGTTTCAGGTGACGGCAGAACCATGGTTTATATGAATGAACTTCCTTTTTATGATGCCGTGTATTTTTCCAGATACCGTTACGGAGGATGGTCAGCCCCCGTCAACATCACTCCTCAGATTGAATCGGATGGTGACCAGTATGTGTCATCTGTATCCTATAACGGTTCCATATTATACCTTACCCGGGAAGACCCGTTCAACAGCGACATCTATATGAGCACTTTTGAAGGGGACAGATGGACAAAGTCCCGGCCGGTAGACGGTCAGAACATCAATACCAAATACTGGGAGTCACACGCCTCAATCTCCGCGGACGGTAAAAATCTTTATTTCACCAGCAACCGAAGGGGCGGATCAGGGTATATGGATGTCTATGTTTCCGGACTTGGGGAGGATGGTATCTGGGGTGAACCGCTGAATCTGGGATCCTTTATCAATACTGCGCTGAATGAGGATACACCCTTTATTACAGAGAATGACAGCCTTCTGTATTTCAGCTCCCAGGGTCATGAAAACATTGGCGGATATGATGTGTTCAGGGTCAGGCTGAACAGGGACGGAAGCTGGGGCACTCCCGAAAATCTGGGTTACCCTGTGAATACTACTGATGATGATCTGTTTTACTATCCCTGGTATAATGACCGTATTGGTTATGTCTCTTTATACCGTGATGATGGTTATGGCAAAGAGGATATATATGCGGTTCAGCCGGCGGATGATATGCCTTTACATGAACTGATCGCTGAATTGTTGCCACAGCGTCCGGAGACTGAGGAACTGGCAATGGAGGAAAGCAGGGATGCCGGGGCAGTTGAAGCTGCATCTGAAGCTTCCGGGACGGAACCGGCCGGGGTGAAAGCTGAAACCGGGATTCTTCCTGACAGGGAGATGGCGGAAACTGAACCAATGGAGGCTGAGAAAGAAGACTTGGAAGCAGAACAGACATTACCTGCTGAAGTTCCTGGCCCGTCAGCCAGGACGCAGATAGAAATTGCACTCAGTCCGGTATTTTTTAACTTCGATGATCATTCGCTCACAGAAGACGGCAAAGAGGAACTCAGGAAAATATACGACCTGCTTTCTGAATTTCCGGAAGTACAGCTCAGGCTGTCAGGGCATACGGATGCAATCGGACAGGCTGATTACAACCTTGGATTGTCCAAAAGGCGTGCGACTTCAGCTTTGAATTATCTCGTTGATCTTGGTATGAATGAAAAAAGACTTGTGGCAGTGGGACTTGGCGAAACAGATTTTGCAGCGATAAATTCCAATCCCGACGGCACAGATAATCCTGAAGGCAGAAAGCTGAACAGGAGGGTTGAGCTTGAGATCACCGGGCTGGACAATAACATGATCATCATCAGGAGCACGTTCGTACCAGAAGATCTTAGGTTCAAAGAATAAACCGATGGTTTGTTTCCGGCGAAATAGCTTTGTTTTCTTAACGCTTGCCATTCTGTCCTCTTTGAATGTATGGCCGCAGACCAATGACTTGGTCACAGAAATATTTAATGACGCGCAATTTTTTTATGCACGTGGGGAATACGAAGATGCAGCATATTATTACCGGCAACTGGTTGCATATTTTCCGGAAAACGAAAATTATCATTTCAAACTCGGGGAATGTTATTTAAATGTTCCCGGAAGTGAGGTCCTGGCTATTCCTCACCTGGAGAAAGCCCTGGGAAACATCGTTGAGAAAAGGAAATACAGTACAAAAGATATCAATGAAGACCGGGCTCCGTTGCATGCCTATTTCTATCTCGGGAAAGCCTACCGGATCAACAATCAATTGTCGGAGGCACTGGAAAGCTATAATAAATTTGTGAGTTCACCCTTTTATTACGGAAACTACAACCTGGCAATCGTTGAAAATGAGATTGCTTCCTGCGAACGGGCTAAGATCATACAGGATCATCCGATAGAACTGACTGAGCTGCTTCTCGACAGTGTAATCAATACTTCCGCTTCTGAGTTGCATCCCGTTGTTACCGATGATGAACAAGAAATCTATTTTGTCAGGCGCCTGAAGTTCTATGATGCAGTGTATACCAGCGTAAAGCATGAAGGATACTGGACTGAACCGGTAAACCTCAATCCCTTCATAGGTTCTGACGGAGATTTTTATCCGGCGTGCATTTCATCCGACAAAAGTGAGCTGTACCTCGTTAAAAGGGATGCGTCAAACAGTGATATTTATGTCAGCCACAGGGTGGATTCCAAGTGGACCAGAGCACAAAAGCTAAACAGAAAAATAAATTCAAAGTCCGACGAGACATCAGCCTGGTTATCATCTGACGGTGAAACGCTTTATTTCTCAAGTTCAAGGAGAGGAGGGTCGGGGGGCAAGGACATCTATTACACTGTCAGGAAGGAAAATGGTGAATGGGGCAGAGCAAGGAACATTGGTAAGATCATTAATACCCGGTTTGATGAGGAGAGCCCCTGTCTTACAAACCAGGATAATACATTGTATTTCAGTTCAGAAGGACACTACAACATGGGAGGACTTGACATTTTTTTCTCCCACAGAAACGGCAATGAATGGGAAGAACCTGTTAATGCAGGTTATCCGTTGAACAGTACAAAAGACAATACAGGTTTTACGGCTTTGATGGGTGGCATGTCCGGTTATTATTCGAGGATGAACCTGAGCGGAGGTTCCGGTGAGGACATTTACCGTGTTTTAATCCGTACGAACCTGCCAAGGATCATGGAAACCATCGACCGGATGGAACAATGATGTCAAATTAACGGACTCATACGGGATGACAGATCGGCTGCAAAACAATCCGGAATATGAAATTGCATTAAGGGCAATGGAACCTGCTGATATCGATGTGATCTACAAATGGGAGAACGATCCGGAGATCTGGCACATCAGCAATACCTACACACCTTATTCAAAATACATCCTTGAAAAATACATAGAAAATTCACACCTTGATATCTTCCAGGTGAAACAAATGCGACTGATGATCGATGTTCACAACATTAAGGAAAGCAGCGTTCGTTCCATAGGAACAATTGACCTGTTTGATTTTGATCCGTATCACAACCGCGCGGGCATCGGAATTCTCATAGGTGATAAATCCGACCGGAAGAAGGGTTATGCTACAAAGGCATTGGAGAAGTTCATACATTATGGCTTTAACACGCTTCAACTGCATCAGCTATACTGCAATATTGTACACAACAACCTGGACAGCATGAAATTATTTAAAAACCAAGGTTTCCGGATCTGTGGCAGAAAGAAAGACTGGATCAAAACACCAGGCCGTTACATTGAAGAATATATGCTGCAACTGATCAATCCCAATGATCTTGAGAGGTCTGACAAATTGACCGGCAGCTGACATGAGTCTATTTTAAGTCTGAAAATCCTGAATCTTCAAGAAAGTTCGCCGTATTCCGGTATGTCCCTTAAAAATTCATAGCTTTTTGTAGTCATGTCAATTTTGCAGCAATAGTGTTTTCTGCCGTTTGTAATCAGAAGGTACCGGGCACCATACATTTCATTGTAGCGGGTTGCCTGGTCAAAAGTCCTCTGGGCTATTTCAACAACCGGAGCTTTACATTCAACAATCATTACAGGCTCACCGGAGCGATCGTATATCAGTAGATCATAGCGTTGTCCGACCCTGTTGCGCCTGAATCCTTTTTCAATCGACATCAATGCTCTCGGAAAATGTTTTTCTACAGAAAGAAACTTAATTATGTGCTGTCTGACCCATTCTTCAGGGGATAGTGAAACATACCTGCGCCGGATTTCATCAAAGATATATTTTTTGTCACCATCTTCTTTTATACTGAAAGAATATGTTGGTAAATTTAACGGCTCCATTTTAACGGCATCGATCATGTAAATTATAAATTATTTGCGAGAAACAGGCATCGTACAAGCTAAAATTTTAAATGATTACATTCAGTCAGCTTATCGGGGAACTCAGGGCAGGAAAATACCAGACTGTTTATTTTCTGATGGGAGAAGAGCCTTATTTTATTGATGAGATATCAGACTATATCGCTGATCATGTCCTGAGTGACGAAGAAAAACCTTTTAACCTTCAGATCTTTTACGGACGTGATGCTGCAATGGATACTATCATTGCAGCTGCCCGACGTTTTCCGGTCATGTCCCGGAATCAGGTGGTTGTAGTGAAAGAAGCACAGCAGCTGGCGAAGCTCGACGGTCTTGAACATTACCTGAACAGTCCTGCGCCATCAACCATTCTTGTTTTGTGTTATAAACATAAGAAACTGGACAAGAGGAGTAAACTTACCAGATTAATTGCAGAAAAGAGTGTGCTGTTTGAATCCGACCGGCTGCATGAGGAGAAAATACCCGGGTGGACAGATTCGTATCTTGAATCAAGAGGATATCAGATAGAACCGAAAGCTGCCTGGCTCCTGACCGACTTTTTGGGAAGTGACCTGGGTAAGATTGCCAATGAGCTGGATAAGCTTATTTTGCTTTTGCCTGAGGATCAAAAGCTCATAACCTCCGGCCTGATCGAACAAAATATTGGGATCAGCAAGGATTACAACAATTTTGAACTCGCTAAGGCTTTAACAAACAAAGATATACTTAAAGCTAACAGGATTATCGGATATTTTGCGAAAAATCCCGGCAGCAATCCGTTGGTGCTTACCTTATCCTATCTTTTTTATTTTTTCAGCAAGATTTTGCTGTACCATGGGATCATCGACAAAAGCCGGGAGCATCTGGCGAAGGAGATGGGTGTGAATCCCTATTTCATTGCGGAGTACAGGCAGGCATCTAAAGTATTTTCATTGATGAAAACCCGCGAAATCATATCCTTGCTGCGGGAATATGATGTAAAATCAAAAGGCGCGGGAAGTATCACATCCGACGGAGAGCTGTTAAAGGAGCTGGTATTTAAAATAATCCATTAACCGTTGCATCATGACCTATATTATTATTGCTTTCACCGCGCTAATCTCGATTCAGGCATTTAACAGAAGTGACTGGTTCTCAAAGCTGCAGTTCAATGCATACCAGGTGTATCACAAGAACGAGTTATACAGGCTGATCACGCACGGATTCCTGCATGCAAACTGGACACACCTCATTGTGAACATGCTGGTCTTGTTTTTTTTTGGTCCCTATGCTGAAAAACAACTCAGGGTAATTTTGCCTGATGGTATTCAGCAATGGCATCAGCTGATGTTCCTTTTCTTTTATCTGGCTTCAATTGTAGTGGCTTCCCTGATCACTCTTTTCAAGCAAAAGGAACAGGTTTGGTACAATGCAGTAGGAGCATCCGGGGCTGTATCAGCCATTATCTTTTTCTTCATTTTTTTCAATCCCTGGGAGATGATCTATTTTTATGGTATATTGCCTGTTCCGGGGATCATCATGGGTACTATATACCTCGCGTACTCACACATTATGAGTAAAAGGGGTACAGACAACATCAACCATGATGCGCATTTTGTCGGTGCTGTATTTGGTTTCATCTTCCCGCTGTTCATCAACGTCAGGCTCATTTTTCTGTTTCTGGACAGGCTGCTGAGTTTTTCATTCTGAGAACAAACATCTGGGATTCCGATGCACGAATCAAAGTTTATCTGTTATAACGGTGAATATCTGCATGCCGGTGAGCCATTACTCCATGCCGGCAACAGGGCTTTCCGGTTTCATGATACTGTATCTGAGGATATGCATGCATACGGTACGGAACCACAGTTTTTGGACTGGCATGTTGAAAGGCTTCTTTCAAATATGCAGTTGCTCTCAATGGAAATCCCCGTCCATTACAATGCGGAGGTATTCAGAACCTGCATCATAAAACTGCTCATGAAGAATCGTATTTTTGGCGGAGCGGCCGTTCATCTGGCTGTTTTTCGGGATTCTCCGGGATCTTTAATACCTGAGCAAAATCATGTTTCATTTGTACTGGATTGCCACAAACTGGAAAACAACTTTTATGAACTGAATACGCAGGGATATGTCATTGATGTGTATCGACAGACCATACGATTCAGGAACAGGTTCTCATCCCTTTGGAATGCCAGTGCACAGCTCTTTATAATGGCAGGAATCCATAACCGTCAAAACGGACTCGATGCATGTGTTCTGATCAACGAAAAAGGCGGAATTGTGGAATCCGCTGATTCCAATATCTTCCTTGTGAAGGACAGTTCGGTACTCACTCCTGGGATCGGTGAAGGATGCATTCCGGGAATCATACGGCGCGCAATGATTGAAATATGCGGGAAGGCTGGATTCCGGGTAAATGATCAGTGCATGCTTCCGATACAGGCCCTGGAAGATGCAGATGAAGTTTTTATGACCAATGCAATCAACGGCATCCGCTGGACAGGAGCCTATAAGCAAAAGCGGTACTATAAAAAGGCAGCACAATTGCTCCTGAAGCAATTAAATGAGTTCGCTTTTAATTTGCAGGGGAGTGCAAGGTAATGTTCAGTTCATCTGGGGGTTCTCGGGAAAATTAGCCCACATCTGATATTTTGCGCCCATACGGTTTAGGGCTTTCTTCCAGAAGTGTTTATTCATGGGAGTCATGATTTCTTCAGGACTGATATCTGCAATGATCCATGAATTCTCTGTAAGCTCGTCATCGAGCTGATTGGATTGCCAGCCGCTGTAACCAAGGAAGAATCTTATGTTTGATGCATTGAGATTGCCGGACTCCAGCAGGCGTTTCACGACCTCAAAATCACCACCCCAGAATATGTTGTTCAGGACTTTAACGCTGCTGGGAATGATGTCTCCCATGGTATGAATATAGTGAAGTGTGTTGGTTTGAACCGGACCGCCAAGAGATACGGTGGCCTCAACATCCGGGAAATCATTCATGACCTCGTTGATCCTTATGTTCACCGGTTTGTTCAGAACAAAACCGACCGTTCCTTCCTCAGAATGCTCGGTGAGAAGGACAATCGACCTTTTGAAGTAGTTGTCCATCAGAAAGGGTTCGGAAATCAGGACTCTTCCTTTCTGAGGTTTCAGTGTGTTCTCTGTCCGGAAAAAGTCATAATGAATCTGCATGACTTGCTTTTATTTTAAAACAGATCACAAAATTCATTCCACAATAGGATACAGGTCTCAAAATTAATATAAATGGATTTGATAAGAAAATATATGCCGGCGAATAATCATTACAAAGCTGTGTTTTGGTACGCGGATCTGAAAAAAACCAGTGAAATTTCAGGGAGAATGCTACGTGAATTCCAGGGCTTAAATGTCATATTATTGACCACGTATGTACACCAGATTTCCAGAAAGGTTAATTTTAGGTTTGTTAGTTAGGAGTAATTGGGGGTGGGGACGCTCGTCCGGCCCCCTTTTTTTATGAACCGATTTCTCTAAATCTGTTTCCTGCTTTCTTTCAAGTCTGGTATCAGCTGTTCAGGATCCAGAAACACAGATGTTACCTTCTTCCGGCATCTTCTTTTTTCATTGCATTGCGGACAGGTCAGTCCAAGTCGGTTCATGTTCCTGTTTTTACCGACTTCCGTTTCAGGGAAGGCTCTCCTGAAGAAGAATATGTTAATACCCAGCATCAGGAATGTAAGGGTGACAAGCACTACCGCGACTGCAAGCAAATGAATCATTGTCTGCACCTTTTATTGTTCCAAATATACAGAAATAACCTGTATGCTGCCAAATTTCCCATAGGATAACTGAAATCATCCATGGCAAACTCCGATACGACGGTCCATTTTATGTAAAAGAAAATTGCAGTTTTTGTATTGTATTGACAGATTTGCTCTGGATGATCAGGAATACGCTCCCGGACACCCTTTTTAATGTGCAAAAGTTGCGTGTAATGATAAATTTATTTGTACCCGTACCGGGTATTTTACACTGCTATGTTATATATCCTTTGCTTTGTTAAAAGCGATGGCTTTCAGCAGCCACCTGGGAAGGGCTTTTTCCGGTTTGCGTTTTCTGAGGTTGAGGTACCAGCCAAATTTTTTCAGAATTGGAATTTTGTGGGTCTCGACGAATTCGATCAGGGTACCATCAGGATCCTCAGTATATGCAAATGATCCTGCAGCCTCTCCCATATCGAAACTGTGGTCGACATCCACCGTAAAAGGGAATCCCTTTTCCTTGCATTCCTCACGCAATGGTTTCATTCCACGGATGTCAAAACAAAGGTGGATGAATCCGAGGTCTCCCCAGTAACGTTCGCTGTATATTTTCTGAGCCTGCCGGTCCAGTACCTGGACCAGCTCAATTTCGCTCGTCCCGAAAACCGGACTGAAAGCACCCAGTCGCGGTTTGCTGTGCCGCAGGAGCATCCTCCGGAATTGTGAGTTTCCTCCCGGCAGACTGGCATATTCACCAAATACGGTTGTTTCATCAAACATTACCTGGTCATAACCCAGAATGCTGCTGTAAAAATCAAAAGAACGCTCTATGTCGGCCACTCCGATTACAGCACCATACGCTGCGCCCGTGGGTTTCTTCTCATTTTTGAACCATGTGATGCTTGTGACAAGCTGGAAGATATTACCGTACGGATCTTTTACATAAAAGTGCTCCTTACCGCGCGGATCACGCAAAATACCACTCAGCATTTCCGCATGATTGGATTTGAGAAAAGCGTGGGCTTCTCTGGCATCCCTGCACTTGATCTTGGCAGCAAAGATCCCGAGATCACCCAGTTGAATTTCAAATGACGGAGAGAGCGGTTTACGTTCGACATATTGCCAGATCTCAAAACCTCCTCCGCCCTGAAGGTTCAGCGCAAGGGCTGCATGCCTCTTTTGCGGTTTCCCTCCCGTATAGGGCAGCATGTGTTCAGCGACGGCAGCTTCTTCAAACATGCGGATATCCACTCCGAAACTTTGCTTATACCATTTCCAGGCTTCTCTCATTTTGGGGACCCCGATTCCAATCTGCTGAATCCCGCTGATCACTTTCTCCTTCATAATTGATTTTTTGACTTGTTATCTGCTGATTTGATGATTATGTGTTTTGGGTGTGTGTAGGCATTTGAAAAATGACTTGACCTTAGATTCTTCCTCAACCAAGGGGTGAATATTTCACTTTTCATTGAATAAAGTTTCCTTATCAATGATCAGCTTTTGTCATCTATGTCGGACTTACCCGTGTAACAATCTGGTAATACAACTGGGGACAGATCCGCTTAATCACAAGCAACAATGTTTCAGATTTTCCGATAAATACTTCTTTTCTATTGCATTCTACTGAACGGCGGATGATCCTCGCGCACCTTGCAACTGAAATGCCATGCTTCTGATTCCTGTCCATAATCCCGTGTTCCGCACCATTCCCTGTCAGGGCGCGCAGGGATAATTCAGTATTGATCCTGCCCGGACATACAATCGTTATCCGGATATTCCGGCCGTTCAATTCAGCCCTGAGTGATTCAAAAAATCCGATCAGCGCATGCTTTGATGCTGAATATGCTGTTCGCATGCGGAAACCGAATTTGCCGGCCATGCTGCTCATCACAACAATATGGCCGCTTCCACTGGCGATCATCCATGGCAGTAAGGCTTTGGTGAGAATTACAGCCCCAAAAAAATTGATCTCAAAAATCCGGCGGTCAACTTCAACCTGTGTATCCACGGCATAGGATCTCTGGCTTACACCTGCATTGTTGATCAGGATATCAACGCGGGGCAGAAGCTTTTTGATTTCACTTACTGCCTGTTGGATCTCATCTGGTCGGGTAATGTCAAAGGGCATGATGTAACAACGTCCTTTTTCCACAGCTTCAAATTTGTTTCGGATCTCTTCCAGCATTCCGTGATTGGGTGCAGAGAGAATTAACGTCGCGCCATGATTGAACAGCTCCTTTGCCAAAGCTTCACCGATACCAGATGAAGCTCCTGTTATCCAGACTGTTTTATCCTTTACTTTCATGATTCAGTTTGACTTCCTGTGATTGCCCCCATCTGATCAAAAACTGATCTTCTGTACTTTTTCAGCTCCAGGATCTTTCTGTTTCCTTTCTTAACCATAAGGGAATAGCGGATCTTTGCCCGCAATTTTTTAAGGTATAGGGTATAATGAAATGAAAAAATTCCTGCAAACGGCATCAGCACGATGTAAGCGATCTTGACCCAGAGAGGCCATCCCAGCAATGCGATGATGACAGCAATAACAATATACATCACCGGAAATGCAATCATACCGATGACATATTTGAAGGAACTGTGAAACTGCGGGTCTTTGATTCCCCTGGTTCGTGATCCCGTAAAAGCATAGGGGATGTAATTGTTAATGAATCCGAACAGGAACACCGGCAACAGGATGACTGAGCAGGTCACTCCCGCAGCAAGCTGAAATCCGGGATATTTTTCCTTCCGCAATACCCAGTCGCGCAGATTCAGTTTGTTTAATCCGGACTGATAATCAGACACGACAGCATCAAGCTGCCTGATCCTTTCAGGATTGCTCCGCAGCGATTCATCAAGCATCTGTATCATGATTTTATCCGCCCTGAACCTGTCGGACAGGGAATTGCCCTGGATACCCAGCGTTTTTCTCATCCATTCGTTACAGATCTTCCGGAGGTTCATATACAGCTCATAGTACTCCTCAGGCTGAATGTCGATCATCAGTTTTCTCAGCACGGATGCAAAGTCTTCTTTCAGACTGTTAATTCCGGAAACAGGATTCTCATTGTAAAGGTTATAATAGGAACCGACTTCAATGGGTTTGCCGACATTGACAAACAGCGTGCTGCGAAAATTCTGATAATGGCCGTAATCAATACCAACGGGAATGATTTTCACCCCCGGCTGATCCTTATAGTCTTCCTGTGCCATAAATGCAATTCGGAACAGGCCTTTGACCAGATTCCTGAGTCTTCTTCTGTCACCATGGTTTCCTTCAGGAAACAGGACAAGAGGATTCTTCCTGTTGCGCAACACCTGTATGGTTTTTTCAAATACCTGATCGTTTCTTTTAACATTGTCAATGCCGTCGCGAATTCTGTAAATAGGCATGATGTTGAGATACGTGAGAAACCGGATTATTAGTTTTCCCTTGAAGATATCGGCACGGGCAAGAAAAACATTCTGGAACTCTCCGGCGCATACCAGGACCATTGCATCCATCAGTGCGTTCTGATGGTTGGGGGCCAGGATCACAGGTTCATTTAATGGTATGTTCTGCAGACCGGTAACGGAAATTTTTCTGTAAAAAATACGGAAAGCGAGTTTTGCGTAACGTTGCAGCAACCAGTAGTCTAAAGCCCACTCATCAATACTTTTTCTTCGGAACACCAATTCAAATTTGTAATCCACACAAAGGTAATATAATATAAGAAAATGTAAAATCAAGAAATCATTCCGGTGAACAGTCTGACCGGATCATTGTTATTGTCATGCATTGATTCGTCATGTACTTTTTCTGTATATCTTTGATATACAAATTATATGCCTGTACATGCAACTGTTGCAGAAAAGCGTTGTCATTATGATAAAAAAACAACGAAAGATTGCGGGATTTGCAGGTGATTGATACCAAATATCGGAATACAGACATATTGAAACAATCTGCGTGGCATCATATCACGAAATACACAGGGAGATCATCGAACTGAGCAAAGCCGGCAATTCAAAGGCTCAGAAACAGCTTTACCAATTGTATGCAAAAGCCATGTTTAATATCTGTTACCGTATGATGAACAACCACGAGGAGGCTGAAGACATGCTGCAGGAATCTTTTACGGAGGCATTCCTGAAACTCGACACTTTTCGCTTTGAGTCATCATTCGGCGCCTGGCTGAAGCGGATCACCATTAACAAATGCATTAATACGCTTAAAAAAAGAAGAACCAGCCTGATTGCAGAGGAACATCTTCCGGACAGGTCTTCGGATGAGGTACCCGATGAAGAAATTCCGGGATTGACCGTCAACAGGATTCAGAAGGCAATGCAACAGCTTCCCGAAGGATATCGTGTTGTTTTCTCACTGTACATCCTGGAGGGATATGATCATGGTGAGATCTCTCAAATACTGGGCATATCGGAGGCAACATCAAAATCACAGTACTCCAGGGCAAAAAAACGCATAAAAGAACTTTTAAAAAAATGATCCATGCCGGACAGACTTGAAAAATACATAAGAAAGAACCGTGATCAGTTTGATCAATATGAACCCGATCCCGGCATCTGGAAAAAAATCGAGCTGAGCATCCGGCCGAAATCAAGAAAGGACTGGCGCATTGTGTTGATCCGGGCAGCAGGAGTTGCCGCAATATTCGTTCTGGTATTCCTGATCAGTGAATTCATTCACCGGGACAGGAAAGTAGAGCTGCAAACCAGGTGGTTTGGAAAAAGAAATAAGGAAATAGTGATTCCGGAGTTAAAGGAAGCTGAAGCATATTACGCAAGTATCGTCAATGAAAAGCTGGAGCAGATGAGGTCTCTGATAACGGATCATCCCGATATTGAGAAAGAGCTGCAATATGATTTTTCCGAACTTGACAGCATGTATCTGGAATTAAAAGATGACCTGAGGGATAATGTTGCCAGTCAGGAGGTCATTAATGCAATTATTGAAAATTACAGGCTCAGGATTGACATACTCGAAGACATACTTATGGAACTCGATCCGGAATATTATGTTGCTGAACCTAAAAAGAAAGAATATGATTTATAGAGAATCGATCATACTGTTGTTTTTCTGCTTTTCATTGTCGGTTTACCCGCAGCAGGCTGAATACAGTCATCAGGTAAAGAGGGTTTTTCCGATCAGCAATGCAGCTGCCATTGACATAACCAACAAGTATGGTATGGTGCAGGTAATTACCTGGGATAAGGACTCTGTAAGCGTCATCATTGACCTTTACATCAAGGCAAGGGACAATAAACGGCTTGAAAAACTGAAAAAGGATATTGAGTTTGATTTCAGAAGTGGCCAGTATTTTCTGATCATCCGCACAATTATAGGCGACGGAAGTTCTGATATCATTCAGGACATTGTTGACATCGCAAGCACTTATTTTACGACTTCCACGACAGTTACCATTGATTACACGGTGTACATCCCCGATTATTCACCCTTGAAAATCGAAAATAAGTTTGGTGACGTGTATATCGATGACCTGAAGGGTAACCTGAATCTTGACTTATCTTACGGCGAACTGAAAGCCAACCTGCTCAATGGCAAGACCGAAATTTCTCTGAGCTCGGGAGATGCTGATGTGAACGAAATCACCGATGGTCAGATCTCAGTTTCCTATTCAGACATCAGGATCAATTCGACGGAAAGGATGATCATGGACAGCCGTTCTTCCGTGGTTTCCATCGACAGAGCTGTTGATCTCAGACTGAATTCAAGGCGCGACAAGGTATTTCTCGGTGAAACCGGCACCCTCTCCGGAGAAAGTTATTTTACGGATTTCAAAATCAGTACACTGAACAGCGTGCTGAACTACAGAGCACAATACGGCAACATGCTGCTGGAGAACATCAGGACATCCTTTACAGCAGTTAACCTGACATCGGACTATGCTGATCTTGAACTGGTATTTGAGCACCCTATGGATTTCAGCTTTGAGCTGACTCACCATCAGGATGTCCGGTTCGTTCATCCGAAAAGCTCAGCCAGACTGAAATCAAATGTTGTAAATGCAGAGGAAAAGCAAATTGCAACAACAGGCAGTTTTGGCTCAGGTTCGACCGGATCAAGGGTGTTAATTGTTGCCGAAGGGAAATGTGACCTGATTATTTCGTCCAGATGAAGCAACCATTTGCATAAAGGGTTGTCATTAAAGGTGATCTTAAAGAAAATATAAAGGACATGCAACCTTGTGGTCATTCAATACAAAAATTTTTACACATGAAAACGCAGGTTTACACATCGATCGCCATAGTGCTTTCCCTGCTCCTGGCCTCCTGTGATAATTTCTGGGGCGGCTGCATAGACGGAAACGGTTACCGGATAACTGAGACAAGGGATCTTGATTCTTTTGAACAGATCCAGATCAATGGTGATTTTGAAGTGGAAATTGACACCGGAAGTACTCCGTTGGTTCAGGTCAGGGCTGATGAAAACCTTATAGACATCATTGTCACTCATGTCTCCGGCAACAGACTGATCATCGAATCCCGGAACGGGACATGTCTTAAACCTTCCTGGCCCATCGAAATTGTGGTCACCATACCGTATGTCACACAGGTAAATCTTAACGGTTCAGGTTATGTGTATTGTTACGGAATGGACACCGAAGATCTCAAAGTCATACTCACAGGTTCCGGACAGATCGATATGCTTGAGGTAAAGGCAACCAACATGTATGTCGAACTGGAAGGATCAGGTACCATTAATACGGGAATTATTGTTGAAAATATTGAAGCCCAGATCGAGGGATCAGGTGAAATCCGGCTCTCCGGAACTGCGGTAAATTCAGATCTTAAGATCACCGGGTCGGGTCGGTTAAAAACAGATGACATGATCACTGAAGTATGTTTTGCCTATATCTCCGGTTCGGGGATCATTGACACCCATGTGCTGAATGCACTTAATGTTACCATTATAGGAAGCGGTATTGTTTATTATGAGGGCAATCCGGAGGTCGAGTCATTTGTTTCAGGATCCGGAAGGGTGGTTAAACACTGAGTCTGATTAAAAAATCATCAGTAATGCTAAGAACTGCAATTCTAATCTTGCTGTTAGCCACCGGGAAACTTTATGCGCAGAACTATACCCGTGATGCAGGTGCGCGGGTAGGGGACGGTTTTTCCGTTACTTACAGGCAGTACCAGGAACATGATCAGGCTCTGGAGGGTATGTTGTTTCTTGGCAGAAATGGAATGACCGTTACCATACTCAAAGAGTATTTCCGGCCGCTGACAAAGAATATTTCCGATTACCTGTTCTTTGAATATGGTTTTGGTGCCCATGCCGGGTTCAGAAATGTCTTTAAATACAGGGTCCTGAACCGAACCTATGTATTCGAGGAAGGAAAGTTTACTCCGCTACTGGGAATTAACGGGCTGGCTGGTCTGGAATACAGGTTTCCTGAGTTTCCGTTTGTTGTCAGTGTGGATGTCAAACCGTATTTTGAATATTCAGTCATACAGATATTCAGCATATACCTGCACAGCATCGGGATTTCATTAAAATACAAGTTCTAATAGTAACAACAGATAAATCAGGAATTATGAAAAGGATAATTGTTTTATTCGCATTCGTGACAATTTCAGTTTTGGTCTTCGCACAGAATGAAGAAAGATATGACCGGCAAAATGACGGTGACATCCGGACGCTGGTGGGACAGTATCAGGCAATTGGCGGATACGGAGGACTGTATATGCAGTATACCCGGATAGATGACCGGGATGCTTTTGTATTCGGGGCAAGAGGAGGGATTTTGCTGGGTCATATGATGTCACTCGGTCTGGGTGGATCGGGATTTTTCAACGACCTGCAGTACAGTTCGGATCTTGGAACGGACATCAGTCTTGCGGGAGGCTACGGCGGATTCTTTTTTGAACCGATACTGATGCCGAAACTTCCTGTCCATGTTTCGTTTCCTGTATTGGTAGGAGTTGGTGGCGTTTCAGTGGTGACCGTCAACAATGATGAGTTCTGGGAGGACACTTTCAGCTCGGAAGCATCAGATGCCTATATGGTAATAGAACCGGGTATTGAAGTTGAGGTCAATGTTACCAGGTTTTTCCGTTTTTGTATCGGCGGATATTACAGGTATACCAGTGAAGTGACCATTGAGTATCCGCTCGGCAATCCGATTCCTTATGATATACTCAGGGGATTCTCAGGAGGTGTCACATTTAAATTCGGGAAATTTTAAGCATGGCAATTCTTTTGTACAAACCGGCATTTCCTTTCTTCTGTAAAACCGGTTGATAAAACCACTTGCACTTACACGGGATCATGCCCCGCAGGGGTGTTATTTAACTGAACTTTGTGTAGTTTAGCAATGCGAATTTCATGTCTGTGTATATCGACTTCTGATGATCAGAAAAGTATTGCTTTTGCTCATTTTTGCTTGTGCTGCCTGGCTTACGGTTGCAGCACAGGAGAAACATACCCTGAGCGGTTACGTAGCCGATGAAAACGGCGAAATGCTGATCGGGGTTTACATAATTGTCCTTAATACCCATTACGGGACGGTTACCAATACTTACGGATTCTATTCGATAACGCTTCCTGAAGGAGCCTATACTTTCCGGTATTCCTTCATTGGATACGGTACCAAAGAGTTCGGGATCAATCTGGTATCGAATACGGAGCAGAATGTGACTCTAGCTGCTGAAACCAGTGCGATCGGCCAGGTTACCATTACAGCCGAAAGAAAGGATGAAAACATCCACGATGTCACAATGAGCAACGTGCAGCTGCCTGCCAGGACCATCAGGAAGATACCCAACCTGATGGGAGAGACGGACATCATCAAATCGATCCAGCTTCTTCCCGGTGTACAGTCCAGTGTGGAAGGTTCAAGCGGTTTATACGTTCGTGGGGGCAATGCCGATCAGAATCTGATTTTGCTTGACGGAGCGACGGTTTATAATCCTTCACACCTTTTCGGTTTCTTTTCTGTCTTCAACGGAGATGCCGTGAAGAATGTGGAATTGTTCAAGGGCGGAATTCCTGCGGAATACGGCGGCCGGCTTTCTTCCGTACTGGATGTCCGTATGGTCGAAGGCAATACACAAAAAATCAAAGGCAGTGCAGGTATCGGAATGATTTCAAGCAGGCTGACCCTTGAAGGACCCATTGTAAAGGACAAAATATCTTTCATCTTTACGGGTAGGAGGACCTATGCGGATCTCTTCCTTCCGTTTGCGAAAGATACCGTCGCCAGGAACAGCACCATATACTTCTATGATCTGAATGCAAAAATAAACTACCAGATCAACCGGAACAACAGATTGTTCCTTTCGGGTTACTTCGGCCGTGATGTCAACGTTTTCGATGACCTATTCCAGATGAATTTCGGGAATGCGACGGGTACGCTCCGGTGGAACCATGTTTACAACGGAAAACTTTTCTCAAATCTTACTCTGATATTCAGCGACTTCAGCTATAATCTGGGGGTGCCAAGCGGTATTCTGTCCTTCAAAATCCTGTCACATATCATTGATTATGGTTTTCACAATGATTATACATGGTATATCAATCCTTCCAATACCATGAAGTTTGGCCTTCAGGCAACCTGCCATACAATCAAACCCGGGACCATTAAAAGCAGTGATCCGGCAAGCATCTTATCCACCTTACATTATCCGGATAACCGCGCTATTGAAACAGCATTCTTTGCAAGCAATGAGCAAAAGATCGGCACCTGGTTAACGTTTTTGTATGGTGTCAGGTTCTCGATGTTTCAGAACATCGGAGCAGCTACCCTGTACCATTATGATGAATACCATGATGTTGTGGATTCAACCCTCGTTCCTGCCGGCAATGTGTTCAATACTTACACTTCCCTGGAGCCCAGGTTCAACCTCAGGATCGGTCTGTCGGAAAAAAGCTCGGTCAAGCTGAGTTATAACCGGACTGCCCAGTATCTTCACCTTGCTTCCAATTCAACAGCGACTTTTCCGCTGGACATGTGGTTCATGAGCAGTCCTAACCTGAAACCTCAGAAAGCCGATCAGGCAGCACTGGGAATTTTCCGGAATTTCCGGGAGAACAGTATTGAAGCCTCGGTCGAGGTCTTCTACAAAAGAATCTCCAATGCAATTGATTTTAAAGATCATGCACGTCTGGCGCCACAAAAATACCTTGAGGGGGAGCTGCGTATTGGAAGCGCATATTCCTACGGTGCGGAAATACTGCTGCAGAAGCAAGGCGGCAGATTGTCGGGCTGGTTGAGCTATGCGTATATCAGGACATTCAGAAAGATCCCTGAAATCAATCAGGGAAAAGCTTTTCCGCCACCTTATGACAAGCCGCACAACATTTCCCTTCTCATCAACTATGAGATCAGTGACCGTTTTGATGCGGGATTGAACTGGGTTTATTCCACGGCAATACCCGTGACCGTACCGACATCGGGTTATTATTACGATGATGTCTGGGTCCCTGTATACAGCAGGCGGGGCGGGACCCGCATTCCGGGGACCGCTTACCACAGGATGGATCTGTCACTTAATTATTATTTCAGAACATTTAAGATGGAAAGCAGTCTGAATGTTTCGGTATACAATGTATACAACCGTCATAATGCATTTGCGGTCTATTTCAGGGAACAGGATGCTGAAGGCAGTTCGCAGAATATAACGGGTACAGAGGCTGTAAAACTATACCTGTTCCCGATTGTACCTGCAATTACTTATAACATTAAATTCTGATGTAGCCATGTTTCACAGAATATTCATCCGGGAAACATTGATTCTTTTTCTTTTTGCGGTCATGGTTTCTTCGTGTGAGGAGGTCCTGAATGTTGATCTTCAGGGAGATTCTATGAAGGGACTGGTAGTTGAGGGAATGATTACCACGGATACTACAGCACATTTGGTGAAACTATCGTGGACAGGTGATTATTTTACCAGGCCAAAACAGGAGATGATTTCGGATGCTGATGTCAGCATCAGTGATGGGGAGAACACATTCGTCCTCCAGGAAATGGATCCGGGAATGTATTACACAGATCCTGAAGTATTTGGAACGGTAGGAAAGACCTATACACTTCATATCAGGCTGGCTGACGGAAGTGAATATCAAGCTTCCGAGGAGATGTACTCCAGCACAGAGATTGATTCAATCGGACAATCTGTGAATTCAGGTTCATATTTTGGTGAATACGGTTATTACGTATTGTATTACGGACAGGAACCTGAGCCTGCCGGGGATTATTACCTCTACCTGCTTTATATGGACGATATACTGTATACGGATACTCTTTCAGAAGTGTCCTTTGTAAGCGACGAATTCGTTAATGGCAACTATATTAACGGCTTTGTCATTTACCGGATTCGTGAGAACGACTTAAAAACGGATAACACCAAAGTAACACTGGAAATGTATTCCATTTCAGAAGACTATTATGATTTCTTGACCGCCCTTTTGATTGAGACCGTATGGAGGGGAAGTCCATGGGACGGTCCTCCGGCGAATATTCCCGGAAACCTCACCAATAATGCCAGGGGGTATTTCAGGGCATCAGACGTAAGACGGATTACAAGTTACTTTTCTCCGACGCCAAGAATGTAATAAATTGAAAATCAGGAATCGGGAGTCAGTAATCAGGATTGCCTCATTCCTGATTAAAATTCCATACCGGTTTTCAGCTTCTGTTGCATTTTGAAATCCTGAATCGCCAGCTGAATCAGTCTGTCAATCAGCTTATGGTATGGAATTCCGCTGTATTCCCATAACTTCGGATACATGCTGATCCGTGTGAATCCTGGAATGGTATTGATCTCATTGACCAGAATGTCACCTGTTTTTGTCCAAAAGAAATCGACCCTTGCCATTCCTTTGCATTCCAATGCTTTGAAGGTTGCAACAGCCATTTGTTGTATTTGTCCTGTAATATGATCAGGCAGTTTTGCTGGAACCACCAGCTCAGCTCCTTCATCATCAATGTATTTGGCGGCATACGAATAAAAATCAGTTTTCGGGATGATTTCACCCGGTACGGATGCCTGAGGGTCCGTGTTTCCGAGTATGGCACATTCGATCTCACGGCCCCCGATCGCTTCCTCAACAATGATTTTAACGTCATATGAAAATGCAAGGTCTGTTGCCCTTTTATAATCTTCACGGCTTGTCACACGGGATATGCCAACCGAAGAACCAAGGTTTGCCGGTTTAACGAAAAGTGTTTTGCCTAGCCCGGATGAAACACTTTCATAATTCAATGCCTGCTGATCCGTTTCCCTGAAGGTTAAGAACCTGCATACGGGGATTCCATGATCTCTCAGCAGACGTTTCATAATATCCTTGTCCATTCCGACGGCGCTGCCCGTAATACCTGCACCAACGCACGGAATGTCAGCCAGTTTTGCCAGACCCTGGATGGTACCGTCTTCTCCGTACGGTCCGTGAAGCACGGGGAAGATCACGTCAACCGAACCCATGCCGGTCATTTGTGAAAGGTTGATCAGTCTGCTGCCGGTTCCTGAAGGAGTCAATGCAACCTCATCTTCACTTTCAGCCAGTTGTATCTGCTGGGGATCTTCACTGTTCAGCAGCCGGATAGAATCCCTGTTCAGAAACCACCTTCCGTTTCTGTCGATGCCGACCAGAAGTGGATCATATTTGTTCTTGTCGAGCGCATCGACAACATTCCTGGCAGATTGCAGCGAAACCTCATGTTCTGCCGAACGTCCCCCGAAAAGGATTGCAACGCGTATCTTTTTCATTTTTCCGGATTGTAATTTTTGTGAAAATTAGGTTTTTATTCCCTAATTCTCCCGGTCGAAAAACTATTTTTCTGAACAACCGGTGAATTCGTATGCAGGATTTTGCCTGTCAGACAGATTTCATGAACTTTGCCTTTGCTGCGAATTTATTAATCTTAGTTCTCAAAATCTTAGTACTTATATCATCACATCAACGCAACCAAAGCATAATTTTAACATCTTCAAGGGGAACATTCGACAAAAAAACATACAATGAAAAAAACGGTACTTATTCCGGGAATATTTTTGTGTTTCCTCATCATTGCCATGTGTGAAGAGGCGTCAGATCATCATGATGTCTCAGATGAAATATCATATATAAAAACGGAAGAAGGGGGGTGTCACGGCCAATACTTCGGCGGTTTAAAAAGCACATGGAATGAAGAGAAAGATACGGTTATATGCAATATCGAAAATGATACACTCGATATATTTGTCGGGTTAAACTATATCTGCTGTGCGCCTTTTATATCGGAAACCATTATATCCAATGATTCCATCCGTATGCTGATACAGGACACCTGTCCGTTTCCATATGAATCCTGTTATTGCAGGTGTATGTGTTATTATACCTGGGATTTCCTGTTTACTGATTATGAGGACAAAGAATATTGCTATATGATCCTGCTTCAAGATCCACGGGAAGAAAAACCGGTATTGATCAAGGAAGGAATATTGGATTTTTCATAGAAATCATTGGATCATAAGGTTATACAAACCAATAAGCCGGCTTCCGACATCATCAGTACCAAAACGGATCATTTCAAAATTCCGTTTCTTTCATATGATATGACAAATTTTCTTCGTTAATTTAACGCTTGCATTAACGATCCGTCACAATTTTAATACAGCGTCCATATTGGTTTCAATCAATATAAAAAGAACATACCTGACAATTTCTTTTACCAAAAAAAGCAGGCACCGCTTTTTGCATTTATTGATAAAAGTCTGCAGCTGCTGCTTACTCCTGATCATATGCTGCAGCTTTCAGGTCAGTGCACAGCGGACAGTTGTAAGCGGAAGGGTAACCGATGCTGACACAGAAAAGCCCGTACCTTTTGTGAATATTGGTTTTATGCACAGCCTTGTCGGAACCATCAGTGAAATGGACGGCACCTTTTATCTTTCAGTTCCATCATCCGCCAGGATTACGGATACACTCATTTTCTCAAGCATCGGTTATGAGGTAGAACGATTTTTTATCTTGAAGGGAGCCGAACAGGAATTTGAGGTTCAGCTAATCCCTACAAGCGTTATGCTTGAGGAGGTGATCATTACCCCCGGAGAAAACCCGGCTTTCAGGATCCTCGACAGGATTATCGGCCGGAAAAAACTGAACAATCCCGACCGGCTGGGATCATACCAGTATAACGCATATACTAAGCTTCGTCTGGACATGAACAATATTGACCAGAAATTCAAGGATCAGCGGTTCCTCAGGGATTTTGGATTTATATTCGATTATATGGATTCATCTGAAGTGTTTAACAAGAATTATCTGCCCGTGCTTATTTCCGAAAGTACTTCCCGGTTTTATTATTCCAAAAATCCTCCGGTGCAGAAAGAAATCATTGATGCTTTCAGGGTGAGCGGTATCGAGAACAATACCGTATCTCAGTTTTCGGGTAAAATGTACCAGAAGCTTAACATTTACGAAAATTTCATCACTTTTTTCGATCCGGGTTTTGTGAGTCCCATAGCTGATTTTGGCCGCCTGTATTACAAGTATTTCCTGGAAGACAGCTCTTTTATAGAGAACAGCTGGTGCTATAAAATATCTTTCAAGCCCAGAAGAAAACAGGAAAGGACCTTCTACGGTTATTTCTGGGTGGCAGACACATCCTATGCCATCAAGCAGTTTCAACTGAGGGTTTCAGCGGATGTTAACCTGAACCTTGTCAAGGATATGATTGCGATCAACGAATACAAAAAAGTCTGTGATTCCATATGGTTTCTTTCCAGTGAAGATCTGACCATTGATTTCAATATTGCAGAAAAAAGCTACGGATTTTTTGGAAGAAAGACCGCGGTGTATGATCAGATCCGGATCAACAAACCTTTGCCGGACAGCATATTGAAGATCAATACAGATACTTATGTCCGGGAAGACAACCTGTTCCGGCGTGAGGAATTCTGGTTGCAGAACCGGAAGGATACGCTGACGGATGAAGACCGGCAGGTATATGCCATGGTGGATTCAATAAAGGCCGTTCCGGCTTACAGAACACTTTATGGCTTAGGCAACATGCTTGCCAGCCGCTACCTTGTGCTCGGTCCGGTCGAGTTTGGTCCCTATTACACGCTGATCAGCAGCAACCGTGTCGAGGGTACGCGTGTAAGGCTGGGGGGGCGGACCAGCAATGCGTTCAGCACTAAGATCATGCTGGGCGGGCATGCAGCCTACGGTTTTCGGGATGGAAAGATCAAATACGGGCTGTATTTCAATTGTATGTTCAATACAAATCCAAGATTCACCGCAGGCGCTTCCTATGACCATGACATCAGACAACTGGGCAAAAGCGAGAATGCATTTCTGGATGACAATTTCATGACTTCTTTGCTGCGGAGGCGTCCGAATTACAAACTCTCAATGGTCGAGCAATATAAAATATTCCTTGAACGTGAATGGATTCAGGGATTTTCAAATACCGTGGGTTTCAGATATCAGACCATCTTTTCGACTGTACATGTTCCTTTTCTAATCGTTAATTCCGGGATCGATTCAATGGTTCAGGAAAGTCTCAGCGCTGCCGAGATAACGCTCAGCACACATTTTGCGTACCGGGAAAAATTCCTGCTTGGTAAATTTGAACGTGTCAGTCTGGGATCAAAATATCCGGCCCTTGACCTGGATCTGACTTACGGACTTAAAGGATTGTTGAAAAGCTCCCGTGAATATTTTAAAATTCAGCTCCAAATCTCGGATAAGATCGAGATCAATCCCCTGGGATACTTTAAGTTCAGGTTAACTGCGGGGAAAATCTACGGTATGCTGCCATACCCTTTGCTGAAGCTGCATGAAGGCAACGAAACTTATGCATATGATCCGATGGCATTCAATATGATGAATTATTATGAGTTTGTCAGTGATGAATATATCAACTTTTTTGCCGAGCAGCATTTTCAGGGATTCTTCCTGAACCGCATACCGTTGATCCGAAAGCTGCATCTCCGGGAGGTGGCAGGGTGCAACATACTGGCCGGCAGACTTGATAACGGACACAGAGAGGTTATGGAATTCCCGGATGGTTTATACGGTCTGGACAAACCTTATTTTGAGGCAAATGCCGGCATTGAAAACATATTCAAGTTTGTCCGTGTCGACGCTTTGTGGAGGTTTTCCTATCTGGATCACCGGGATGTGCGGCGGTTCGGGATACGTGTTGCCATGCAGTTCACATTCTAGAGGTCAGATACAGATTTCTGCCACCATGCTTCTTACATACTGATCGCATCATCAGGGATCCATGACTGAATGATACATCCTGCCGGATGATATTTAAAGGAAAGCTTTTGCATGGTGTGTTTTTGTACGTGTGTTCATCAAATAAAGGGCAGCAACACTTGACATCAACCATGGAATGCATTAAATTGCATCTCATATTCTCAATACTCTCATCATTTCGCTTATCGTTGTACCAGGCATTATCGAAAGATTTTTCATTTAAATAGGAAACATTATTTATTAACCAAACGATTGGAGGAATGATTATGGCTACTTATGTTTTTTCCGGAAAGTACACGGCTGATGCAATTAAGGGCATCAGTGCAAAAAGGACCGATGAAGCAAGAAAACTGATGAATCAGCTGGGGGGAGAGATCCTTTCCATGTATGCCCTGCTGGGAGAAATAGACGTACTGATCATTGCAGATCTTCCGGGGGGTGAACAGGCTGTCAGGGCTTCAGTCGCTCTCAGCAAGTCGACAGGGATAGGCTTCTCTACCTCACAGGCATTTCCCGTGGATGAGTTCGACAAGCTTATGAAATGAGTTTGATCAAACATTTCCCGTGGATGAGTTCGACAAGTTCATGAAATGAGTTTAATCAAATGAAATGAGTCAGGGTTCAACAATGGGTCGCCCCTGACTCATGAGGCAGTTAATTTGTTTTCGGACGCAGGTTACGTACCTGCTGACCTGCCTGCCACATTTCGGATTCACGCAATGCTTTCAGTTCAATTTCAAGCAGTTCCCGGTAGTTGGGCTTTCCGGTTGATTCGAGAACGCGTCTGGTTTCTGCGCCGGATTTGACCTTTTCATAAAGTTCGTCAAATACCGGTAGGGTTACTTTTTTAAATCTTGGTCTCCAGTCGAGAGCACCTCTTTGTGCTGTAGCACTGCAGTTGGAATACATCCAGTCCATGCCGTTTTCGTCAACCAGACGGATGAGGCTTTGTGTCAGCTCCTCGACGGTTTCGTTGAATGCTTCACTCGGACTGTGACCGTTCTTGCGCAAAACTTCATACTGAGCATCCATGATGCCGGCCAGGGCTCCCATCAGAACGCCGCGTTCTCCCGTCAGGTCACTGTAAACTTCATTTTCAAACGTGGTCGGGAACAGATATCCGGAACCGATTGCAATTCCGATTGCGAGGGTACGTTCTGTGGCGCGACCGGTATGATCCTGAAAAACAGCATAGCTGGAATTGATGCCGGCACCGGCCAGGAAATTCCTTCTTACACTGGTCCCTGAACCTTTTGGTGCAACCAGTATGACATCAATATCAGCAGGAGGAACAACACCTGTCTGTTCTTTAAAGGTAATGGAAAATCCGTGTGAAAAATAAAGCGCATCACCAGAATTGAGACAGGATTTCAGTTGAGGCCATAAAGCCCGTTGCGCTGCGTCGGAGACAAGGTACTGGATAATGGTGCCCTTTTTTGCAGCTTCTTCTGCAGGGAAGAGGGTTTCACCCGGTTTCCATCCGTCCCTGACAGCCTTGTCCCAGTCGGTTTTGAAATCCAATGATTGCCCGACAATAACATTTATGCCGTTTTCTTTCATGTTCAGGGCCTGTGCAGGTCCCTGGACACCATATCCGATAACCGCAACAGTTTCATTCCTGAGAATTTCCTGTGCCTTTTTCAGCGGAAATTCTTCCCGTGTGACAACGTCCTCAACAACACCTCCAAAATTGATTTTTGCCATAATGAATTTTTTATATAGTTAATGATTATACCTAATTGACGGAATCCTTAGCGGTTTCCTGCATATAACTCGTGAAAAGTTCACGGCTTGCCTTGGTGATGGCTATCCTTCCCGATCTTGTAAACTGGAGCAGACCATATTCGTTCAGTTCATCAAACAGTTCCTGTGTTTCTTCCTTATGTCCGGTCATCTCAATAACCGTAAATTCCTGAGTCACCTCCAGAATACGGGCATGGTGCTTTCTGATGGTCTCCTCTACCTTATTGCTCTCCATCAGTGCAGTTGTAGGCACCTTATAGAGTGCAATCTCCTGATGAACGATTTCTTCCTCCGTATGGTAAAAAGCTCTTAAGACCTCGACGAGCTTTTCGATCTGGTTCACCACCTTTTCAACCTTTTCAGGGATGTCATTTACCACGATGGTGAACTTGTGTATACCGGGTATCGCTGAGCCGGAGACGGTCAGGCTCTCAATGTTCATATGACGTCTCGTAAAAATAATGGTAATGCGGTTCAGCAGACCGATATGATTTTCTGAAAATGCCGAAATGGTAAAGGTCTGCTTACCGTTTTTGTCTCCGTTGTTATTTTTCATCTTTGCCATGGCTGTTACTTTTTTTGTTCTAAAATTACTTCAGATACGGATGCTCCGGTCGGTACCATCGGAAATACATTGTCTTCTTTTTCAATTGAAACTTCTAATAAGAAAGGCCCTTGAAAATCAAGCATTTCCTGAATGGCAGCAGCCAGCTGCGGACGTTCAACGACTTTTTTTCCGTTAATGCCGAAACCTTCAGCAACCTTAATGAAATCAGGATTCAGCAGGAATGTTTCCGAATACCTCTTCTGAAAGAACATTTGCTGCCATTGCCGCACCATTCCGAGGTATTTGTTGTTCAAAAGAACGATCTTGACTGCAGCCTGAGTCTGGTTTATTGTTCCCAGCTCCTGTATGGTCATCTGCAGTCCCCCGTCACCGACAAAAAGGATCACTTCCTTTCCGGGAGCGCCGATCTTGGCCCCGTGTGCTGCCGGAAGTCCGAAACCCATGGTGCCAAGTCCACCTGACGTGACAAAGCTGCGTTTGTTTTTGAATTTACAGTATCGCGATGCAAACATTTGGTTCTGACCGACGTCCGTTACGAAGATTGCATCACCGCCGGTTTTTTCATTTATGATGTGAATTACCTCTCCTGCAGTGAGACCGGGTTTGACCGGGTGCAGGTCTTTTTGTATGACTTTTTCATACTCTATCTTGTCGACTTCTTTAAATTCCTGTAGCCAGGCTTCATGTGAACGTTTTTCGATAAGATTTGTCAGCAGTGGCAATGAATCCTTGACATCCCCATGAATCGGAACGTCTGCTTTCACAATCTTATTCAGTTCTGCCTTATCAATTTCAAGATGAATGATTTTAGCCTGTTTTGCATATCTTGACAGATCTCCCGTAACCCTGTCGTCGAAACGCATGCCAACAGCAATCATAAGATCACATTCGTTGGTTTTGATATTGGTGGAATAATTGCCGTGCATTCCCAGCATGCCCACATTGAGAGGATGATCTTTCGGCAGGGCACATGCACCCAGTATGGTCCAGGCGGTCGGGATACCCGATTTTTCCACAAACGCTCTGAACTCATCTTCGGCATCACCGAGAATAATCCCCTGACCTGCCAGGATATAGGGTTTTTTTGCTTTATTGATCAGGTCAGCGGCTGCGTATATGTTGCCCATCTCAATCTTTGGTTTGGGTAAATAGCTTCTGAGAATGTGGCATCTGCTGTATTTAAAATCAAGTTCACCAAACTGAGCATTTTTGGCAATATCGATCACTACGGGACCAGGTCTTCCCGATCTGGCAATAAAGAATGCCTGGGCCATGATCTCAGGGATCTCTTCAGCCCGTGTGATCAGGTAGTTCCATTTTGTCACGGGCATGGTAATGCCGATGACGTCAGTTTCCTGAAATGCATCTGTCCCCAGCAGTGGCGCACCTACCTGTCCCGTTATGCATACTATGGGTGTGGAATCCAACATTGCGTTTGCAATTCCTGTGATCAGGTTGGTGGCACCGGGACCCGATGTTGCCATGCAGACTCCAACCTTACCGGTCACTTTTGCATATCCCTGTGCTGCATGTGCAGCACCCTGCTCACAGCGTGTGAGGATGTGCCGAAGTTTGTCGGTATAATTCATCAGGGCATCGTAAATGGGCATGATGGCACCACCAGGATACCCGAAGATGGTATCAACTTCTTCATGAATAAGAGACAGCATCATTGCTTCCGATCCGGTTATCCGGATTGTTTTTGAAGTTTCTGAGGACGTTGCCGTATGTTCTTTAATGTCTTTCATAGTTTTTATATCTTTTGTTTCCATCGGTTAAACCTTTCATAATGTTCTCATGAGTAACAGGATCAGGGTATTTGTCCGATTGCCCTTACAGCACCTGTATCCGCTGATGTGACCATACTGGCATATACCTTAAGTGCTTGAGAGATCTTCCTGTCGCGTTTGACAGGTGTAAAGGCCTTGATTCCCCTTTTTTGTTCTTCCTGTTTTCGTTTTTCAAGCTCCCCTGCAGGGAGCACCACATTGACGGTTCTTGCAGGTATATCAATTTCAATTGTATCACCATCATGTATCAAACCGATTTCTCCGCATGAGGCTGCCTCAGGTGAGACATGTCCGATTGACAGTCCGGAAGTCCCTCCTGAAAACCTCCCGTCCGTCAGCAGCGCACATTCCTTACCCAGTCCTTTTGACTTTAAATATGAGGTTGGATAAAGCATCTCCTGCATACCTGGTCCGCCCTTTGGTCCTTCATACCGGATCACGACAACATTACCTGCCTGGACGGTCCCGTTGAGTATGCCCTCGCATGAGTCTTCCTGCGATTCAAAAACCTTTGCAGTGCCTCTAAACTTCAAAATGGATGGATCGACGCCGGCAGTCTTTACCACACAGCCATTTCGTGCAATGTTGCCGTACAACACAGCTAGACCACCATCTTTGAAATATGCATTCGGAACGCTACGGATGCAACCCGATTTGCGGTCCGTGTCCAGCTCTTTGAATTCCATACCCTGACTCCCCAGCTCCAGATTCTTAATACCTGCCGGAGCACTTAAATATAAATTTCTGGCTTCTTCAGTACATGTTTTTCCTGAAATGTCATATTCATCGATAGCTTCACCCAGTGTCAGCAGATCGGCACGTTTTACGGAAATGTCTATCAAATGGCCCTTTTCAAGTTCTCCCATGATGGAAAGAATTCCCCCCGCGCGGTTGACATCCTCAACATGATAATGTGAACTGGGTGCCACTTTGCATAAAACAGGGATTTTCCGCGACAGACTGTCGATGTCTTTCATCGTAAAAGCAACTTCCGCCTCATGTGCTATGGCAAGCAGATGAAGAACGGTGTTGGTGGATCCTCCCATTGCAATATCCAGTGACATGGCATTGAGAAATGCTTCGCGTGTTGCTATGGATCTGGGCAGTACCGTGACATCACCTTCTTCGTAATATTTCCTGGTATTGGTGACTATTTGTCCGGCCGCCTTTTCAAACAGTTTTTTCCGGTTCTTATGGGTTGCCACAACGGTGCCGTTACCCGGAAGAGCAAGACCAAGCGCTTCATTCAGGCAGTTCATGGAATTCGCTGTGAACATTCCCGAACAGGATCCGCAGGTGGGACAGGCCATCAGTTCAACGGCTGCAAGATCATCATCAGAGATGCTGTCATCAGCTGCCATGACCATGGCATCGATCAGGTCATATTTCCTGTTGCCCACAACACCAGCTTCCATGGGGCCACCGGAAACGAATATTGCGGGGATGTTCAGCCGCATTGCCGCCATCAGCATACCCGGTGTGATCTTGTCACAGTTGCTGATACAGATCATGGCGTCGACTTTATGTGCATTGCACATGTATTCAACGGAATCGGCGATGAGGTCACGGGAGGGAAGGGAGTACAACATGCCATCATGACCCATGGCAATACCGTCATCAATGGCGATGGTATTGAATTCTGGTGCATAGCAGCCTTCTTTCTCAATCATAGCTTTGATCTCCTGTCCGATGTTGTGCAGATGAGTATGTCCGGGTACAAACTGGGTAAAGGAATTTACAACTGCGATGATGGGTTTTCCAAAATGGTCTTCGCGCATTCCCGTGGCACGCCATAGGCTTCTTGCTCCGGCCATTCTGCGGCCTTCTGTAGTTTCTGAACTCCTGAGCTTTATTTTCATTTGATTCCGGTTCATGTTAGTTCCGATATTTAAAATCAAAAAAGCCATTCTGTTTTGCAAGAATGGCCTATATATTCTAATTCAAATCGCATACCATTCTTACCCCGGGGCAAAAAGCACCACGACCAGGATAAGCACGTTCACGATAATTATGATATTTCTCATGTTTTAGTTTTGCACAAATATAGATAAATAGTTGTAACAACAATCCTGTTTTAGGAAAAAATGTAGAATTTGTGCATTTTTTCATGTATTAATAATGTATTTCAGTCCGGGATGTTTGTTAAACAGGGAAATACTTTGACTGATCAGGTGGCGCTGACCGGCAACATATCGCCGACGGAGGTCACTGCTTGTAATATGCAACCATAAATTCAGATGCAGGCAACCGGTAACGTTTTATTTCATCACCCTTTAACTGGTCAGTGAAATTCTGGTTCCTTACTACAAAACCGGCTTCCTTAAGCCTTTCCGTATAGTCAATTCCATATAGCCTGTAATGGTCTTTTTGCCTGAAATGCTTTTCCCTTTCATGCGGATCTGTAATGGCAGGATCTTCGTGAGTTTTTTCCATCCCATAATCTGCTGGCACCTGAAGAATGGCAAATCCTTCAGGCCTGATAATCCTGTGTATTTCCTTCATGGCTTTTTTATCGTCCGCAACATGTTCCAGAACATGATTGCAGATCACGATATCAAAGGTATTGTCCTGAAAGGGCATGTCCTGGATATCAAGTTTCACATCTGCCAGCGGGGATTCCAGATCGGCGGTAGTGTATTCCAGGTTTTTTTGTTTTCGGAAACGGTTATAGAAGCATTGTTCCGGCGCAACATGAAGTACTTTATGCTGAGCAGCAAAGAAATCAGTGCACCGCTGAAGGAAAAGCCATAACAACCTGTGCCGTTCCAGGGAAAAACATCGGGGACACAATACACCTTCCCTAACCTGATTGTAACCATAAGGCAGGAATTTCCTGAATTTACCTTCACAGACAGGACATTCCACATTGTTACCTTTAAAGGCAAAAGCAGTGATGTGCATCACAGAATAACTCAGCCTGATCAGGACGGGTCTGGGAACAACCCGCAGAATAAAAGGGATGATGCGCTTCATATTGAATGCAAATGATCATTTAAAATTACACATTTTTGGAAACAACTCAATCCTGATGATCAACACACAGCTCCGGCCTGGAGTTCAGTCATGCTGTCGGTGCTTTTCAGGTGGAAACTGAACTTTTCCAGATGATGGAGTATCAAAGAACCAGTTTCCGCATAAAATCCTTACATTCGTGATCTTGATTAAAAAGATGCATATGAGACCTTTTAAAGTGCTGGGAATCCAGCAGGTGGCAATTGGCAGTGAATCCAAGACCAGATTGGAGAAACTGTGGATTGATCTCATGGGACTGGAAAAAAAAGGTTCCTTCACGAGCGATTATGAGAATGTGGATGAAGATATTTTGCAGATCGGTACGGGTCCGTTTTCTGTTGAATTGGATATTATGCAACCGGTTGATCCCGAAAGGTCCCCCAGGGTGCACGAACCCCGGCTGAACCATATCGGATTATGGATTGACGACCTGACCGCTGCATTTGAATGGCTGAAGTCAAAAGGTGTGAGGTTTACACCCGGAGGGATCCGGCAAGGTGCTTCCGGACATCATGTATGTTTTATTCATCCGAAAGGAAACGAGGAATTTCCCCTTAGCGGGGAAGGGGTGCTGATTGAGCTTGTGCAGGCCCCTGAGGAAATAATAAACCGGGCAAGCTGATCATATCGCGCCGCTACAACCGCCTACCCTTGCTTCCTTCCGGATCTGGGGGGGTTCAGCAGGAGCTGGCC
>JAFGPB010000070.1 GCA_016926205.1 Bacteroidales bacterium
AAATCGTTACAACCATCAGTGAAATCTGTAACATAACTGTTCATTATATGGCTGCAATATTAAAAATGATTGCTGTAGTTCGTGGAGGTATTGAATAACTATATCGAGAGGGGGTACCATATGGAATCGAAAGTGGTTTTGCGAATCCACCCCCTATAGAATAATTGAAAACAACTATTAAAATTTGTGAGGTTAATTTTTATTCAAGGATGCATAAAACTGATCATTGTATGAAAATTGTATGAAAATGAAAAAACCACTTACTTGTTATATCATTGTAAGTGGTTTGTTATCAATGTGGGCGCTACTAGATTCGAACTAGTGACCCTCTGCTTGTAAGGCAGATGCTCTGAACCAGCTGAGCTAAGCGCCCTGATTTTCTTTAAATAAGGATTGCAAAGTTATATCTCATTTTGATTCCGGCAAAATTTTTTGTTGAAATAATATATCTGATGGTTCAAATGGTCGATAATAATAAGAAGGCGTATGTATTGCCATAACCTTTCTAAGTCCGGATGATGTTTCGTCCTGAAATAGCCTTACCGTGGTTTAAGTATGTTCTTAGAGTATTCTACACATTTTTTCACTTCGGCAACAGCATCAGAATCTTCAGGAATATCATATTCCAGTTCAATATCACAATGGATGTCCCATCCCTCGCTTTGGACCAGTTGAAGAATTTCTGCAATGGGTGTATCACCCTGTCCCCATGGCATGTTTTTGTTTGGAGGATCGGAATCGGGACCGGTTTTGTCCTTCAGGTGAATACTGACGATGCGGTCATGATGCCTTTGAATGATTTCAGCAGGATCCTGACCTGTAAAACCGAAATAATGACCCGCATCAAAATTAAGCATTATGGCCGGGGATATTTCCAGGAACGGATCAAAACTCCATCCCGGATCGGCCGGTTGACCATGATTGTGAAAGATTGCAAACATTCCGTATTTTTCAGCAAATGGAGCGAGACGTTTACAGGCTTCTTCACCGATCTCGTTGCACACTCCCATGGCACCGAGCGCTTTTGCGGCATTAAAAGCATAGTCAATTTCTTCGTCCGACCAGTTGGCTGGTGAAAGATTCGCAATATGGATGTTCACACCAGAATCATTATACATTTTGCGAAGTTCTTCAAATTTTGTCATGGGTGCATTGATCCGCCATTCACGTTGTATTTCACTGGCAACCGCCATCGATGAATCATATGCCAGCTGTTGTTCCCTGGTTAGTTCCACTCCCCATGCTGGTCTGGGAGGACCTGGAGGAAGACCGGCATAAGATTCTATAACGTTACCCAACAGCTCAACTGAACTGATTCCGGCATCAAGACAATACTGCAGCATTGCTTCAGCGCTGGAAGGCATGCTTCGAAAACTATACGTGGTCGTACCGACCTGAACACCTCCGAAATTCGAATTAACAGGCTCAGGTTTTGCACTGCCCTTACATCCGTAATTCAATATACATATCGCAGTTATAAAGGTAGTGATTGCTGTTGCCCTTAAAAATATCCGTTTAACAAGATTCACTTTTTGTTTGTTGTTTTTCATCATCATAATAATCTTTCCTGGTTTGTTGCGGTATTCATAAATTAGGTTTGTGTTTTATTAATTCAAACCAACATAAAACGGAACGGTCCGCAATTTACTTGAATTTCATATGAATTACCAGTTTTCCCACTAAAATTCTCATGCAATTATAAATCTATATAGCAAAGTGTTACAAAAGTGATTCAAAGGCATTGTTTAATACGAAAAGTTTTAATAATGAATGAATTATCCTATTTAAAAGAAGGGATGTGTAACTGTTTCACTATGGCGATTGTATACCATCTCATACAGATTACAGATAACTTGTTATCTTTGACTGAACACAGAACAGGACCAAAAACCATTCAACGGGAAATTGGCACAAAAATCTGATATTGAGTACAAAAGATTTATTCTGAGTCTAATACCACCGGCAATATTTATTCTGGTTCTGTGGCTCATCAGACTTGTCGAAATGGTTGTTGGACTGGATCTGTATTATTTGGGGATCTTTCCCCGAAAGATTTCCGGACTGATCGGCATTGTTATGGCAGCCATGATACATTCCAATTTTGTTCATCTGATAAACAATACCATACCCTTTTTCGTAATGTTGACTGCCATCTTTTATTTTTATCATACAGTTGCCTGGCGGGTGTTCATTTATTCTTACTTTTTAACCGGCGTCGTGGTGTGGATTGTAGCCAGGCCTTCCTATCACATTGGGGCAAGCGGACTGATATACAGTTACGGGGCTTTTCTTTTTTTCAGCGGTCTGATCCGCGAAAACATCAGTTTGCTGGCCATCTCCTTGCTTGTTTCATTTCTTTACGGAAGCATGGTATGGGGTATATTACCTTACAGGCCGGATATGTCATGGGAATCCCATCTTACAGGCATGGTTATTGGAGTGCTGCTTGCGTATTATTTCAGAAGCGAAGGACCCCCGCCAAGCCGCTTTATCAAGGACATCCGGGAAGACGATGTGGACGATGAACGGGACGAGGAATTCTGGATGGAGGAGGAATGGAAGGTAGAATAACAGATGTGGTTAGAATGAAAGGAATTGCAATAAAAAGGGAAAAGATGAAAGGGGAAAAGGATGTGAGACTGTGAGATAGAGAAAAAATAGAAATCGAAATGGAAAGAAAATCAGAGGGAATGGTATGAAGGAAATTGTTCAATAAACCAGGACATGTTCAATAAACTGTGTCATTTGGTCCGGATCATTTTATTTGTTCTTACATTTACGATATTGATCCATTATTCATGCACTTTTATCAATATAACAAATGAAACACCTTTTGTTGATCTTTTTTATGGCAATGCTGATGTGGCAGTGCAATAAAAGTACGGATCGTGATCAGGCTTTTAAACCTTTTATCATGGAGAACACAATAGAAACAGCGATTGACACCCTGATTGAAAAGGCCGGTGAAAAACAGCGCGAAAGAATCACCAGGGGAGTGAAGCAGGCGGCCTCATTCTGGCGGGAAACAGACGGAACTCAGGAGGACTTTAAAGAGTTCTGCAAAACCTACTACATTGATGATCCTGCAATGACAGAAAGGGTATTCAACAGGATTTCCGGCAATTTTGAAACGATTTTCGGTTATTACACGAAAATAACTCTTGATTTGAGGCGTCCGCTTGAACTGGATATCGGAGAAATATTGCCTGTAGACGAGACATTCGGATCTTACAATCCATTCACCCATTTCACAGATGACTTTTTTGCAAGCAGGATGGCTTTTTTCATCGTGCTGAATTTCCCTTATTATTCCCTTGCTGAAAAATCTGCAAATGCAGCCGTGTGGTCGCGACTTGACTGGGCATATGCACGTCTGGGTGATGTTTTTGATTCACGTGTACCGGCTGAAGTGAATCAAAATCTGGTAAATGTATCAACCAGTTCTGATATCTATATTTCAGAATACAATGTATATGCGGGGAATCTAATTGATTCTACAGGTAAGACGTATTTTCCCAAGGGGATGAAACTCCTGAGCCACTGGAACCTGCGTGATGAGATCAAGGCGAATTACGGAAGGGAAGGGGGACTCGATAATCAAAAATTGCTGTATGAAGTCATGAAGCGCATCATAGCACAGGAGATTCCGAAGGAAGTCATAAATTCAGAGGAATATCAGTGGAATCCTTTTGAGAACGTCATTTTGTTTAATGGAGAAGAAATCCCTGCGACTCCTGAAAAAGATATCCGTTTTGCGCATTTGCTTGATTTTTTCCATGCTCAGCAAAGGATAGATCCGTATTATCCGGAACTCAATACATATATCCAGCGTAACTTTGAATCGGGAATGGAGATACCGCTTGAAGAAGTTGAACAGCTTTTTATGGAGTTTCTTTCTTCACCTGAGCTAAAATTGGCGGCTGATGTTGTAAGGAGTCGTTTAAACAGGGAGCTGCAGCCTTTCGATATCTGGTATGACGGCTTCAAGGCAAGGACAAACATTGCTCCTGAAGTTCTCGACAAAACATGCCGTGATCGATATCCCAATCCCCAGGCTGTGCAGGAGGATCTCCCGCAAATATTACTAAAACTTGGCTTCACCAGCGAAAAAGCTGCCGAAATCGCGTCCAGAATTCAGGTGGATCCCGCACGTGGATCGGGCCATGCTGCCGGTTCTGAAATCCGGTCGGAAAAGTCACTGCTAAGGACCAGGATCTTTGCTGAAGGAATGGATTACAAAGGTTACAACGTTGCAATCCACGAATTCGGACATAATGTTGAACAAACCATCAGTTTGCATAATGTGGATCACTACATGCTGCGTGGTGTTCCAAACACGGCTTTTACCGAAGCCCTGGCATTTATTTTTCAGAAAAGGGACATTGAATTGCTGGGTTATGAAGATCTGGACCGGCAAAAACAAGCACTGAATGACCTGGACAGTTACTGGTCATTAAGTGAAATCATGGGGGTTTCCCTTGTTGACATCAGAACGTGGAAATGGTTGTATGAGAATCCCACAGCCACAGCTGAAGAATTGAAGGATGCAGTGAACCGGATTTCCGCTGAGGTATGGAACAATTATTTTGCAGATATTTTTGGCATGTTCGACCAAACCATACTGGGAATTTATTCTCATATGATCAGCTATCCTTTGTACCTGCCCAACTATGCATATGGACAGATCATTGAATTTCAGCTGGAAGAATATCTTCAGGGAAAAAACTTCGGGAAAGAAATTGAACGGATCTTCAGTCTGGGCAAACTGACCCCGGAACAGTGGATGCTTGAAGCGACAGGTGACAGAATCTCTGTTCAGCCAATTTTCAGATCCGTCCGGGAAGCTATTGAAGCGTTGAACATCAGCGATCAATTGATGTTCGGATCAGGCGAAGGATGAAGCAGCAGGTCTGAAAGTACGTGAATCCGTCAAACGGTTGGCAGGTAAAACACCCGGAAGTGAATGGAAGCGAACATTCAACAGCAGACAATTGAAAAAAAGGTGGGCAACTGGAACTGCCAGCATTGAATTGGAAGGAAAGGCAGACTGTTGCACAACCAGAAGCGAATAGAAGCGAACATTCACCGGCGGACAGTGAATGGAGGGATTCATACTACGCGCACTACCTTATCCACTAAGGTGCCATCAATGCATTCCTGGAATTTTTGAGCGATTTGGCTGAATATTCGTGACTGCGGATGCAATTCATCATACCAGTCGTTTTTACTTTTGCAAATACCCCGGCAGTCTATGTGAAATACATTGTCATAACCGCTTTTCTGTGCAATCCTGATGAGCATTTCATTGAAATCAAAAATCATGGTTCGCAGAATGCATTGCTGCAGTCCCGGATCCGTTATACCTTTTAACATAAACGACTGATACAGCCATTTGCCATTGCAGGTCAGCCGGTTCATTATGGGCTGATGCCAGTGCAGAGGATTAAATCCCAGATGTAAGCTGCGGTCCGGAACCGGGAAATCATATCCGTGTGTGATGATCTTCAGATCCGGATATTTTGTAAATATGTTCGTGAACATGAGCTCATACTGAAGCCGGATTACATTGATGAGCGACTGGAACTCTTTGGTCTGGTAACATTTGCCTTTTAATATCTTTTGGGCTTCTTCTTCATTTGATGTTTTTAACCTGACAAACTCTGCATAGTCATGTGAAGGTTCTGTCAGCGGGTCTTTGAACGGATTGATCATCATTGTGGTCAGCCGGTTTTTGCTGACCAGATCATTACCTCCGCCGCTGATCAGGAATACGTCGGGTGTATGGACGGGCAGACCTTCAACATACTCTCCCTGGTAAAGAATATTTGCCAGCCAGTCGCCTCCATAGGCCAGACTGTATATGGCATAGTCCTTTCTTTTTTGCAGCCAGTCAATGATATCCCTGACAAAAACCGGGTACTCAAACCATGAATCACCTTCGGCCAGTATGATCTTATTTCCCGGCACCGCCCGGAAACCTTTGTTGATCTTTCGCATATACCTTCTGTTCCGGATCCTCCTGCTTCTCCGGTTCAGTCTTCCCAGGATACCTTCTTCAGCATGTGATCCGTTGAAAATGGTTCTTTCATTCAGATCGAATATCCGCCTGGTAATGTGGAGCAGCTCAGCAGGTGTAATCTTTTCGTCAGGATGTTGAGGTCTCAGCAATTCATCCAGATCTTTTTCACTGAAACCTGCAGGATCTTTCAAAAGCTTGTCGATAAGTTCTTTTTTTGGCATGAATGAAATGGATTTTTCAATTGTAAACAACAGGATGTGTCAGGTGCAAATTTATTCAAAATGAAATGTTACCAGGAACATACGGGACAACAGTCGGTCCATCGCATCCGTAAAAATGGCATCCTCTTCCGGCGGATACCGGATTTCTCCATGTCTGGTAATACTGGTCCTCAATACATTTGTCAAACCTACAGAGTATTTAAATTCAACGGCAAATTTGAAATGTACCAGATAAAAATCCATTCCTACACCAATCTCGTAATAAAAATCAAGAGGTTTCAGCAACACCAGATTGTTTTCTTTTTTTGAACGGCCCCATGTTTTTTTTGTAGCTGCAAGATCTAACCGCGTATTGAAACCTCCGATTAAAAACGGCCTGAAATTGTTAAGTCTTCTGGATTTATACTTGATCAGCATCGGGAATTCAAGAAAATTTGATTCGATCACTACCGGTATGTCTTCCGGATCGATCATCGGATATTCCGCGTTTGGAAATACATAGTTCACTTCGCGTTCACCACCGAATGCTATTCCGGGTGTGAACCTCAGGTCAAAATTGTCCGTAATCCTCAGGTTGGACAGAGCATGCACATGAAATCCCGGCTTCAGCCGGGTAACTTCTGTATAAATTCCAGAATCCAGCGCCATCCGGGAACTGTAAATTTTAAAATCCATGGTATTCATACCAACAGAAAATCCGAAATGGAGCCATTTGTCATCATGATTGGGATCATTTCTGACTTTATCTTTCTGGGCATTAAGCAGGAGCGGACAGATGATCAGTGAAAACAGCAACAAACGTTTCAAAATGGCAATACAGTTGGTTTATTTGTGGTAATAACGCAGATGATGCGAAAATAGTATTTTATAATTGAAACGCAAGTTTGTTTGGCTGTGACTTAAGGAGTCAGCCATTATTGTCTTTCTGTGCAAGGTAGATCCAGGCAATACCAAATGTCAGAGGTCTGGAGATCCTGACCCTGAATCCGCTTTTTTCCAGCATCTGGCAAAAACGGTCAGGTCCCGGAAAATCCCTGACCGATTGAACGAAATATCTGTATGCATCACCATTGCCTGAAAGCATGCCACCAATACCAGGAAGCATGCGAAAGAAGTATAATTTGTACAAAGCGCTCAAGAGCTGGTTCCGGGGCAATGAGAACTCAACGATCAGAAGAACTCCCTGCTTTCTTAATACCCTGTGGATTTCCCGCAGGGACAGTTCCCGGTCATGGAAGTTCCGTATACCAAACAGCACAGTGGCTGCATCAAACGAAGATTCAGCAAAACACAGCTGTTCGGCATTGCATTCAATCAGGTCAATCTTATCTGAAAGTTGTTTCCTGCGGATTTTCTTATGACCGATCTGCAGCATCTCCCCTGAAATATCAATGCCGGTAATTTGCGATGATCCTGTTGATCTTTGAATCGAGATCGCTGAATCTGCCGTACCGCATGCCACATCAAGTACCGTTTCCGGATGATATTTTGCAAGCATTCCGGCGGCTTTCTTCCTCCATATCCTGTCGGTTCCCAGTGACAGGATGTGGTTGATTCTGTCATACCTCGATGCAATCTGATCAAACATTTGTAAAATTCATATATTTATGGCCAAATTTAATTTTCAAATTCCTATCCGCCATGTATACGGAAAAATATTTATTTAATTTCACCTGTAAGGTTTTTATGAAAATGGGCTGTCCGGAAACCGATGCAGTTATGATCGCAAAGGTTTTTATGGCTGCTGAAATGCGTGGTCTGTCTTCTCACGGAATGATCCGTATTAAGGATTATTATCAACTCTGGAAGTCCGGACGGATAAATGTGAAGCCCAACGTGGCTGTTGTTCATGAAACACCTTGTACTGCGGTAGTTGATGGAGACGGATCAGTGGGCATGGTTGCAGCGACAAGATCCATGGAAATTGCCATGCAAAAGGCCGCAAAACTGGGTACCGGTTGGGTGTCAACCCGCAATTCAAATCATTACGGAATCGCAGGTTACTATGCCATGATGGCATTACAAAAAGACATGATCGGGATCTCGATGACCAATGCCAATCCGCTGGTAGCTCCGACCTTTTCAGTCAGTCCCATGCTCGGTACCAATCCCATTGCGGTGGCCATTCCCGCCGGAAAACATGAACCTTTTGTGGCAGATTTCGCTACAACACCCATTGCGAGGGGTAAGCTGGCCGTTGCTGAAAAGAAGGGTGAAAAGGTACCTTATGGATATGTGCAGGACCGTGAAGGTGTGCCCTCGGACAATCCGGCCATTCTGAAGGAAGGAGGATCCATGCTTACCCTGGGGGGTGATTATGAGCATGGCAGTCATAAAGGATATTGCCTGAGTGCTGTGGTGGATATTCTTTCGGCAGTATGTTCCGGGGCCAACTTCGGTCCCTTTGTGCCTCCATCAGTTGCCTATCTGCCTGTCAGAAAGGAAAAGGTGGGGGAGGGAACCGGTCATTTTTTCGGTGCCATGCGAATTGATGCTTTTCAGAAAGCCGATGTTTTTAAAGCCAAAATGGACGAATGGATCCAGACCTTCAGAAATGCCCATCCTGTTCATGGAATAGAAAAGGTACTTATTCCAGGGGATCTGGAACGCGAAAAAGAACAGAAGATCAGAAAGGAAGGCATCAGTGTCCTGCCTGCAATAGCAAATGATCTTGAACAAATTGCACTTGATCTCGGTATTGATTTCTCAGTTCAATAATTGAAAATGTTCATTTCCGGACGCGAACTGTACGTTTATGGTCAATTTCGTGTTTTGTCGGAGTCATTGACAAATCATTAATCAGCTTTATATTAAATAATTAAGTTAATTGGCATGATATATGAGAAAAAAAGATATTAATATATATAAATCTATATAACCTGACGAAAACCGATAGTCAATGACTCACAACCTTAAACTGACAACAAATGACTCACAGACGAAAACCGACGTTCAATGACTCACAGACGAAATCGCACGGTAAATGACTTCTAACCATGAACTGACAATAGATGATTCCGGGAAGAAAACCAAAAACAAATGATTGACATACGAAAACCAACAATCTATGAACTGCAAACGGGAATATGCAGACAACGCTGGTCAGATATTCAATCGCATCACTTGTTAAATATTCAATCGCATCACTTGTTAAATATTCAATCACAACAATAATCAGATATTCAATTATTCATTTAAAATTTATGCTATGAAAAAGACAATGTTATTTTTGACAATCCCGGGTGCTATGATGTTTTTATTCACACTTACTTTATCCGCAGGGGATTATGTGAACCGTAATGAAGGTCTTCATTCGAATGCAATGGACACCACGGAATTCAGAAATACGGTGATGATGCCTACGGAAGGCATTAACTGGAGATCGGATCTGGAATTGTCCATCAAATACCCGGAAGCTGCCATTCGACAGGGACTCGAAGGTGAAGTCATTGTGCTGTGCACGGTGGACAATGAGGGTAAAGTATCTGATGTCAAGATACTGAAGGACATTGGAGGTGGTGCCGGAATTGAGGTAGCAAGTGCAGTCAGAAAGATGAGATTCAATCCTGCTGTTCAGAATGGTTTTTCCGTACCTGTGACCATGGCAATACCGGTCGTGTTCAATCTTGAAGAATAGAACCTGATCATCCGGCAGAGATCAAACAGGGTGTCCCAATCTTCTGAGACACCCTTTTCTCTGTTTCTCAGGTTAAGAATCCTTTTTCCTTAATGATTTCAAGAAGTTTCCTTGAAAACAGTTCGTTATCCTCCCTGGTGTACCGCTTTTCCGTGAAGATCCGGGCAAGTGTTTCAACCTTGTTTTCTTTGATCAGCGCTTTTGTTGTCTCCAGTGCTTCCTTCTCAAAATAATGTCTATCAATATCTTCTTTGGTGTAATCCGTGTATTTTTCATGGTGAACAACAGCTTCAAGCGGTAACCTGTCAGTCAGTTCCGGTGACTCATCAGGAAAACCTGCAACCAGCGTGGTAACGGGTACAACATTTCTGGGCAGGTTGAGCAGTTCACTGATGATTTCGGCATTGTAGGTTGTTGTTCCAAGGTAACATATTCCAAGTCCAAGTGATTCGGCTGCCAATGCGCAGTTCTGTGCTGTAAGAAGCGCATCAATCGCTGCGGTGAAAAAGGAAAGAAAATTGTCATATCCCGGAACAGCTTTGCGCAGTTTGCACCATTTGTTGAAACGGTTGAAATCAGCGCAGAAGGTCATTATCACCGGTGCCTGTAAAACCATATCCTGTTTGAAATGTGCTTCCCAGAGCTTTTTTTTAAGTTCCTGTCCCGTGGTTACGACGATGCTGTATACCTGCATATTTCCGGTTGTGGAAGCTCTTATACCCGCTGTGAGTATTTTGTTGATCACATGATCATCAACAGGATCATTTTTATATTTTCTGATCGTCCGGTGGTTCAGTATTGTATCTATCATGGCAAAAGGATTTTATTGTTTTATAAGGGCATTAATGAATGAAATGAAATTTATGCGTATGTCGTTCGTAAATTTTAAGTTTGATAAAGTTCAGGATTTCCCTGGAGAATACCTGAATAAATCATTTTCTATTGTTTTATAGTTTACTCCGGGTTTCAGGATTATTTTGCTAAAACTAGTATATTTTTGTATGTCTCAAAATAACAATATATGCAATACACAGCAATATTGAAAGAGAATCTCAGAGTTTCCTTCAATTCGATCAGGTCGAATTTCCTGCGTTCTGTCCTGACAATACTGATTATTGCAATTGGCATCATGGCATTGGTTGGTATACTTACCGCTATAGATTCGATAAAAAATACAATCACCGAGCAGTTTGCCACAATGGGCAGCAATACCTTTACCATCCAGAGCAGGGGTTTTTCCGTACAGATTGGGGATACCCGCATCAGGAGAAAGAATTATGCCTATATATCTTTTAACCAGGCCAATGAATTCAAAGAAAAATATGATTTTCCGGCAACCGTTTCCATAGTGACTACGGTTTCGGGGATGGCAACGATAAAATACAGATCGGAAAAAACCAATCCAAACATTACCGTTGTAGGTTCTGACGAGAACTATCTTGCGGTTTCGGGTTACGAAATTGAAACCGGAAGGAATATGGCGTATCAGGACGTTTTGATGAACAGGAATGTTGTTCTGCTGGGTAAGGATGTTGCCGGCAAAATCTTACCTGATCATGAAGACCCGTTAAACCGGCAGATATCCATAGGTCCGGGCAGATACAGGGTAATAGGAATATTGAAAGGGAAAGGGGCAAGCCTCACAAGTAATGATAACATTTGTATTATACCCTATACCAATGCACGGCAATATTTTTCAAGGCCTATGCGCAATTACACAATAAACATCACACCTGCAAATTCCGAACTCATGGAGGTCGCTGAAGGATATGCAGAAAGTCTATTCCGATCCATCCGGCAGCTAAAAGTGATTGATGAATCAGATTTTAATATTGTCAGAAGTGATGTACTGGCAAATATTCTGAAGGATGTCATAAGAATCGTCCTGATCGCCGCCACCATCATTGGTATTGTTACTTTATTCGGCGCTGCGGTCGGTTTGATGAATATCATGCTTGTATCCGTCACAGAGCGTACAACTGAGATTGGTGTCAGAAAAGCTATAGGAGCAAAAAGCTCAATGATCAAACAGCAGTTTCTGTTTGAAGCCGTTCTGATATGTCAGTTTGGAGGTATTTTGGGAATCCTTCTTGGAATTTTTATCGGAAATATTGTATCTTTAATAATGAAATCTGATTTTCTGATCCCGTGGATTTGGATATTAGGCGGGATTGTGTTATGTTTCGGAGTCGGTTTGGTTTCCGGATATTATCCGGCAGTTAAGGCATCCCGGCTTGATCCGATTGTTGCATTGCGATATGAGTAACCAAATTATTAACGCAGAAAATAATGAAAAAACTGATCCAGAAGAAAACAAACAATACACCCGGAATTGAATTTGATCCCGATGCAGGACTGATGAAAATCGAAGGACGGTCCATCCCTGAAAATCCGGGAGATTTTTTTGACCCTTTAATCGAATGGCTGGATGAATATTATAAAAATCCCTTTGAGACAACACGTTTTGATATAAACCTTGAATACGTAAACAGCGGATCATCAAAATATCTGCTTGGAATTTTCCGGATTCTGAAAAAAAAACATGATGACGGTAAGAAATGTGTAATCAACTGGTATTATGAAGAAGATGACGAGGCAATATACAGCCTTGGTGAACATTATAAAAACACGATAAGAGTTCCCTTCAATTTGATTGAGTTCATCCAGTAGTCAACCGGACTTCCTTAAATCCAAAATACCGCATTACTTCTGCAGGATTCGCAGGTATCGGCAGAGTCCTTAAGAATACCGTACCGCTTCTGCGGGATTTGTGGATGCTGATTGAAAAACCCGCAAGCTAACGGTCAGCAGTGCGATAATCAGCGATATGATCAGTCCCAGAAAAAAGATCCAGATGTGTATATCCGTTTTGTATGGGAATGATTGCAGCCATTTGTTCACAAAATAAAATGCAGCGGGAGCCGCAATGATGTTGGCGACAATCACCCATATTGAAAACTCCATGGCAAACATTATCATGATGTTCTCGGCTGAAGCACCCAGTACTTTCCTGATCCCTACCTCCCTTGTCCTTGCCTGTGTAAGGAAGGAGGAAAGACCCAACAGGCCCAGTGCTGCAATGATGATGGTCAGTATGGTGAAACTGTGGGCAAGCATTCCAATCCTTTCTTCACTGCGGTAGTAGTCTGCCATATTCTCGTCCAGAAAGCTGTACTGGAATGGATATTTATCATTGAACTGCTTCCTGACACGGTCGATATATTCAATCGTATTCTGCCGGTTTTTATGGCTGATCTTTATGTTGGCCAGAATAAACTGACTTTCGTCATCGTTCAGCAAAAGGACAAGCGGATCAATTTTATTGTGCATTGAAGCATAATGAAAGTCCTTTACCACACCGATGATTTCCCCGTCCCGCAATGCAGTGCCGTCAAGATTTATACCATAGTGAAACCGCTTTCCGATGGCGCTTGCATAGTTGCCCTGCGTCATGCTCAGGGAATCCACCCATCCGAACTGTTTAGCTGCGGTTTCGTTGATAATAAAAGCCTTATCGACATCCGAAGCCATATTTCTTTCGTAAGTACGGCCTTCAAGGACCTCAATTCCCATAAGATCAATATAATCATATCCAATGAAGTAGTTGTTGATTGCCCGGTCCTGCATTGAACCGTCATCCCCTTCCACGCGCATGACCTGGATACTAATATCATTGCCCGGATTGCCGTTCGAATATGCCACTCCAAGAATATCGGGATTCTTCATCAACTCTTGTTTAAACGGTTCAAGACTTCTTATGAAAGTCGTGTCACGCATTTCCATGATCAGAACATTGTCTTTGTCAAAACCCGGATCAGAATTGCGCATGTACCTGAACTGCGAGGTGATGATCAATGTTCCGATGATCATTGCCACTGAGACTCCAAACTGAAATACCACAAGGATCTTCCGCAACATTCCGTTGCCACCATGAAGTTCAGTTTCACCCTTTATTACCCTCACCGGATTAAAGGATGAAAGATAGAATGCCGGATAGCTGCCAGACAGGAAACCGACAACAGCAGCAATTCCAATGATTCCGGCCATTAACAGGGGTGAACCGAAAATGGAGAAGCTCAGGCTTTTGTTTGCCAGCATGTTAAAATAAGGGAGCAAAAGCTTGATCAGAAGCAGTGCAACAACCAGTGCAATAGCTGTGATGACAAGTGACTCGGTCAGGAACTGGCCAATCAGCAAGTTGCGATTTGCCCCCACAATTTTCCGCATGCCCGATTCCCTTGATCGTTTTGCCGACCGTGCTGTGGCAAGGTTCATATAATTGATGCTGGCAATGATCAGGATGAGAAAAGCCACAACAGAAAAGACATATACATATTTGATATTGCCGCCGGCCTGATCATATCCCAGGTCCGCGGAATAATGATGCACCCTTGTGAGGGGCTTGGTCATCAGTGTAAAACTGGAATTGATCTGGTCACCCAGGGATTTCATGTATTTGTCATAAAATTCGGGGAATTTCTCGTGAATGCCCCCGATGTCCGCGTTTTCCTTAAGCAGGATGTAGCTGAATATGCCGACATTCCAGAATGATACGGCACTTCGGTCATTGAACCTGTCAACGCCAACCTGTTCAATAGCGGTCGCTGCGGAAACCAGACCGTCAAATTTCAGGTGGACATTTCCGGGAAGATCTTCAATTACGCCGGTCACCTCATACAGATTGCCTTCAATTGTTGTAAGGGTTTTGCCTACCGGATTTTCATCACCAAAGTATTTTCCGGCCATGGTTTCGGTCATTACCAGGGTATATGGTCTGTTCAGCGCTTTTTCCGGACCACCGGCAACAAATGGGTGCGTAAACACTTCAAAAATGGTTGAGTCAGCGAGCATCAGACTGTCTTCCTGGAATTCCCTGTCATCGTATTTCAGGAACATTGTGCCAACCGGAGCCAAACGGACAAATTCCTCAATTTCAGGATATTCATCCTTTAACGTCGGAGCAAGCGGAATTTGTGTTACAGAAAACAAATCCTCCTTATTGTTGATCAGAAATTGTGATTCAAGCCGGTAAATGCGTTCATGCTTTGCATGTGACCTGTCATAGGTTAGTTCGTCAATGACATAAAGAAGGATAAAAACAGCTGCTGTTAAACCTATTGCAAGGCCAACGATATTGATTACGGAGTAGAATTTATCCGTAACGATATTGCGCCAGGCAGTGGTAAAATAATTCCTTAGCATATGCTGATTGTTTTAGGTTTATGAATTGTAAATCAATAACATAAGCAGAATAAGGGTTTTCTTGAATCAGCTCAGTTCATATGACGAGTTTTTACTGTACAAAGTTACAGCTTCAGTTTATCTGGCGTACAAATTTTCAAATTGAAATACTTAACAAAATTACAACTTCAGTTAATCTGGCGTACACAGTTTCAAATTGAAATACTGTATAAAGATACTTTATTATGATTCAACACAACCTGAAGTATATGCATCCGGTGAATGTCTGAAATACGGCAGCCTGCTGATCTGGTCTTGCTGCGGTTTTGAAATTTGACTATAGGTTATATCAATATGCACTTCAATTTCCCGGGCAATGCTATTTTCAACTACTGCCGGGATCCTGATGTCATAGTCTTTTGGCCTGACGGTAAATTTTGACCGGGCGATAATACTGCCCTGCTTCACCTGGAGAGTTCCCGTTACCGTGATATTTCTTGTTACACCGTGAATGGTCAGGTTTCCCCTGACTTCAATCCGGTAAATGCCGTCTGAGGTTATATCGATGTCACCGGGATCAGAGAAAGTGCCGGAAAAATACGAAGAGGGGAAAATTCCTGACTCCAAATAGTTTTCATTAAAATGTTCTTTCATCAGAGGGATCTCAAATTCAAATGCATGAATGAACATGATGAACGAAATTTTACCGGAATCGATATTCAGTGAGCTTGATACCTGCAGATTATGTGCTTCAATTTCCTCGATCGGTGTATGGGAGTAAAACCAGACATGACCGTTTTCAGAATGGTAACTTTGTGAATACCCGGTATGAACTGAGAGCAGCCAGGCGACAAACAGACACATGATCTTGATCTTGTTCATGCTGTCTTTTTTTACAATAACAAACAGAAACACTTTTTGATCATTTCAACCTGACTATTTTTCGGGAAAGGGACATTCAGCATCCGGAAAGGTTTTGTAAATAATCTGTTCTCTTCATAATGATAAATCCGCTGAATTTCGTATTTTCACATACAAAATGCAGATCGAAATCAATATTAACCAGATACAAATGAAAAAGACAATCGTTTTATTATTTGCATCATTGTTGGTTGCTTCCTGTTCCAGAACAGGTAGTGGTGAAAAGGCTGCTGATGAAAACGGGAATATCCTCAGGGAATACTATGGAAACGGGACCATCAAGACCGAAATTGAGGTACAGGACAGTCTCAGGCAAGGAATCACAAGGAATTTTGACAGGGACGGCAACCTTTTGTCCACAGTAACTTATGTGAACAATGTAAAAAATGGGACGGTAACCAACTACTATGTGCCGTCTGGAAGTGTAAGTTCAACATTTGAATATGTTGATGGCATTAAGCAGGGTGATGAGGTATGGTATTATGAAAGCGGGAAGGATTACCGCGTCACACCATATGTTGATGGAGAGATTAACGGAATCCAGAAGTATTATTATGAAAGCGGACAGCTGATGGCAGAAGTGCCTTACAAAAACGGTTTTCCAGGGAAAGGTTTAAAAGAATACAATGAGGATGGTTCATTAATAACTGATTACCCGGATATCGTCGTTACAAAAGAAGATTACCTGGCAACAGCCAATTCCGTTCTTTTGAAATTTTCCCTGTCAAACAAGGCCACAAAAGTACAGTTTTACAGGGGAACGCTCAATGAAGGTATTTATCTGCATGATGAATTGCATGATATGGCAACTCAGGCGGGAGTGACCCAGATTTCCTTCAATCTTCCGAAAGGTGCGAGGGTGGATCAGCAGGTTTATGTGGCAGCCGGTTATGAAACCCGTTTTGGGAATCCTTGTGTTCTCAGTACATCCTATAATTTACAGATTTACAACACAAATTAACTGACTGGCATCCCAAAGGGCTTCGCGTCGGGGTGTCATCGGGGCAGGATGTCATTCACGAAATTTGCTTATTTTTGACGCTTCAAGAAAAGTGTTATGTATTCTTTATTCATTAAAGAGATCAGTAGTTTTTTCCATTCTCTTACGGGTACGATTGTAATTGTGGTATTCCTCCTGATAAACAGCCTTTTTATGTGGGTCTTTGAAGGTCAGATGAACCTGATTGACGGTGGATACGCAACACTGGATCCATTGTTTGCACTTGCTCCGTGGGTTTTTCTGGTGCTTATTCCGGCCATTACAATGCGCAGCTTAGCGGAAGAAAAAAAGGCCGGGACACTCGATCTCCTGCTTACCAGACCTGTTTCTGAGATGCAGATCATTTTGGCCAAATATTTTGCGGCAATTGTACTCATTGTACTTTCCCTTCTTCCCACCCTGGTTTATTATTATTCCATAGTGCATTTGGGAAATCCTCTGGGTAATCTTGACAGAGGGGGCATATGGGGCTCTTATATCGGTTTGTTGTTTCTTGCCTCTGCCTATGCCGGCATTGGAATCTGGTGTTCCTCACTTACGGAAAACCTGATTGTTTCATTTATCCTTGCTGTGATGACCGGTCTTTTTGTCTGTTATGGACTGGAACAAATAAGTACGTTAGTTTCCACGGGGGGAATCGGGAAATTTATCCTGTCCCTGAGTATTATCGAGCATTACCGGTCGATGAGCCGCGGTGTGATCGACACACGCGATGTGGTATATTTTATAGCCCTGATAACAGTCTTTCTGGTTCTTACAAGGGCCAGACTTGAAGGGAGGAAATGGTAAAGGAAAGACAGCTGATCATGAAAAAAATCAGACCGGACAAATATTATATAAAACTGATTATTTCGCTGGCTCTGGTGCTTTTGCTTGCATTCATCCTGAGTTCATTCTTTTTCAGATTTGATCTCACATCTGAAAAGCGTTATACATTATCGGATTTCAGCAGACAAACCCTTTCCGGTCTTAACGATATTGTTTATGTGAAGGTCTATCTTGAAGGTGATCTTAACATACCGTTCCGAAAAATGAAACAAAGCATTAAGGAGACGCTTGATGAATTCAAGGTATATGCTGAAGACAATCTTGAATATGAATTCGTGAATCCTTTTGGAGATGAAGATACAGAAATACAGAAGGATGTTATTGGTGAGCTTTATGACCGGGGTCTTCAGCCGACAAATGTTATTTCAAGCGACAGGGAAGGAGGATCAGCAGAAAAGATCGTATTCCCCGGCGCCATCGTTAATTACCGGGGTTTTGAAGTTCCGTTGAATTTATTGAAAAACAATCCCGGAGCGGGAGCAGAGGAGAACATCAACAATTCCATGCAGGCACTGGAGTTTGAATTGATCAGGATCATCAATTCACTTTCTGCTGACAGTACGGAAAAGATTGCCTTCATTGAAGGACACGGTGAGCTGGATGAATATCAGGTAGGCGATCTGACACGTGAACTGGGTTGGTACTTTCAGGTCGACCGTGGTAAAATCAACGGCCAACCCGGAATCCTCGACGATTATAAGGCGATTGTCATTGCCAAACCTGTTGAACCTTTTAGCGAACAGGACAAATTTGTGCTGGATCAGTATATCATGCAGGGGGGCAAGGTGTTGTGGTTCATAGATATGGTGGATGTAAGTCTGGACAGCCTCAACCAGGAAGGATTTACCCTCGCCCTGATCAGCCAGCTCAATATCGGGGATTTGCTTTTCCGGTATGGTGTGCGCATCAATCCTGTATTGCTGCAGGATGTCCAGTGCAACATCATTCCTGTGAACATGGCTTTACCTGGTAACAGCCCGAACTTTCAACCGGTACCATGGCTGTATTTTCCATTATTGTCCGCACCCTTTACGTCTCCGGTAACAAGAAACCTGAACATGATCAAGACCGAATTTGTTGCGGATATTGATACAATAGCATCCAGAAAGGACATCAGTAAAACGGTATTGCTAAGTACATCTGCGTATACAAGACGGGTAAATGCTCCCGCAATGGTGAGCCTCCGGGAAATCGAGAACGGTAATACTCCCGATCAGTTCAGTGAGGGTTCAAGACCCGTTGCCGTCATGCTTGAGGGGCGCTTTGAATCGGCATTCAGGAACAGAATGCTTGAAGATCTGTTGCCGGATGAGGAAATTGAATTCACGGAGTCCAGTGTGCCGACATCCATGCTCGTGGTTTCGGACGGTGACATCATTCGCAACGAAATACGCATCACTGCCCAGGGAACGGAAGTATATCCGCTGGGATTTGACCGCTACACACAGGAAACTTTCGGAAACAAAGAGTTCATCATCAATGCTATTCATTATCTTACCGGACATGAAAGTCTGATTAATCTGAGATCGAGAGAACTTACCCTGCGGCAGCTCGACAAATCCAAAACCGCTGAACAAAGGTTGTTCTGGGTTCTGTTCAATACGGTTCTCCCTCCTGCCATTGTTATTCTTGCCGGCCTCCTATATAATCTGTACAGAAAGAAACGGTTCACAAGCGGACGACAATTTTAAAAGGTATGTTCAGAAAGCATCCGGTGTATATTGCATTTCTAATTGTAGTGACCATTGCTGTGCTGATTCTGATCAACCGCAGGGATGGTCTGCCGGGAAGGCAATCCAGTGAATTTTCTTCAGGTAATGCATCTTTAATCGATAAAGTTGTGATTTCAAAGGCAGAGGAAACAGTCATCCTGGAGCGGGAGGAGCATCACTGGATGCTTAATGGTACCGCGATCGCCCGGAATGACCGCGTGGATTTTCTGCTAAGCTGCTTTGAACGGATTGAAATCGTTTCTCCTGCTGCGAAGTCAATGAAAGACCGTGTCGCTGAACATCTTAAAACAGAGGGTAAACTCGTCCGGTTATACGTCAATGGCAATTTAAGAAAAGGATTCCATGTTTATTATGAACCTGAAGGGATCACAGGAACATACATGATGCTGGAGGACTCTGAAGATCCGTTTATGGTGCGCCTTATAGGTTATGCAGGCAATGATATTGAGGTGTTTTTCAGCCTGAATCACAGAAGTTGGCAGGATAACGTCCTTTTTGAACAAGGACCGGATGACATTCGTGAGGTGCGCCTGGAATATCCGGAAACCCCGGAACATTCTTTCCGGATCCGCCATAATGAAACCAACGGCGTCGTTCTGTCAGAACTGACTGCACCAATACCGCCGGAGAACACGGATTTGCATGAGATTCAGGATTATCTGTTTTTTTTTAGCAACATACGGTATGAGTATCCTGAAGATCCGTTTCCGGACAGCCTGATTTCCGGGTCGCCCTTTGCTGACCTTACGGTAATTACGGGTACAGGCAGGGAAATTCATCTGAAAGCATATCGCTGGCCTGTTTCGGATAATGCTTCAGAAGCATACGACCTGAACCGTTTCATCGGACTGATCAATGACGACAGGGACACCGTAATTCTGGAATATGCAGATATGGATCCGGTGTTACGGCGGATTGAGGATTTTCAAAAAAAATAAAATCACTTTCCCTGAAATAGGTTTTTTTTCGTAATATTGATCATCTGAACATAAGCAGAGCATTTCTATTCATCTGATTGTTTTCAAATCACTTAAATTTAACTTAAATGAAATTTGTCGTTTCAAGCTTTGACCTGTTGAACCACTTGCTGGCACTGAACCGTGTTATCAGTTCAAAAAACACATTGCCCATCCTTGATAACTTTCTGTTCAATCTTGACGGTAATGTACTGGAAATTACTGCATCTGATCTGGAAACAACAATGGTTACGTCAATGACGCTTGAAAATGCATCTGAGGCAGGTAACATAGCAATACCTGCACGGCTGATAACGGATTCCCTTAAAGAGTTTCCGGACCAGCCACTGACATTTACCATTAATATGGAGACCCATAACATATCCATCAGCTCGGAAAACGGACAATTTTCAATAGGTGGTCAGCCTGGTGAAGATTTTCCGCGATTGCCCCAGATCAAACCGGACCGAAAGACATCCTTTACACTGCCGGCATCATCCCTTACCAGCGGAATTCACAGTACCATCTTTGCTACTGCTGATGATGAGCTGCGTCCTGTGATGAACGGCATATATATTGAGCTGACACCTTCCGATATTACCTTTGTTGCCTCAGATGCCCATAAACTTGTTCGTTACAAGCGGAACGATATCAGCTGTGATGCAAGTTCGGCTTTCATCCTTCCTAAGAAACCGGCCGGCCTGCTTCGGAATATCCTTCCAAAAGGGGATCAAAATGTGACCATTGAATTTGATGACAAGAACGCCTCTTTCATTTTGCCTTCATACCAACTTGTCTGCCGACTCGTTGAAGGCAACTATCCAAGTTACAATTCTGTGATTCCCGTCAATAATCCGAATAAACTGATCATTGACAGGGTGAATCTTCTGAATACGATCAGAAGGGTTTCCGTTTTTTCCAACCAGGCCAGTAACCTTGTCAGATTAAAGCTTGACGGCAACAAGCTTACCGTATCTGCTCAGGATATCGACTTTTCAACATCCGCAGTGGAAGATTTGCTTTGCCAGTATAATGGCGAAAAGATGGAAATCGGTTTTAAATCCGTTTTCCTGATTGAAATTCTAAGCAATATACAGTCTTCAGAAGTATCAATTGAACTTTCAGACGCTTCCAGGGCAGGATTGTTTATTCCGTTCCAGATGGAAAATGAAGATGAGGATGTGTTGATGTTGCTGATGCCTATGATGCTGAACGGATGACCTTATTAATTCATCAAAAGTTATGCTAAATAGTATCGCATGTTGTTGAATCTGAAAAATCCCCTCATTTTTTTTGATCTGGAAACTACAGGGACAGATGTTGCTGTGGACCGCATCGTGGAAATTACCTATCTGAAGGTATATCCAAACGGCAAAGAAGAATTGCAGACCATCAGGGTTCATCCTACGGTGCCGATACCTGAACGGGCGACTGCAATTCATGGAATAACAGATAATGATGTAAAGGACAAACCTGCCTTCGCTGAAATCGCCAGAAACATTGCTGCTGTTTTTGAAGGTTGTGATATCGCAGGATACAATTCCAACAAGTTCGATATTCCGCTGCTGGCTGAAGAATTCTTAAGATCAGGTGTGGATATTGATCTTATGAAAAGAAAATTCGTGGACATCCAGGTAATATTTCACAAGAAAGAGCAACGTACATTAAGTGCCGCCTATAAATTCTACTGTGATAAAACCCTTGAAAACGCGCATACTTCCGAGGCTGATACACGGGCAACCTATGAGATTCTGATGGCACAGCTTGACAGATATCCCGACCTGAAAAACGACATTAATGCACTGTCAAAATTTTCAAGCCACAATCAGAATGTGGATTTCCTTGGCCGGATTGTATTTGATAATGACGGGAAGGAAGTTTTCAATTTTGGCAAGTATAAGGGTCAGTCTGTTGAGGATGTCCTGAAGAAGGATCCCGGTTACTATGGCTGGATCATGAACGGGCAGTTCCCTTTATATACGAAGAAAGTCCTGACAGCCATAAAATTGCGCTCCGCGTTCGGCAAACAGGTTCAATGATTTTCCGTTTCTCAGGTTCATTGGCCAAAGATCCTTCGGTTTTAAAATCTTCCGGCGCCCGGTTTGTTCATGCTGTCAGAGTTATGAATATTAAATAATCAGAGTTATGAAGATCATCTGTATCGGACGAAATTATGCCGATCATGCGAAAGAAATGAATCACGTGCTGCCTTCGGAACCGGTTTTTTTTATGAAACCGGATTCTTCGTTGCTGCTGAAAAACAATCCGTTTTTTCTGCCGGATTTTTCTTCGGAAATTCATCATGAGGCAGAGGTTGTATTGAAGATTTCACGCCTTGGCAAAAACATCGAGGCACGCTATGCAAACCGATACTATGATAAGGTCTCCGTTGGCATTGATTTTACGGCAAGGGATTTGCAGCGTAAATGCATTAAGGAGGGCGGGCCATGGGAAATCGCCAAAGCTTTTGACCAGTCGGCTGCAGTTGGCAGTTTCATTGATCTGGCTTCCGTCCCCGACCCGAAAGCCATTCAATTTCAGCTTGATATTAACAACCGTACCGTACAGAACGGCAATACAAAAGATATGATCTTTTCTTTTGATGTGATAATTTCTTACCTGTCAGGATTTTTGACACTGAAAACGGGTGATCTGATTTTTACAGGTACTCCCGCCGGTGTGGGACCGGTAAGCATTCAGGACCATCTTGTAGCATTGTTGGAAGGACAGACCTTGCTTGATTTCTGGATAAAATGACCGTATTTTGAAAAAAAAACGTAGGTTTGCAGGATCAGAATTCGAAAGCTTATGATTCAGTCCATGACGGGATTTGGCCAGTCTTCCCTTGACCTGTCCGATAAGTTGATACATATCGAAATCAAATCACTGAACAGCAAACAGCTCGATGTGCATTTGCGGATTCCGGGTTTGTACAGGGATAAGGAAATTGATATTCGTAATGAATTGAATTGCAGACTGAAACGCGGAAAACTGGATGTCATTATCTATGCCGAATACAAAGAGGACCGGGCACCGGTCCAGATTAACACGGGAGTGGTCAGGAATTACTACCGGCAGGTCAGGGAGATCCTTGAAAGTCTTGATGTCAAAATACACGATGAACCTGTGCTTCAAGCCATTCTGAGATTCCCTGAGGTGTTGAATAATGGACAGCAGACAGTGGACAGTGAGGAATGGGACAGGGTGATGGAAACCGTGGCAGCTGCGGCAGATTCTCTTGAGGAATACCGAAGACGTGAAGGAGCGGCAATAGAGAAGGATATCAACATGAGGATTGGTCTTATAGAGTCAATGCTCCGGGAGATCGAACCTTTTGAAAAGGAACGGTACGCAACGCTCAGGCAAAAACTTCAGAATTCACTTTTCGAGATAGTTACACCTGATACTGTGGACCAGAACCGGTTTGAACAGGAATTGATCTATTATCTTGAAAAAATGGATTTTACGGAAGAAAAAACCAGACTAATTCACCATTGCAGCTATTTCAGGGATACGATTTCAGAGGTTGAGCCGACAGGACGCAAACTGGGATTTATAGCCCAGGAGATCGGCAGGGAGATCAATACGATCGGGTCAAAGGCAAGTCATCCGGAAATTCAGAAGATCGTGGTTCTGATGAAAGATGAGCTGGAGAAGATCAAGGAACAGCTTCTGAATGTTCTGTAGCATGAAAGGTAAGGCGGTCATCATTACAGCCCCTTCGGGCGCAGGCAAGACTACCGTTGTGAAGCACCTCCTGAGTTGTGAGGATCTGAAACTGGAGTTTTCCATATCGGCCTGTACACGTCTGCCCCGTGAAGGTGAATTGCATGGCAGGGATTATTATTTCATGTCAATCGAGGGTTTTAAGGACAAAATCGAAGAGGATGAATTTGTTGAATGGGAGGAGGTATACAGGAACTGTTATTACGGCACGCTAAAAAGTGAGGTCAGGCGAATCTGGACATCAAAGCGGAACATACTCTTCGATGTGGATGTTATGGGAGCTGTTACCCTGAAACAGACATTGGGCGACAAAGCGTTTGCATTGTTTATCATGCCACCCTCAATGGATGTGTTGCGGGAGCGGCTCGAAAACCGCGGACTGGATTCACCCGTCGTCATTGAGAACAGAATCAATAAAGCTTCCCTGGAAATCAGTTATGCCGGAAGATTTGACGAAACTCTGGTAAATGATACACTCAATGAAACATTAGAACAAGCTGAAAATCTTGTCAGGCATTTTCTTGAAAATTCCCGGCAACCATGAAAACAGGTCTGTTTTTCGGTTCCTTCAATCCGGTGCACATGGGGCATCTCATGATTGCCAATTACATGGTCGAATTCACGGATCTGGAACAGATCTGGTTCGTGGTCAGCCCCCAGAATCCTTTAAAGAAGAGAAAAAACCTGCTGAATGATTATGAAAGGCTGATCATGCTTGAACAGGCTGTCGAGGAAGATGAACGCTTCGATGTATGCGATATCGAATTCAGCATGCCTAAACCATCATACACAATTGATACACTCACCTATCTCAGGGAGGTTTATCCGTCGCAGGAATTTGTTCTGATCATGGGATCCGATGGATTGATGACCTTTCACAAGTGGAAGAATCACGAGATCATTCAGCAGAACTATCAGAGGTATGTATATCCAAGACCGGGATTTGATGTCGATCCTGCTGCCCATCCAAATATTGTGCTGGTCAAAGCCCCGCAGATTGAAATTTCATCAACCTTTATCCGGAATGCCATCAGGGATGAACTCAACATCCGGTATTTCCTTCCGGCGAAGGTATACCGGTATATTCTGAAAATGCATTACTATGAAAAGTAGTAGGTGAGCATGCGCTTCTGTGAAAAGCAGCGGGTGAGAACGCGCTTCTGTGAAAAGCAGTGGGTGAGAACGCGCTTCTGTGAAAAGCAGTGGGTGAGCATGCGCTGCTGTGAGAAGCAATTGGTAAGCATGCAATGCTTTGATAAGCAGTTAATGGGATTTTTTTACGTGAAATACTGCATGTCATAGAACTTGCGGTATTCACCATTGGCCGCCAACAATTGTTCATGATTCCCTTTTTCGACGATGAACCCGTTTTGCAGGACATAGATCATGTCTGTGTGCACGATGGTGGACAACCTGTGGGCAATGACGATGGAGGTTCTGTTGGTCATAAGTTTGGTCAGCGCATCCTGGACCAGCTTCTCGGATTCCGTATCAAGGGCTGATGTAGCTTCATCAAGGATCATTATGGGAGGATTTTTCAGAATGGCCCGTGCAATACTTATCCTTTGCCGCTGGCCACCGGATAATTTACTGCCTCGGTCGCCGATCACAGTATAATATCCTTCCTCGGTGTTCACAATAAATTCATGGGCGTGAGCGACTTTTGCAGCATTCACGACATCCTCTTCCGGTGCATTTTCTACGCCGAAAGCGATATTGTTGCGGAAGCTGTCATTGAACAGTATAGGATCCTGGTTCACAATTCCCATGAGACCCCTGACGTCGGATATTTTGTAATCCCGGATGTCGCGTCCGTCAATCAGGATACTGCCACGGGTAACATCATAAAAGCGTGGCAAAAGATCAGCCAGTGTGGATTTTCCTGATCCTGAATGCCCGACGAGCGCTATGGTCTGTCCTTTTCTGAGCTCCAGACAGATATCCTGCAGCACAAATTCACTGCGGTATTTAAAAAATACGTCCCGGTATTCAATCCTGTCGTTAAAGGTATGAATTCGGACCGCATCGGGTTTCTCACGGATGCTGTTCTCGGCATTCAGGATCCTGTTGATCCGTTCCATGGATGCAAGACCCTTTTGTATGCTGTAATATTCCTGTGAGAATGCCTTCACCGGATTGATGATGCTATAAAAAACGCCGAGATAAACGATAAACTGGTCGGGTGTCAGATTGCTCGTTTTATTGATGATCAGGTGTCCCCCGTACCACATTACAGTGATCATTACAACTGTCCCGAGAAATTCACTTACCGGATGGGCAAGGTATCGCCTCCTGAGCAGCCGGGTCATGATTTTTTTGTAGTCCTCGTTTTCATTCTGAAAGCGTTTGTAGATCTTTTTCTCAGCATTAAAGGCCTGGATGATCCTGAGACCGGAAAGGGTTTCTTCAACGGTGGTGAGCAGTTCACCGAGCTTGTTTTGTCCTTTCATGGATCTTCTTTTCAGTGATTGTCCGATACGTCCGATGATCATGCCGGCCAGCGGGAACAATATGAGAACAAATATTGTAAGCTGCCAGCTGATAATGAACATGGATGTCACATATACAAGGATGACTACCGGATTCTTAAGGAACATATCCATCGAATTCATGATGGATGTTTCAACTTCCGTAACATCACCGGTTATCCGCGACATGATGTCTCCCTTTTTTTCTTCCGTAAAAAAACCAATCGGAAGGGAAACCGTTTTTTGATAGATCTTGTTCCTGATGTCCCGTATGACGGAATTCCTTAACGTGACAATGGTATGGCTGGCGAGATAGGTGAAGCCAACTTTCAGAAAAGTCATCACAATCAGGAACAATCCGATATAAATCAGCACCAGGACGTAACTGTGCTGTTCAGCGATCTTCGTGATCAGGCTGTACAGGTTGTGGACCAATGCATCCATGAATTCGTCCATACTGGAGAGAGATTCTCTCATGTTGATAAAACCGTAGACTTTTTCCTCAAGGCCGAACAGGATCTTCAGTGCAGGGATTATGCTTACCAGACTGAAAACTCCGAATATCGCCCCGAGGAAATTGAAGATGAAGTTCAGGTACAAGTGCTTTTTATACGGCGGTATATAGGTCTGTAATATTTTTATGAATTCTTTCATCCGTTTCTTGTTTTCTCTTGACTTCCGTACGAGCTTTATGCTTAGGATGTCTTTTGAACTTCGGTTTGATTATATGCCGGTATAATTGAAAGGAGTAAGCTTCTTCAGCTCGGATTTCACGCCTTCATCAATTTTCAGGCTGTCAATAAAAGCAAACAACTCATCTTTGCCAATCTTTTGACGGGTCCGTGTAAATGCTTTAAGTGCTTCATAGGGTGAGGGATAACCTTCACGCCGCAAAACGGTCTGGATGGCCTCCGAAAGCACTACCCAGTTTTTTTCAAGATCCTCATGGATCACCTTTTCATTGATGACGATTTTATCCAGTCCCCTGAGCAGGGATTTAAGGGCAATCACTGTATGCGCAAAAGGTATCCCCAAATTTCTCAGAACCGTTGAATCCGTTAAGTCACGTTGCAGCCGCGATACAGGTAATTTTGCACTCAGGTGCTCAAAAAGAGCAATTGCGACTCCCAGGTTTCCTTCCGAGTTTTCAAAGTCAATGGGATTTACTTTATGGGGCATGACTGAGGAACCGACCTCTCCATCCTCGATTTTCTGTGTGAAATAATCCAGTGATATGTACATCCAGACATCGCGGTTCAGATCCGTAAGGATGGTATTGATCCGTTTCATGCAGTCAAAAGTCGCGGCCAGGTTGTCGTAATGTTCAATTTGTGTGGTATTTTGCAATCGTACGAGACCGAAAGATCTTTGAATAAAATCATTGGCAAATTGCACCCAGTGAATTTCAGGATAGGCTGCCACATGAGCGTTGAAATTGCCCGTTGATCCCCCGAATTTCGCATAAACGGGAATGTTCTTCAACTGGTTGTACTGTGCGGTAATTCTGTCCACAAATACAAGGATCTCTTTACCGAAACGGGTTGGAGAAGCGGGCTGTCCATGGGTCCGGGCAAGCATCGGAACATTCTTCCATGCCCCGGCCATACCGGAAAGCTTCTTCAACAAACGGTTGACCAACGGAAAGTAAATATCTTGCAGGGCTTGTTTCAGTGAATAGGGAACAGCCGTGTTGTTGACATCCTGTGATGTGAGTCCGAAATGAATGAATTCCTGGAATTCCCGAAGTCCGACCTGTACGAATTGTCCTTTCAGATAATATTCAACGGCTTTAACATCATGATTTGTGACTTTTTCCAGGTCCTTTATCTTTCTGGCATCCTCAACAGAAAATGACTCATAGATCTTCCGGATGGATACAAAATCCTCTTTCCTGAAATTGCTGAGCTGTGGCAATGGCAGTTCACACAAAGCAATGAAATACTCCACCTCAACCATCACCCTGTATTTCATCAATGCAAACTCGGAAAAATACCGCTCACAGTCGGCTACCAGATTTCGGTAACGACCGTCAACAGGAGATATGGCAGTAAGTTGCGATAAATCCATAATCGTTTTTTTATGAGCTTTTGCAGACATCAATGCAAAGCCTCTGATTTTTTGTGCTTCCGAAGATAGTAAAAAAAGTCCAATGCTGACCGGATGCCTTACTGCATTACAAATGAAATCCTTACAGCATTTCAAAACAAACCTGTTTTGGATTGCTGTGGTCATTTGAAATAGAACTTTCATCAAAAAGTGTAGGCCGGGTGATAATGTTTGATTATTTAAGTGACTTTTTTTCATAAATCCGTCTAATTTTGTCTTTTGCATTATGCTTAAGAGTCCGTGATAAATTTCAGTAATACACGACTGTTTCGATCGCTGAGAGTGTTTGTAATATCTGTGTCTGCGGTTTTAATGCTCTCATCCGTATCGTTCCGCCGGGCTGATCTGCAGGTTCAGCAGGACATGGATACAACTGTTGTTTATGTATTCGATATTTTTGAAGAGATTGCCAGTCCTGCATGGCGTACAACCCTCAGGGCATTCTCAGAAGCCGCGGATCTTGACGCTGATTACATCATATTGCATATCAATACATACGGTGGTATCGTCGATGTTGCCGATTCCATAAGAACCAAGATCATAAACAGCCCCGTTCCCGTTCTGGGATTTATTGACAATCAGGCCATTTCGGCAGGTGCATTGATTTCCATTGCATGCGACAGCATTTATATGCGTCCGGGCGGCAATATCGGTGCCGCGACTGTTGTGGACCAGACCGGCGCGGTCGTGCCGGATAAGTACCAGTCGTTTATGCGTTCCACAATGAGGGCGACGGCAGAATCACACGGCAGGGATACCCTCATTACAGACAATGATACCATCATCCGATGGCATCGCGATCCGCTTATTGCGGAAGCGATGGTTGATCCCAGCATTGTGGTCCCGGGAATTGTGGATTCCACGAAGGTTCTGACTTTCACTGCTGAAGAGGCAATGCAGAACGGATATTGTGAGGGGCTCGCCGTCAGTATACCGGAAGTGCTTGAAAAAGCCGGAATACAGACCTACACGCTTACAACATACGTTCCTTCCGCAATGGATAAATTTATCGGATTTCTGATCAGTCCTGTGGTACAGGGTATTCTGATCATCGTCATGATCGGCGGGATTTATTTTGAACTGCAAACACCAGGAGTGGGTTTCCCGATCATTGCAGCTGCCGTTGCTGCTTTGTTCTATTTTGCACCCCTTTATGTTGAAGGATTGGCTGAAAACTGGGAGATCCTGCTGTTTGTCATTGGCATTGTACTGGTAATTCTTGAAATATTTGTAATACCGGGATTCGGCATAGCAGGGATTTCGGGCATCACACTGATCATTGCCGGATTGACCCTGAGTCTGGTGAACAACGTTGTCTTCCGTTTCGAAGGAGTGGGTGGTCTCGCACAGTTGTCCAAAGCCCTCTTTACCGTACTGGTATCGGTGTTCCTTGCTTTTGCGCTGGTGATCATGGGTACGAAACGGTTTGCTTTTTCAAAGGCCATGAGGGGTCTCGCACTTGATTCTGTGCAGGACCACAATCAGGGATATATCGGCATTGATGTCAGGCAGAAAGCGATGATTGGCAAGACCGGGACCGCCTATACTGTCCTCAGGCCATCCGGACTTGTGGAGATTGAGAATGAGATTTTCGATGCAAAGGCTGAGATAGGCTACATTGAGAAGGGAGCAAAGGTTAAGGTAATCAGGGATGAGGCAGGCCAGTTGTACGTCATCAAAGCCTGAAACAATTGGTAACACATGAAGGTGAACAGCAGAACCCTTATTCAAATCATAATTTACAGTATTCTTGCAGTCTTTATTATTGCTGCAATAGAAATTGCCCTGGTCTTTCGCAAGGTTTACGTTCCGAACGTACAGACTTCCGGCGGGGAGCCTTATATTTTATACATTCCATCCGGTTCGTCCTATGATGATGTGCTTGAACTTCTTTATACCGGAGACCTGATAAAGAACAGGGATGATTTTGAATGGGTGGCAGAAAAGAAAGATTACAGGGCTCATGTGCACTCCGGTCGTTACGTCATCAGGCACAACATATCAAACAACGCACTGATCAACATGCTGAGGTCGGGACTGCAGGAACCTGTCCAGGTTGTCATCAACAGTGCACGCACGATTCAGGAACTTTCAGAGAAAATATCGCAGCAGATTGAACCTGATGCAGATACTTTGATTTACCTGCTGCAGAATGAACAGTTCATTCAGGAATATGGTTTCGACCGGTATACCATTCTGGGTATGTTCGTTCCGAATACCTATGAAATATGGTGGAATACGAGTGCGGAGGGATTTGTCGACAGAATGTACCGGGAATATGACCGGTTCTGGACCCGGGAAAGGGTTGGAAAAGCAGCTGACATGGGACTGACACCGAATCAGGTCATTACCATGGCTTCAATTATTATCAAAGAAACCACAAAAGAGGACGAATATTCGCGAATAGCAGGACTGTATGTGAACCGGCTCAGCAAAGGCATCAAATTACAGGCTGATCCAACCGTCATTTATTCAATAGGCAATTTTGAAAGGCAGCGTGTTCTGACAATGGACACCCAGGTCGATTCTCCATACAATACCTATCTGTATTACGGATTACCGCCGGGCCCCATTGCAATACCTTCGGTCAGTTCGATTGATGCGGTATTGGATTATGAAAAGCATGATTATATCTATTTTTGTGCCAGGGATGATTTTTCAGGTTATCATGTTTTTTCCCGGACACTCGAACAGCATAACAGGAATGCACGTTTGTACCAGAGGGCTCTGAATCAGAGAAACATTTTAAGATAACCTGACTGGAATAAAATTTGCGTTTGTACGATTTTCAGGGATGATCTTAATATTTTCAGGGATGATCTTAAAATCTTCAGGGATAATCTTATATTTTCAGGGATGATCTTATATTTTCAGGGATGATCTTAAACTAGAACAGTATTTTATGGATAAAATCAAATTTGATTCCAACGGCTGGAGGGGTATTATTGCAAAGGAATTCACAATGGATAATGTGGCAAAGATCGCGCTTGCAACTGCCACATGGCTGACCCGCAAATATACGGACCCGACCGTTGTCATGGGTTATGACTGCCGCTTCAACGGGGAGATGTTTATGGAATCCGTTGCAAAGATCCTGGCCTCAAAGGGGATCAGGGTTTTTATCGCAGAACGTTTTGTCACAACACCCATGGTATCCCTGGGTATGGTTAAACTGAAAGCTCATTGCGGGATTGTCATCACTGCAAGCCATAATCCTTCGGAATATAACGGTTACAAACTGATGGGTGAACAGGGCGGACCTATGTCGGACAGGGATCTGAAGGATATTGAAAACCTGATCAGCAATGACCTTGAAATTGACCTTGAACTGATCAACTGGAACTATCTTCTGGAACAGGGTACCATTCTTTACATTGATCTGGAAAACATATACGCCAGGGAACTGATCGATCATTTTGATGCGGATCAGATCAGCAATTCAGGTCTGAAGTTCGCTTTTGATGCCATGTATGGAAGCAGTCAGAACATTCTTCACAGGTTTTTGCCCGAAACAATGGTATTGCACAGAGAAATGAACCCCTCATTCCATGATATTCCGCCTGACCCGGTAAAAAAGAACCTTCATGAACTGATCGAGTTTATATGGAAAGACAGAGGGATCGACTGCAGTTTTGCTGCTGACGGAGAAGGTTCAAGAATTGCATTGTTTGATAAGGAAGCGAATTTTTATGATGCCAATATGATTCTGTTGTTGCTGATCCATTACCTTGCAGGTTACCGGAAGTTCAAAGGTAAGGTTGTGGTGAGCTTTCCGACAACCGGAAAAGTTGAAAAGATCTGTCAGGCATACGGTCTTGAAGTCATACGTACAAAAGTCGGCTTTACGGACGCGGCCAGGATCATGAATGAACATGAAGTCCTGATCGCCGGCGAGGAATCCGGCGGCATAGCTTTTGGCAATCATGTTCCGGAATGCGATGCCATATGGACCGGATTGCATATCTGGCAATGGATGGCGGAGTGCAAAAAACCGTTGCAGGTTCTATGCAATGAGGTGACCGGAATGACCGGACAGTTTGCATTTGAAAGGGCCAATCTTGAGATGAACCGCAACAACCGGAACAAGATCGTTGAAAAATGTACAAACGGAACGTTTGGTAATTTCGGAAGATTTACCGTAAGTGATTTTGAAATCTTTGACGGCTTTAAGTTTTTTCTGGGTGAGGATGAATGGATTCTGATCCGTCCATCCACCACCCTGCCGGTGCTGAGGATCTATGCTGAGGCACAAACTGTTGAAACTGCCCAGGAAATCATTTATTCGGCAATGAAAACCATCATGGATGAGGTGAATTTATAATTCCGCATTCCGGATTTCAATGAACCGGCTTCAATTTGCATGTTTCGTTTCCGGAATACCAGACTGATCATTCCCGGTTTTTTCTTCCTGTTCCCTGTTACAAATTATATTATGTTTACTTCTGTTTCAAGTACGATGTCAAAATGATCCTGTACACTGCGTTGAATTTTTTGCGTAAATTCCAGGATCTCTGATCCGGATGCGCCTCCGTAATTCACGATGACGAGGGGTTGCAGTTTGTAAGTACCCACGTTCCTGATCCGTCTGTCTTTCCAGCCACAACGCTCGATCAGCCACGCCGCTGAAAGCTTGATGCTTCCATATGCATCCTTAAAAAAAGGTATTTCCGGATGAGACCGCTTAAGAGAATCTAGTCCGGTTTGATCGACCAGAGGATTTTTGAAGAAGCTACCTGCATTGGCAAGAGCTTCCACTTCCGGAAGTTTTCTTTTCCTGATTGTTATGACTGCATCCCGGATGTTCCCGAGATTGGTTTCCGGATAGAGACTGAGCTCTTTATTCAGCTCACGGTAGGAAGTGTTAAAATTGTGATCCTTTTTCAATCTGAATGTAATGTGCGTGATGATCATCCGGTTCTTCAACTCTGATTTGAATATGCTGTTTCTGTATGCAAATCTGCATTGTCTGTTGCTGAATACCCTTGTTCGGCCGGTTTCCAGATCAATTGCCTCCACAGTTTCTATGGAATCCCTGACTTCCGATCCGTAGGCGCCGATGTTCTGAACGGGACTTGCGCCGACGGTTCCAGGAATGTTGGACAGGTTTTCAAGGCCACACCAGCCGTTCTCAACGCAGTACCGGACAAAATCATCCCAGTTTTCGCCGGCTGCTGTCCTGATCATGACTGACCCCTTGTCTTCTGATGTTTTTTCAATGCCTTTGATTGAAGGATGCAGGATACAACCGTTGTAGTCACCAGTGAACAGGACATTGCTGCCACCCCCCAGTATCATCCTGGGCTGAATTGCATGCAATTCCGATCCGATGAAATTCCTGATATCCTGAACATCTGAAACCTCGATGTGATACCTGGTATTCACGTCGACACGGAAGGTGTTAAGCGCCAACAGGGATGTATTTTCCCGCACATTCATCATTTGAACCGGAACATGCGGTAAAAATAGCATTTTATACGGTTTGCTGCAAAAGACATCATGTGCAAGGAATTTATAATTTAGCCGTTTATAAAGATAAACGGTTCAGATGCATACAGTCCTTTGTGTGACAAACGATATTTTTACCGACCGGCGCGTTTGCAGGATTGCCCGGTCCCTTGCGGATCACGGGCACAAGGTTACGGTGATCGGAAGGAAATACAAACAGAACACGAAGCTACCTGATTTTTCTTTCCGGATGTACAGGATGCGATTGCTGTTCAGCAGGGGATTGCTTTTTTATGCCGAATATAACTTTCGTTTGCTGTTCCGCCTGCTATTGATGCATACCGACATTCTCGTTGCCAATGATCTTGACACGTTACCTGCAGTATATCTTGCTTCACGCATTCGCAAAAGGACTGTCATTTATGACAGTCATGAATATTTCACCGAAGTTCCGGAGCTGATCGGCCGGAATCTGGTGAAAAACATCTGGCAGTTGCTGGAACGGATGATCCTGCCGAAGATACGCTATGCATATACCGTAAGTGAATCCATTGCGAAAGCGTATCAACAAAAATACGGGATCAATATGTACGTCATCAGAAATCTTCCGTGGCGTCTTAAGAAATCCGTAGATCCGGAGAAAATGATTAAAAAGGACAATGAACAAATGATACTTTACCAGGGTTCCCTGAACAGGGGCAGGGGACTGGAGCTGGCCATACTTGCGACAGGGTATTTGCACGACACAAAGCTTGTGATCATCGGTACGGGTGATGTGGAACATGAACTGAAAAGCCTTGCCGAGATTCACGGCCTGCAGAACAAGGTATTATTTTTAGGCAGGATCCCTCAGGATCAACTGATGCAGTATACCATTCAGGCTGATGCGGGCATTTCACTCGAAGAGCAGTCAGGTCTCAATTACACCTATGCGCTTCCCAACAAACTTTTCGATTATATACAGGCGGGAATCCCGGTAATTGTATCGGATCTGCCTGAGATGGCTTCAATTGTCATCCGGTATGAAATCGGGGTGGTCAGCAAGGCCCGTGATCCTGAAGCACTGGCTGGAATTTTCCGTGAGGCGCTGTGGAATCCGGAAAAAAGACGGATCTGGAAGGACAATTTAATGAAGGCTGCAAAGGAATTGTGCTGGGAACGTGAAGAGCCGAAACTCATTGAGTTGTACCGCAATGCTGCAAACAAAATTTCAGACGACCCTGAGCAACCGGATCAGTAAGGTTCAGGAACCATTCTGGAACGTCAGGATTTGCGGGTGTCGCTGTTCATCGCCGGAATCCCTCCATCGTACGGTGCAGGTTCAACAATCCCTGATTCCTGTTGCAGCCTTTCAGTCACGAAGTAATACAACCTTTTCGGAACAAACGGCAGCAAAGAGACGAGCAGTTTGTTACGGAATCCCGGGACACACAGTACTTTGCCCTTATTCAGGCAGCGCATGGAATACCGAATGACTGCCTCAGGATTCATCCATTTGAAGAGAAAATTCCTTGCAGGCCGCATGGTATGTTGCATTCTTGTATGAAAATCGGTATTGGTCAGTCCCGGACAAAGGCACTGTACACAGATGCCGTGCTTCCTGACTTCAAGACTCAGTGATTCACTGAAATTCAACAGAAATGCTTTGGTGCTGGTATACATTGTGTTTGAACTGGTTGGTATAAAAGCGGCCAGGGAACTAACATTGATGATGATACCCCTTTTTCTTCCGATCATAAAAGGAAGAATCTTATGAATGATCATCACGGGCGCATAAATATGGACTTTCAGCATATTTAACTGATGTTCCGTATCATCATAACGGAAGATCTTTCCCAGACCGTACCCGGCATTATTCACCAGCACTTCAGGATACCCTTCCTTATCCAGATACTGCAAAAGCCTGTCGATCCCTTCCGGTTCAGTGAAGTCTGCAATGAATACCCTGACAGCAACATAATATTTGCCACGCAGTTCATCCGCCACCCGATCAATAACCTCCTTCCGTCTGCCCGTAAGGATCAGATCGTATTGCCGCCGGGCAAATTCAGATGCAAATGCTTTGCCGATTCCGCTTGTTGCACCCGTGATCAGTGCTACGGCTTTATTATGGATTTCTGATTCCTGTAACATATTGTTCATTCATACCTGTTACGGGAAGATATTTCCCCGGGATCTTTTCTTTTCTTTGCGCGTACGGCGGTTGTAGCCGGATATCCTAGTGTAATGATGAGCTCAACCCGTTTGCTTTTCGGAATGCTCAGGAGCTTTTTGATTTTATTTTCTTTAAACCAGCCCAGGATGCAGGTACCCAGACCGAATTCAACAGCCTGGAGACAAAAATGCGCAATCGCAATCCCAATATCGATCAAAGGGTATTCTTTGTTCTTGATTACCTGTCCGATATTGGATGAGAGATTTGCATTCTCACGGATGACCACAACCAGGACCGGTGCCTGTTTGGTAAAATGGTTCATGGAAAGGACCCTGTCGTGCGCCGCGTCAGCAATTGCATTTTTCAGTTCAGGATCATCCACCACAATGAACTTCCAGGGTTGTGCATTGCAGGCTGAAGGTGCAAGCCGGGCCGCTTCCAGGCATTTCCTGACCAGTTCTTCAGGTACGGGTTCGGCTTTGTAATTCCGTACACTTTCCCGTGTTTTTACCATATCCAGGAATGTGGAAAAATGTTGATGCATATCAGGATGTGTATTATTGTTCATGAACGGGATGAACTCTATACATTAAACAACAAGTGGCACTCAAAGGTTTTCAGCATGACTCTGCATTACAGTTTTATGATTTCTTCATTTGACGATTGTGCGTCGATCACCGTGATGGCGGCCATGTTTACGATTTCCCGGACAGAGCTTCCCATTTGAAGCACATGGATAGGTTTCCTGATACCCAAAAGGATCGGTCCGATAATTTCAGCACCTCCCAGGGCCTGCATCATTTTGTAAGCGATGTTTCCCGAGTTCAGATCGGGAAAGATGATTGAATTCACTTCGCTGTCAGCAAGCTTGTTGAAGGGAAATGTGCTGACACGAAGTTGACCGTCAAATGCATAATTCGCCTGCATCTCACCATCGACCAGCAATTCCGGATGTTCAACGTGCAGAATTTCAACCGCTTCCCTTACGATTTGGGGACTTCCTGAAGGACTTGATCCAAAATTCGAGAAGGAAAGCATGGCGATCCGGGGTGTCAGGTCGAATTTTTTGACCTCATTGGCTGTCAGGAGCGCGATATCTGCCAGTATACGGGCAGACGGCTCAATGTTTACCGTAGTATCGGCAAAAAAGAAAGGACCTCTTTTGGTGATGATGATATACATTCCGGCAATATGTTTCATTCTGTTGTTCGTTCCGGCAATCTGAAGTGCGGGTCTGATCGTATTGGCATAACGGGTGGAAAAACCGGCCAGAAAACCATCGGCTTCACCTGCATCCACCATCATTACACCAAAGTAATTCGGATCACGTATTTTTTCAAGGGCTTCGTCAAATGTCATCCCTTTTCTCTGACGTTTCCGGAAAAGTCTTTCAGCATAACGTTTCCTTCTTTCTTCTTCTGCCTGACTATGTATGTCAATGATCCTTGCATTTTCCACGTCGATGGAATTCTCTTCCGCCAGCCTTCTGATCTCCTTCTCAGATCCAAGCAATACGGGTCTGGTCATACCTGAATCCACGGTCAGCTGCACGGCTTTTAACACCTTGTAGTTATGGGCATCGGCGAATATTATAGTTTTAGGATCTTCTGATGCCTTGGTCCGGATGTCATCCACCAGTTTATTGTACAGGCCCATGCGTTTCATCAGCCGGATCTCATAGTCTTTCCAGTCGGTTATGACCTCCCGGGCAACTCCGGTCTCAATAGCTGCTTTTGCAACAGCTGGTGCCACACAGGTGATCAACCGCTGGTCCAGCGGCTTGGGAATGATATAATCACGTCCAAATGAAAGATTGCTTACTTTGTAGGCGACATTGACCTGTTCAGGCACATCTTTTTTGGCCAGTGCCGCCAGGGCATGGACTGCTGCCAGCTTCATTTCCTCGTTGATGGTACGTGCTTTTACATCCAGCGCACCCCTGAAAATAAAGGGGAAACCCAGCACATTGTTGATCTGGTTCGGATAATCGCTCCTACCTGTGGCAACAATGACATCATCACGTGCGGCAACAGCATCTTCATAGGAGATTTCCGGGACGGGATTGGCCAGGGCGAAGACAACCGGATTAGGTGCCATGGTCCGGATCATTTCCTTCGTGACGATGTTGCCTGTGGACAACCCCAGGAACATATCGGCACCTTCCAATGCTTCGGCAAGTGTGGTGATGTCCAGATCCCTGACAAATTCAAGTTTGTATCGGTTCAGGTCCTTTCTTCTGGTGGTCAGTATGCCCCTGCTGTCAAGCATGATGATATGATCCGGCCGGATGCCGAGCTTTTTATAAAGTCTTGCACATGAAATTGCTGAGGCACCAGCCCCGTTAATCACCACTTTCACATCCTGAAGCTTTTTGCCCACCAGACTGAAGGCGTTCAGCAGTCCGGACCCCGAAATGATCGCCGTGCCGTGCTGATCGTCATGAAAGACCGGGATGTCGAGCACATCCTTCAACCGTTCTTCAATTTCAAAACACTCAGGTGCCTTGATGTCTTCGAGATTGATCCCTCCGAATGTTGGTGAAATGGCTTTTATGGTTTCAATGAGTCTTTCAGTATTTTTTTCATCGATCTCAATATCGAAGACATCCACGTCGGCAAAAACCTTAAAAAGCAATCCTTTACCCTCCATGACCGGTTTTCCGGCAAGTGCCCCGATATCCCCGAGTCCCAGTACTGCGGTCCCGTTTGAAATCACCGCAACCAGGTTGCATTTTGATGTATAGACATACGCATCTTCAGCATTCTTTTGGATTTCCCGGCAAGGTTCGGCCACACCGGGGGTATATGCCATTGACAGATCGTACTGAGTATTGTAGGGTTTTGTGGGTATTACCTCGATTTTGCCTGGCCTGCCGCATGCATGGTAGCGGAGGGCTTCTTCACGAGTGAATCTGGCCATCGGTTTAAAGATTGATTACGGATTAAAGGTAATTAAAAATCATTTTGCGAAAGGTGAAAATCTGATCTGCAAAAACCCATACCAATATTAAATGTCGCCATAGAAAAACAGGGGCGCCTTTCAACCGGTAAAAATTTTTCTGGTGAGGCTTATCATTCATACGCAATTTTTTACTTTCAATCAATTAGTTGAAAAGTATTGTTATTTTTGACAATATTTACAAACAATAACGATTAAAAATATCATGACAAAGTATTATTTTCTGATTCTTTGCCTTTTGATTGTAGCTTCCCCGATTGCAAATGCCCAGGAAGTCATCATTACCGGAAAAGTCACCGGTGAAATGACAGGTGAGCCAATCCCGGGCACAACCATCCAGCTTAAAGGCACATCAGTCAGTGTTATCTCTCAGACGGACGGTACTTACAGCATTAAGATCCCTCCGGACGGTACAATTCTGGTATACAGTTGTATAGGTTACCAGTCCAGGGAAGTTGGCATCGAAGGCCGGAAATCAATTGATGTTGCCCTTACGGAGGAAATGAGAGCACTCGAAACAACGATAACTACGGGATATTCCAATGAAAAAGTAAGGGATATTGTCGGATCGGTTGCCGTAGTCAATACGGAGCAGGCATTGAACACGGCTTCAGGCAATGTGGCCAATCAGCTGCAGGGTCGTGTCTCAGGTTTAAATATAAGCAGTGATGGAAGCATTGATGAACAGTCGGCGGTCCGCATTCGTGGTATCAGTTCATTCGGTGGTTCCGAGCCGTTGTATATCATAGACGGGGTTCCTGGAAGCATTGACAGAGTAAATCCCAATGACATTCAGACCATCCAGATACTTAAGGATGCGGCTGCAGCATCAGTATACGGTGCCCGTGCAGCAAGCGGTGTTGTTGTGATCACTACAAAACAGGGACAGCAGGGTTCTGTGAAGTTTAATGTTGATTACTACTATGGAATCAACTATACAAGTGAAAGGGACTTTCCTGATCTTCTGGATGCAAATGAGCTGGGGGAGCTTATCTGGCTGCAAATGGAAGGGGCAGGAAGGGAATACGGAGATCCCAACTGGTCGCATATGCAATATGGAACCGGTCCGGAACCGGTCATTCCTGAATACATACTTGTGAATGACAACGGAAATAAAATAGGAGGAACTGCTCTTGAGGCTATGAAAATATCCGACTATGAACGATTTGCATCCCTGGTTAATCCTGATAATTATGATTTTAGAACACACCAGATCGTGAAATCAGGCAATACTGACTGGTTTGATGAGGTCTATAATCCGGCTCCGGTGCAAAACCTCCAGTTTTCCGTTTCCACGGGTTCGGAGAGAGGTGCTTTCGTACTGGGGCTGAACTATTATGACCGAAAAAGCACGGTGGATAAATACAGCTACAATACGCGTTATATGCTGCGTGCGAATACAAGCTATAACATACTTGACTTTATTAAAATTGGTGAAAATCTTCAGATAACCTATACACAGATAAGAAATGCCGAGCATCCGAGTGGAGCATGGAATTACCCCGCATATTGTCCCATTTACGATATTGCAGGAAATCCAACAGGTTCTGCCATTCCAACCATTGAAGCGACCGGAATAGGCGTAGGATATAATCCGATTACCACACCATGGCGCAACCGGTTTGATGGCAGTTATACCTATGGCATATTCGGGAATGCTTTCGCAGAGATGCAGATCTTCAGGGATTTGGTATTCCGGTCGTCATTCGGTATTGATTACTTCTCCACAATGGCAAAGGATCTGACCCAGATCACCTATGAAAACCTCGAAGGTTCAACGCCACCGAACAGTTTGTCCTGGAGTTCAGTAAGCAGCAATTCCTGGACATTCACTAACACGCTTACGTATACAAAAGTATTCGGTCATCATTCATTCAAAGCATTAATCGCCAGTGAGGCCATCAACAACTTTTCTCAGAACCTGGTGGGCGAGCGAGCAGATTTTTTAATTGATGACAATGATGATTACCTGGTGATAGACGCAGGAACGGGATCGCAAACATCCGGCGGTTCAATCTCTCACAGTGGGTTGTTCTCCGTCTTCAGCAGGCTGGATTATAACTATGGAGAGAAGTACATCATAAATTTAACTGTTCGAAGGGACGGATCATCAAGATTCGGAGACAATTACAGATTTGGCTATTTTCCTGCTTTAGCTTTGGGATGGCGTATTTCCGATGAAAAATTTATGGAGGGTATTACGTGGCTTTCTGACCTTAAGCTGCGAGCCAGTTATGGAATTATCGGAAACCAGAGTGGCTTGAGCAATGAAAACCCGTATAACACATATGTTCAGACTCTTGATGAATCATACGATATTCAGGGCGTAAACAATGCCATAAGGCAGAGTTATGTGATGAACCGGCTGGGCAACAAGGATACCAGGTGGGAAAAGGCTATATCCATAAATGCTGGACTTGATGCCACCTTGTTTTCTGATAAAGTCACAATTGCTTTTGACTACTTTATTAAGGAGACAAGGGACTTGCTGGTTATGGATCAACCACCCAAAACATCTCCCGGTATTACACAACCATATATTAATGTTGGCATTATTAAAAACAACGGGATAGAGTTCACACTTACCAATCGAGGGACGATAGCCGGGGCGGTCAATTATGAAATAAGTGGGAATTTTTCAGCATACCGAAATAAAGTGCTGAAAGTCTTCGAAGATCCAGAGACTACCCTTTTAGGAGGCAATGCAAGAGGAATGGGGTATGCCTGTCTTACAAAACAGGGCATGCCCATATCCTATTTTTACGGATATAAGATTGATGGTTTCTTTAATACACAACAAGAGGTGGATGACTATGTGGCAACAACCAGCAACACCTGGCTTAATCCCGCAGTAGGACGCTGGAAAATCCTGGACACGAACGGGGATCATATCGTAAACAGCGATGACAGGACCTATCTGGGTTCTCCCCATCCCGACTTTCAGGTTGGCCTGAATATTTCACTTACTTATAAAAGCTTCGATTATACTGCATTCATTTTCTGGAATCAGGGAGGTGATCTTTTCAATCTTACCCGCAAGAACATTGATTTTAACAGTGGCTTCTATAACCGGAGCCGCCGTATGCTTGAAGATTCATGGACGCCTGACAATACCGATGCCCTGCTGCCAAAGCTTGATATTAATGATACCCAATCAGCCAGCAATGTTACGGACTATTTTGTTGAAGATGCTTCCTATATTCGTCTTAGGCAGATGACGCTAGGTTACACATTGCCGTCAAACCTGATGCAAAAACTCAGACTGACTAAACTCAGGGTTTATCTGCAGGCTCAGAATCTATTTACATTTACCAGGTTCAGCGGAATGGACCCGGGTCTGGTCATTTCAGGAAGCAATAATCTGGGACTGGGTATATACTCAGGCCAGAGTCCGATACCCAAACAAATTCTTTTTGGTATTAATCTTGGATTTTAAATAATTGGATATGAATAATTTACATGTTTATGCACTTTGTCTGGCAATTACAGGATTATTGCTTTCCTGCGAAAGTATTCTTGACAGGCAACCTGTAGGTGTGGTGACTGACGAATCTATGCTGGCAACAGCTGAAGGAATAGACGGATTGCTAACGGGTGCTTATGCGCTTCTGAACGGAACGGGATGGATGAATACAAATCCTGACCAACCGTTGTTTGGCGTTATTCATGGCGGTGAATGCTTCAAGGGATCCTATTATGTTGATCAGCCATCCTATCTTGAATTTTCCCAGTTTAAGGTAACAGAAATCAACAGTGAGCTTTCGAGTTTCTGGCAATTTGGATATGATGCTGTGTTCAGATGCAATCTTGTGATGACATTTCTCAGTAAGACATCTGATATGACAGAGAATGAGAAGGTTGAAACAGAGGCAGAAGCACGTTTTCTACGCGCACATTATTACTTTTATCTGAAAAGGGCATTTGGGAATATACCGTGGATCGATGAAACAACTGCTGACTACAGGGTACCTAACACCATTGATAACAATGGGATTGATTATGTTGATATTTGGCCCCTCATTGCTGAGGATATGGACTTCGCCAGGAAAAACCTACCTGTGACTCAAATTGACCTTGGACGACCGAACAAATGGGCAGCTGATGCATATTATGCCAAGATTCTGATGTACCGGGCATCACTGGGCGATTATCCCGATGGTTTTGATGAAGCGCTTGTCATTTTAACCGATGTAATTGATCATGGTGTGACAGCCAGAGGTGACAATTATGATCTTTTGCCCAACTACCATGATAATTTTGATGCTGCTACTGAGAACGGACCGGAAAGCGTATGGGCTGTTCAGTTATCGGTTAATGACGGCACTCCCATTTCAGCCAGCTGGCGTGGTAGCAGTCCCAACGGTGACGCAAAATCTCAGTTGATTTGCCCCGGCGTGGCAGGATCACCGGGCCTGGGCAGAGGGTGGTGTTTCTATGCGCCCACACCATGGTATGTCGATCATTTCCGCACGGATGCAAGTGGATTGCCTTACCTGGATATGTATGCTACAAATCCTGTCAGGGTTAAGGATGATTATGGTTTACCTGCCGCTCCTCCGGCACCTGAACCGGATCCTTTTCAGATTGATACCATAGGTGTTGATCCGCGATTGGACTGGACCGTATCCAGGAGGGGAATACCCTGTCTTGACTACGGACCATTTCCGGGAAGTTCCTGGATCCGTGACCAGGCCAGTGCCGGTCCGTATATGACAAAAAAATGGTACATATGGAAAAGCCAGGACGGAACATACACAGCCGTCAACAGTCCTAAAACTGCAATAAACATACCCGTTATCCGATTCGCTGATGTATTGCTGCTGGCTGCCGAATGTGAAGCACGTACAGGAAGTCTTGATAACGCCAGAGATCTTGTTAACCGTGTCCGCAAAAGAATGATGGACAACTCAGAAAGTCCGAAAAACAGGGTAAAAAAGGAGGATGGAATCACTGATGCCGCCAATTACAGGATAGGATTATTTCCGACCGGCGGTCCGGCAGATCCCTTTCAATCTGTTGAGACAGCACTCGATGCGATACTGTTCGAAAGGACTTTGGAACTCGGTACGGAAGGGCACAGGTTCTATGATGTTGTGCGTTTTGGAAAGGGCGAAGAGATTTTCAACGAATTTCTAGCAACGGAATCGATCAGGTTCGACTACCTCAGCGGGCATGAATACACAGATATTCCTGATGCTCTGTTGCCTATCCCGACAGAGGTAATCGAAAAGAGCCTGAAGGACGGGAAGACTACAATCACTCAAAATCCTGGTTATTAATATCAGGTTACTATTGTATTCATAACCATAGATTCGGTATCAACAATCATTAAAGAATTTATTTCAACTGCCGATTTTGTCGTTTCAGCTTATATTTATGCTGTTTCATTGATTTTCCGGGATTTTGTCAATGGGTGTCTTGTACCATAGGTCATGTGTTGCCTGTAAAAAGAATTCTAGTGGTATTTATATTCATCTTGAATACATCTATATATATATTTAATTATGAGATTGTTACATTTGTTAGCAACATAATTGGTTTTATTCATTAATAAAAATCCGAGAATTATGAATTTTATGTATCAGGAGTTTCTAACCAGTCTGGGTTTTGGAAACATTTATCGCGGACCGGAAGCTGTTGGCTTTCAATTCAAATTTACCATACCCTATTACAGGGGTGTTTGGTTGTCCCAGATCTCTGGTGGGTTCATGGTTAAAGTTGACGGAGTAGAATATCCGCTTGACAAGGTATCCATTAAAGTGCAGGACAGGGTAATACCATGGTCAGAAGTAGACTATTCCTATGACCTGTTTTGGCCTTATGGCTCATATGCTACAGTAATTGTTGAAAAACCAGGCGGATTGACGGTGGGTTTGCACAAGGTTGAAGTGGGATTATCCATCAGGAGATCCTACATGGATGAGGATCCTGCTGTGCAACATCTATATGATTTTGGGGACAGAAGGATGCAAGCACCTCCTCCGGAGGCAGAAAAAGGCTCAGAAGAAGGGTCATACAATCCGATGCAACCTCTTCAGACATGTTCATTGGATATGGTACTTGTGATGTAGTTTTTCAATCCATTAACTTTTAACATATAAAACATAAAGAAATGAACCGAAAACAATTTATATCTACCGCTGCCGGTGTTGCAGCTACAACAGTTATCGGTGCCTGCAGGGCATTGGGCAATTCGGACACATCCCCGGCATCAGCGGATGCATTCAGCAGGCTGCCAGCCCATAAAGTAAGAAGGGGTGTGGCTCTATACAGTTACCAGCAGGCCATTATGTGCAACAGGATGACGTTGGAAGAATGCTTCGAAGAGATGAATTCTATCGGGGCTTACGGTCTTGAAATGATGGGGCAGGCAACGATCAGGGATTATCCTTATCCGTCGGACGAATGGGTAAGAGATTACTGGAATATGATCGAAAAATACGAGATCGTACCCTGGACCTATACCAATTTTCATGATAAATACTTACGGAAAGCAGGCATGACCGTAGATGAAAATGTGGAATATCAGACACGGGAATTTGAGCTGGGTAAAAAGCTTGGATTCAGGCATTTTCGTATGTTAATCGGTTTTCCCATCAATGTCATGGAAAAAATGATACCCATTGCAGAGAAGATGGGTGTCTGGATGGGACTTGAACTTCATGCGCCGGTAACATTGGATAGCAAGTTGGTTGAGTTGGTTCTGGGAATTGCTGAAAAACATCCGGAAGCTGTAGGTTTTAATCCGGATTGGGGAATATTTGCGAAATATCCCTCGGAATTAGAGCGCAATAAGCAGATTGAAGCCGGAACACTTACACGTGAGATAGCCGAATATATTTTGGATGCTTACAAGAAAGGAACAAATAAGGAAGCGGTTGCAGCTCAGGTAAAAAAGATGAAGCCAAAACCGGGTGATACTGCTTATATAGACCGGGTTTACAATTCCGGCAGAAGTACCCAGGATCCGAAAGACCTGATCCCTCTTTTGCCTTATTGTAAAAGTACCCATGGAAAATGTCATTATATTACCGAAGGAAATGAATTCCGGGATACAGAGGCCGAATGGGAACCCGGACTTCGGGTTATGATGGAGAACGGTTATGACGGCTATGTCTGCACTGAATTTGAAGGACAGCGTAGTTACAGCATGTATGATATTGATGAACTTGATCAGGTCCGCAGGGTCCAGGTGATCATGAAGAAGATACTGGGTGTCTGAAAACTTCACTTCATATTTTAAAGAACTGATCTATTTAAACACAGGTTCGACATTGTACAGTTCTTGCAGATATTCAATTGTATACATTCCAGATATGTAATGACTATATTAATTTGATTATCAGAAAAGTATGTAGAAATGAATTTTTATTTGCCTGTATCTTACTATGCATAATCATTATGGGATACAGGCATTTTTATGAATTGATGTCGAATTGCTTAAACAATTTACAAAATGGAAGAAAAGTATATTTTAAAGTATGGTTTCAGAAATGTATATCAGGCCGGACGAATTACAGGTTTTCAGTTTAAGTTTGTAATTCCTTATTACCGCGGAATTTATCTTTCCTGCCTCGATGAATTCTCAGTGAAGGTTGACGGTGAAAATTTCTCCCTGAATAATGTGTCCATAAAAATAGGGGAAAGGATCTTCCCGTGGAAAGAAGTTGACGTAGCCTACGATGTATTCTGGACATACGGTGATCCGGCTACTGTTATCGTAAGCAAACCTGGCGGACTGGAAACAGGACTTCATACGATTGAGTTGGGAATGTTTATCAGAAAATCATACATTGTATGGACTGATCCTGAAGGGATTTATGACTTTGTTATTCCTCCGCTGCCAAAATCCGAACTGCCGGACAAAGATCCACGGTATGGATTTCAGACTTTCTCAGATCAATTAAGTCTGGTCATTTGAGCTACTCACAACACATGAATTTGTATTCTAAAACATGAGAAAATGAATCGCAAACATTTTATATCAACCATTGCAGGAGCAACAGCAACTGCTGTTGCAGGAGCCGGCGCAATCGCTGCGCATTCAGTTGAGCCGGGTGAAAATTCTGTCTCGTTGATAAAGGCACCTGACCATAAGGTAAAAAGAGGTGTGGCACTGTACAGCTATCAGAGGGCCCTTAAAAGCCATTCCGTAACACTGGAGAATTGTATCGAGGAACTATCTGATATAGGCGCTTATGGCATTGAGGCCATCGGTCAGGTAATCATCAAGGATTATCCGAATCCTTCGGATCGATGGATAGGAGAATGGTGGGAAATGATGGACAAGTATGGCACAACACCGGTATGTTATACAAATTTCCATGATCAATGGCTCCAGAAGTCAAGGCCGATGACCACCGCTGAAAATCTTGAGCACCAAATGATCGATTTTAATCTGGGAAGAAGAATGGGTTTCACGAAATTCCGAATGTTGGTGGGGACACCGATAGAGCTTATGGAAGCGGCAATCCCGGTCTGTGAAAAGTTAGGACTTTGGATGGGACTTGAAATTCATGCTCCGGTTCCCTTTAGCAGCAGACTGATAGAAAGGATTCTGGGACTGGCAGAAAAGCATCCCGATGCAATCGGATTGCTCCCCGATATGGGGATATTCCAGAAATATCCCAGTCCATCCGCACGTGAACAACAAATAGCACAGGGAACACTTACCCGTGATATTGCCTTATATATTGAAGATGCATACAGAAAAGGTTTGGATAAAGCGGAAGTTGTGTCCAGAGTAAAAGGGATGAAGCCCAGACCCGGGGATACGAGTTATGCAGATATGGTTTACAGTGCAAATCCTGAGGATCCGAAAGACCTGATACCCATTATGAAGTACTGCCGTCATATACACGGTAAGTTCCATGAAATGAATAAGGGTTCGGATTATACTGACGCCAGGATCATTTATGATGAAGTGGTACCTGTACTTATGCAATATGGATATGACGGGTATATATGCACTGAATTTGAGGGACAGAGATTCATGGATGCCGGCACGGATGAGTTTGACCAGGTACGGAGGCAGCATGTGATGTTAAAAAGGTTAATGGGAAAATAAAATCCCAACCGGGAATATTCGTTTCATTTTTGTCAATCATGTAGATTGGTGTATTTAATAATTTAGATCAATTGGAATTAGGGGTGTCTCTTCTTCTGAGACGCCCCCGACCGGGAATATTAATGCTTTTAGATTCATCATAACAGTACTGACTTATGGGCATAAAACCTCAATTGCATTTCAGACTGATTAAAAACTATTTTATTGTTTTATTGGTCATTTCAATTGTTCTGGTTTCCATAGAAATGGTTTCCATATTTTTTATTTTCGACAGAAGACTGGCCTTTGTTCCGCACGTTTCACAAATCATGGGTTATACATTGTTTGGAATGATCAGCATTCTTGCGGTATTTATGTCATTTGTCATATGCCATTTCATGCATAAACCTTTCATTAGAGATTATAAAACCAAAGGGATTGTTATTTTATCCGCATTCATATTGTCTTCAATAACATTGATTTGCATCAGCTACTTAAATATCATAGTGCTTACCCCGGATTACAATGAAATCGTTTTGGATTATTGACTTCGCCGCGGATTTTTAATGGGATTTGTATCCACTCTATATACATATGTTATCAGAATTTACTCTCAGAAATAAGCATATGAACTTGAAATTGAAAAACTGAAAAAAGAAAACATCGAGAGCCAGTTTGAAGCACTGAAAAATGAAATAAGCCCTCATTTTCTGTTCAATTCCCTCAATGCACTGCAGGCAATTATCTCTGAAAACCAGGTTGCCGCAAGGGAGTTTGTATATCATCTTTCTTCAGTATTGCGCTACACATTGCAAAGCAGTGACAATATATTTGTTAATTTGCAGGAAGAATTGCAGTTGGCCAATATATATTTATTTACTGGAGTCACGATATGGCAATAATCTGAAAATATTAACTGAAGTGCCTAAGGATTACTGGAACAAGAAAATCCTGCCATTGACCATTCAACTGCTGATTGAAAATGCAATCAAGCACAATGAAATAAGCAAACAAAATCCCCTGCGGATCCACATATCTGTTGAAAAAAACCATCGTCTTAAGATCGTCAATAAGCTTCAGTGCAGAATAAACCCGGAATCCTCGCTGGGCATCGGATTATCCAACCTGTTGAAACGTTACAGAATGGTTGCCGACCAAGATGTTGTGATTTTAAATAATAACAGTCAATTCATAGTGGAAGTGCCTATAATAACCTTATAGCAAATGGACGTAGTGATTGTTGAAGACGAATTGCTGGCAGTAAAAAACCTTAAAACTGTACTCGATGAAATCGGTGGAATTAACATTATTGCTGTTCTTGAAAGCATTGCTGAATCGGTAAAATGGTTTGAATCACATCTGCCGCCAGATCTGATTTTCATGGATATTCATCTTGCCGACGGATTGGCTTTTGAGATCTTTGAAGGGACAACCATCCAATGTCCTGTTATTTTTACCACTGCATATGATGAATATGCTCTTAAAGCATATAAAGTGAATAGCATTGATTATCTGCTTAAGCCTATAGATACCCAGGCTGTTAGAAAATCAATACAAAAATACAGGACTCTGAATCCATTTCATGATATGAACACTGAATTTACAAAACTGTTGACGTTGTTCAGACAACTATCCAGGTATAAAACCAACTTTCTGATATCCAAAAAGGGTGATAAAATTACTCCCCTTCCTGCTGACAGTATTGCTTACATATACATTGACAATGGCATAGTAAAAGCCATTACGATGGATAAAGCATCTTTTACGCTTGAAAACACTTTGGATGAAATAGCCGGTATGCTCAACCCTTCCTTTTTTTACAGAGCCAACCGGCAGTACATTGTTTCCCGCATGGCCATAAAAGATGTGGATCTGTGGTTCAATAACCGGCTTGCCGTTAATCTCAGGTTTACAGCTCCTGAAAGGATCACGATAAGCAAAGAACGCAGCAGAGGATTTAAAAGCTGGCTTGCCAGTTCATAATCGTTAGGGCATATATTATTTCAGCTTCACCGCATATCACAATCACAGCTGCCAACATTTGAATTTGCATTGACCCCCTTTATTGATATTATAAATACATCACGGGACCTTCAGGGGATTCATGTCTCAAATGCACATTTTTAGAATATTTTTACTGGCTTATAAAAAAATCTTTGTAAATTACTGCTTTATTATCAGTTTATATTAACTAATTATTTTAACAAAAAAAATGAAAATAACACGAAAGGAATTTTTAAATGTAGCCGCCGGAGCAGCCGCAATGACGGTTATTCCGGCATCCGGCGCGCTGGCAACCGCCTGTTCGCAGCCATCGTCTTCAGGTAAGCCAAAGCGCGGCGTATCCGTCTACAGTTATTCGGGTGAGATGTTTGTTACCATGACTCTCGAAGACTGTATGAAAGATATGTATGATATGGGTGCTGAAGGTCTGGAAATTCTTGCCAACGGTCACATAGAAAATTATCCGAATCCTACGGATGAGTGGTGCGAGAATTTTTTTGCCATGTGTGACAAATACAACATCAAACCCGTGGAATATGGGCACTGGGTAGATTCGAGGCTTTATGACGGAAGGGAACTGGATGCCAAAGAATCCTACAATATGCTTGTTCGCGATATTAAGCTTGCCAACAAGTTGGGATTTACGGTAATGCGCACCAAACTGGGTGTGATCAATGGCCTGCTGGAACCGGTGACAAACTGGCGGGAATTTATTGAAATGGCATTGCCTGAAGCCGAAGAATACAACGTCAGAATGTGTCCGGAGATCCATAAACCAACACTTCTCAAATCACAAATGGTTGATGACTATGTTGAGTTTATTGAAAGAACGGGAACAAAGAATTTCGGCATCAATATTGATTTCGGAGTGTTCCAGAACAGACCGACACCAACAGCACAGGCTTCGGGAGGTATGGGAGAACAACAGGAGATGTCTTTTAGCCTGCCTGAAGATATGATACCGCTATTGCCATATACATATGCATGTCATGCAAAATTCACAGATATGTCAGAAGATCTGGTTGAAACCACCATTCCATATGATGAAATATTAAAAATATTGATTCAGAACAAATGGGATGGATACCTGCTTAGTGAATATGAAGGTCCTAACAGGGAAGAGCCGGGTTATTCCTCAGATCAGCTTCGCAGGCAGCACATCATGATGAAACGATTACTCGGGGAAGTGTAACTGTTTGTTTTACATTATTGCAGGAATTATTTTAAAACAATTAAAAGGAAAAGAAAATGCTTGAAAAAGAATACATACAATCCAGAGGATTCAGAAACATAACCGCAAAAGGAAAGGCCACGGGATTTCAGGTACCCATCAGAGCCCAATATTACCGTGGAGTATGGCTTTCCATGTTAAGGCCGGCCACGGTGACGGTTGACGGAG
>JAFGPB010000071.1 GCA_016926205.1 Bacteroidales bacterium
GCTGTCCAGTTGATCCTGAGTAAGGGTTGTGGTTCCAAAGGTACAGGTGACCTTATCCCTCGGGAAGGTTTCACCGTCCACAGTCACATCAAAGCCTTCCGTAAGGGAAACACGGGTGCCCCGGTAGTATTCATTTACGAGAGGAACCTGGAAACCGGTAGGCTCTTTACCTTTGAAGACATTTTTAAATCCAAGCTGTAATATTCCCATTGTTTTAATTATTAATTGGTTAAGTTCGATTTAATGATTTAAATAATTTCATAAGGTTAAAATTGATACATGAATTTATCCGGTATTATACCCTACCATTCACCCCATTTCTTTAATAAGTATTCCGACATAAGAACATCAAAGAACCTGTATCTTCCCTGCGGAGACAGATCAGGATTGTCCATTGAAACCATTGGCGAATCATAATCCGGGTTCCTTTCCTTATAAATCCGTTGAAGTACTTCAGCGATTTCTGGATCAAACAGATCAGTGGCGTCAATGCTGTTCAGCGCAAAATTCCTGTCTGTCGAATCGTAAACTGCAGTATTTTGCAGCAGGTTTAAATAAGCCCCAATGGCTATTTCAGTTTCTCCGAGATAATACAATGCTTCAGCCGAAAGGGTGGCTACACAGCCTGCATCGTCAAAGGCTGTCTTTTTCAGCGCCGGAATGGCCTCTTCTGCAGCGTCCTTCTGAATGATCAATCCGGTTGCCCCCCAATACCGCATGGCACTGTTCTCATCCTGCAGGTATTCGATATAAGTGTCCACATCTTCAGGTCCTCCGAGAACAGCCAGATTCATTGCTTCCAGCAATTCATCGAATGGACAGGACGGGGAACGCATATAATCAAACATGGAATTGTGCTCGGATAAGATATGGTCGTACTCCGTTTCATGAAACACCCCGGCATCACGGATTTCTTTTTGCCAGTCTGTCATTGCTTTGCGCATCTTTTCAAGCACACCGGCATAGGCAGGATCATCGGCCAGATTGTTTATTTCCCATGGATCATTTTCCGTATCATACAACTCTTCAACGGGCTTTGTCCGGAAATATCTGCTTTGCACCTCATTGGTCCGGCCAGCTCTGAAAGCATCTTCCCACGACTGGGCAGAGGGTGCTCCGAACAGAAATTCATGATGCTGCAGGTATATGCGAAAAGGCATATAATTCCTGATGTAACGGTACTGTTTATCCCTCACAGCCCTCATCATCTCATAACGTTCATCCGCACGCTGACGGGTCATGAAAGTATATTCCGGGTCTTTTGTTTTTTGTGCACCCAGAAATGCATCTCCCTGAAGGAAATCCGGTATGGGAATACCAATGATACTTAAAAAAGTGGGCGAAAAGTCCACAAAATTTACAAGCCGGTCTATTTTCTGTCCGGGCTTTTTTGCAGGGTAAATGTATTTGTATTTCTCCGGAATCCTGATGATAAGCGGAACGTGAGTACCGGTTTCATATACATACCTTTTGCTTCGTGCAAACGTACCACCATGGTCCGTACAAAAGATTACAATCGTATTGTCTGCCAGCCCGCTGTCCTCAAGTTCCTGAAGCAATTCCCCGACCTGAGCGTCCATTTCTTCCACCCTGTCATAATACTGTGCATAGCCATGTCTCATTTCCGGTGTATCAGGATGATAAGGCGCCAGGGGTAGCTCAGAAGGATCATGTCGCAGATCTTCAATGGGTATCATCGGGGGATGTGTATTGCCTTCATGGCTGGGACCTCTGCCGAAAACGGCAAAAAACGGCGCCCCCTCCGGTCTGTTCCTGTAATGGGCTTTGTTGCTGCTTTCATCCCATATTTCCGGGATTTTAATGACGCCATCATCCCATTTATCACCTATTTTAATACTTAGTGCATTATAGTTGGTTTTGGAGTTGTTTGTGCAATAGTAGCCGGCCTGCTGGAGATATTCCGGGTATGTATGTACGATGGCTGATTTTGGGAAGAAGCTCCCAAAATATTCATGTCCACTTGCTGCATTATGCACTCCGGTGATCAGTGCATTTCTTGACGGGCCGCAGATCGACATTCCATAGCAATGGGTATATAAAAATCCTTCACTTGCCAGTTTGTCAATGTTTGGAGTAGTGGCAAAGGAGTTGCCATAGCAACCCATCCAATAGGCGCTGGCATCTTCGTTCAGGATCCAAAGGATATTGGGCAGCTCATCAGGAACATTCTGTTGTTTACAGGAAGTGCCAACAAAACATCCAACTGCTGCAATACCAATGGCACTTTTGTTCAAATAAGACAATATCATACATAAATGTGTTTAAAATCATTTAAAGAAAAGAGGAGCTCTTCAATCATGCAGTTTTCAAAAAGCAATAAATGTTGGCTTGTATGAAACAAATGAAAATCCTCGTTTTATAATGAAATGAAGGTTCTTTTTGAAAAATAGCTCTTTCATTGCAGAACCTTCATTTCGTTCATCTTTTAGTAACCAGTATTTTGCTGTAGATAATCTTCTCCATTTTCATCTTTGCCAGCTGTTTGAATCTGAGTTAGAGGAATGGGGAAGTACACTCTGTTAACATTAAATTCGGCAGCAAGGGCATAATGAGCAATCTTGTTTTGTTCATAATCCGTAAAAGCATCCAGTTCCTGCTTGGCGTAACTTGCACCCCAACGTGCCAGATCAAAGAAACGATGCCCTTCCAGGGCCAGCTCGAGCTTACGTTCAAATCTGATAGCCTGTAAAGCTTCATCTTTTGAGTCAAATTGTTCAACCGGATACTCATCGATCCTGTAATTTGCCCCACGAAGTGCACCATTCATTACAACATCGCTGTCTTTTGCCCGCAAACGGATCATATTGACATAATCTCTTGCATCCTCCCACTTATTGTTTTCTGCCAGACATTCTGCATACATTAAGATAACGTCTGCCAATCTTATAACATGGTAATTCATTGTGTTTCCAGTATTTGTTCTGGCAATGGCGTCTTCCGAATTCCAGTGCAAGATCTTATTCGCAAAGAAAGGGCCGCCATATACCATGTCCCTGATATATGCGGGTTTCCACATGCCAAAATCTTTAACCGGAAGATCGGGCCTGCATACTGTCCAGTCGAGTCTGGGATCAACTGCAATAGACGTATCTGTTGAGGCAACTCCAGCAACCACATTGGTTACGCTGGGCATGGTTCTGTAACTGTTGTCCAGATATGGCAGTCCGTTGGCATCTACCTGAAAAGAATTCACCAGATCATATGTTGGATGAAAAAATCCATAACCGCTGCCGGTAAATAATCCAATGGGATAGCATCCCAGCCATCCAATATTGGCATTATTTCTCGCTGCATTTGTAAAACAGTTTATTTCAAATACTGCTTCAGTATTACTGCCTTCAGTGGATACATGATATACATCCGAGAAATTATCCATCAACGAGAAAGGGACTCCCTTTGAATTTACTCCGTCGTCAATGACATCTTTAAGTAACGGTTCTGCTTCCGTGAATTTCCCCTGATACATATATACCTTAGCCAAGAGAGCAGTGGCAGCCCATTTATTTGCTCTGCCAGAGCCGGTTATTTCCGGAAGGTCAGCTATCACGGATTGAAGATCAGCTTCTATTTTCGGGTATACGTCCTGGTCATTCCTGACTTTCGGATCATTCTCGGTAAAAGTTTCATCAATCCATGGGACCATTTTATAAGCCCGTCTTAATTCAAAGTAAGACAATGCTCTGAGAAATTTCAGTTCTGCAAGCACCTGAGACCTTAAGGAAGAAGATAGATTTTCAGCTTTGGCCATTGTTTTCATGGCACTGTTGGCCCTGGCTATACATGCATAATGGGTTATCCATTTGCCTTCGACAAAATTATTTGAAGAAAGGACAATAAGTAGTTCAAAATCCTGCATCCACGGCAGGTCGCCTGCATTGCTTGCCTTGGTGGCCTCACCACCTGCGCAACTTCCATAAAGCCAGTTGGTGTAGGCACTCGCATTTCCAAACCATATCCCTCCTTTATAAGTCAATACATTATAAACAGAGGCCAGCAACAATTCAATTCCATCCTCAGTCTGTAATGCAGCCTCGTCTGTACTTCCTTGTGGACGAATACTTAGAAAATCTTCTGAACACGCTGTAATTAAAGTATATACAGCAAACATTAAAATGAATTTTTTAATATAGTATTTCATTTTCAGTTTTTTTTCAAGTTAAACAATCATTAAAACCCTAATGTAACACCGACAATAAACTGCCTGGGCGCAGGCCAGTATCCGCCGTCAATTCCCCTTTCAAGGTCTCCGCTTGCACCAGTGGTCTTGTTACCGATTTCAGGGTCCAGACCCTTGTATTTTGTAAGAGTAACAAGATTGGATCCCTGCAGGTAAACTCTTAAGTTGTTAATTCTTAATGTATTTAATATTCCAGTTTGAGGAAATGTATACCCAAGGGTAAGGTTCTTAATTTTCAGGAATGAACCATTTTCAATATAAGCGCTATGAGAACCTTTACCCGTAACAGGATCCTGGGAATCAAGAATGGGAATTGAGGCATCATGGTGTTCCGGGGTCCATGAATCATAGAGAAAATCTTTACTTCTTCCCAATACTTGTGCTGCATAATCGGTAGATTGTTTCCATTGCCTGAATATCTCATTGCCCACGGAGGAATAGCCGTAAACAGACAAGTCAAAGTTTTTATAAGCAACCGCAAGGTTTAAACTCGCTGTAAAATCAGGATGAGGATTCCCTATGATCGTCTGATCATTGCCGTCGATCACACCATTTCCGTCCACATCTTCAAATATAAACTTGCCCACCCACTCGCCAGGCTGGAGGGCAGCAAGTGATGCAACACCATAAGGCAGCACGGTTTCACCTCCCTGGGTTTTATAATTCAATACCTCGTCCTCACTATCGTAAAATCCAAGAACGTTCCATCCGTAGAACATCCCGACCGGCTGGCCCTTTGTGGTAATAGAAATATTACCCAATCCTGTTACCTGTGAATACAATGCATAATTCTCATTTACTGATAGTTTCAATACTTCATTTTTATAGGCACTGAAATTACCCGTCACTTCGTAATTCCAATCGCCTGCAATTCCACCCCGATGCGTAATGTTAATCTCAATTCCCTTGTTTCTCATATCACCGATGTTGACATAGGGTGCAGCAGCATCCCCTGCCAAAGCAGTGTAAGCAGCTGCAGTCAGCATATCGGAAGTATTCTTAATGAAGTAGTCTGCAGTGATTTCGATTGCCTGCCTGAAAAATGATGCATCCAGACCGATATTCAGCATTTTGGTTGTTTCCCATTTGGTATCCAGGTTGCCATAAGCACTCAGCCGGTATCCCGTTGAACCTATCTGGGTATTGTTGAAATCATAGGAAGATTGTGTGAGTGAAACGGCATACTGGTTGGCCCAGTTGTATTTGCTGGGTATTTCCGAATTCCCGGTGGTTCCGTAACCCACCCTCCACTTCAGATTTGTGATCCACGCAATATCGTTCAGGAAGTTTTCTTCCGACATACGCCAGCCAAGGCTTATTGCAGGAAATACTCCGTGACGGTTTGCTTCTGAAAACTTTGAACTTCCATCACGTCTGATCGTACCTGTAACCATATATTTATCGGACAAAACATAGTCCACTCTTCCAAAAAGGCTGAAAAATGATACCTCCCCGTTAAAGGAACCCGAATTTGTAGCTGTTGTGGCATCTCCAAAATCAAGGATCCAGGTGTTTACATCATCTTCAAATTCAAAATTCTGTCTGGATCCTCTCAGTGTTCTGCCAATGCCATCCCTGATGGCTTCCATACCAAGTAAGGCAGTTACTTTGTGTGCGCCGAAAGTATGATCGAAGTTCAGGGTATTGGAAAATACCCATCTGTTGTTCTGTCTGAACGTTTCAGTAAGTGTGGTGGGCGATGAATTGTGCTGATAGAATTGTTCTTTAACCATCCTGAGATTGTACATATTGTTATAATCAAGTCCGAAATTGGTTTTGAATGTCAAATATTTAAAGAAATCAATCTCGGCAAATATATTACCCAGCAACCTGTAACCTTTATTTTCATAATCTTTTTGGTTTTCGATCCCGGCATATGCATTGGCCCCAGCTCCCGAACCTTGAGCAAGGTTTCCCGCATAATTGCCTGCAATATCAAAAACGGGCAAATAGGGGACTGTCTGCAATGCCGCACCAATCACACCATCATATGTATCGGCTTCAGAATTTCTGATATTATAGGTCGAGTAAGATACCGACAGATTTTCACCGATTCTGATACCGGGACGGATATTGAACTGGCTGTTTGCCCTTACGGAGTATCGTTTAAAATAAGAATATATAACAGTACCGTCCTGATCAAAGTAATTTAAACTCAATGCATAGGTACCTTTATCACTTCCACCCAGCAGTGAAAGCTGATGACTCTGAATGGGAGCAGTTCTTGTAATCTCATCAAACCAGTCGGTACCTTCTTTAGCAGTTTTTGTGATGCGGTTTGTAATTTCATCATAGTCATCCAGTGTTGTATTCGGATCACCTTCGCTAGCAGCTGTAGGAATCAAATAGTCCGGCAATGTGAAAGTCCCCGTCCCGAACTGCGGATGGGTAGGTGTTCCCGAAAGCCCGCGAAGGGAAAATGCGTTGCTTTGCATTTGATATTCCGCTTCCATCCATTCTTCTGCATTCAACAATTCGAAGCCTTTCGCCAGATTCTGAATACCATAGTAACCATCGTAGGTTATTCTTGGTTGACCTGATGTTGTGCCTTTTTTTGTGGTTATGATCACAACGCCGTTTGCTGCCTGGGCTCCATAGATGGATGCTGATGATGCATCCTTTAGAATCTGAATGGACTCAATATCATTCGGATTAATTGTGCTCATGTCCTGATTGCGCGTGGATATACCGTCAATGATAAACAAAGGGGAATTATCATTTACTGAACCAACTCCCCTGATTCTCACGGTTGCTTCGGATCCGGGAGCTCCTGATGTACCAATCATTATCCCTGCTGCCCTGCCCTGCAACTGACCGGTGAAAGAGGCTGAGGGAGTGGCCAGCAGATCTTCGGCCTTCACAACTGCAACAGATCCTGTGATATCTTTTTTGGCCTGTGTCCCATAGCCAACGACAACCACTTCTTCCAAAGCAGTTATTTCCTGTGTCATAACAACATCAATAACAGTGCGCCCGGCAATATTAATCTCCTGGGTTTCGAAACCCACAAAACTAAAAATCAATGCCTCAGCACCCTGGGGAATATTCACGCTAAAGGAACCGTCAGCCTGTGAAATGGCTCCTGTCATGGTACCCTGTACCTGGACCGTCACACCTGCAAGCGGTTCGCCGGTGGTTCCGTCCGTTATTGTTCCCCTGACTGTCTGCTGCTGTTGTTTTTCATATGTCAGGTTCGTCAGAACGATCACCTTATCCATAATGCGATAAGACAGATTGCTGCCTGTAAGGGCATCACTCAGCAATGAAGCGACGGTTCCGTCTTGTTCACTTACCGATATGGTTTCAAGTATATTTACCTGATCGGTTTTGTAAAAGACTCTGAATTCACTCTGGGCTTCAATTGCTTCAATCAGTTCAGAAAGAGTGGCTTCATTAAAGGCAAGCTTAAGCCTTGTATCCTGCGACAATCCCGTTGCTGAAATTTGCATTGCAGCAACAAAGAGTAGAATTGAAGTAAATTTCATAATTAGAATTGTTTTTTTTGCGTAATGGTTGAGATGAAAATTACGCATAAATAGTTTATTTGTCATATTTTTGTTTGATTAAAGTTAGACTTCGTTGCTGTTATATGCGAACAGCAACAGTTAATTTTTAAACCGGCCGGAGAATGTATGCGCATTTTCTGGTCTTTTTGATAAGTAACTTAATAGGTTTGAATCATAGGCAGATCATTTTAGGTTGTTACTTCAGGGTTTATTGCAGTTTTATTGAAATGATGTTTTCTTTGGCAGAATAGACAATGGGTGTTGTCATTTTGATCGCTTCCAGTACTTCATAAACTGTTTCGTTGTTCACGAATTTACCGGTATACCTTTCCTGTTTCAGTTCATCATTAAGTATCATGATCTTAACGTTATACCATCGCTCCATTTTAACGGCAATATCTTCAAATGTTTCATCTGCAAATACCAGAAGGTGGTCTTTCCAGGATGTAAGCACTTCCGTATTTACATTATTCAGTATTGACAGTTCAGGTGTAACTTCATTGTCTTTTGCTTCCGTGGCTTCAGGGATTTCGCTGATGACAGCCATCTGGTTGGGTTTTATTAATACAGGTTCTATATTTTGCCGGGTCGGTTCTATTTTAACCAGACCGCTTATCACTGTGGTTTGTGTTTTGAGATCTTCGGGATAAGATTTTACATTAAATGCCGTTCCCAGTACCTGGATCTCAGCATCCTTTGTGTTCACGGTGAAGACGGATTTGCTGTTTTTCGTGACTTCAAAATAAGCTTCTCCTTCAAGGGTAACAGGTCGGGATTCATTCCCGAAGGTTACAGGGTATTTCAAACGGCTTTCTGAATTGATCCAGATATGTGTGCCGTCAGACAGGATGATCTGCGATTTTTCTCCAGTAGGTACAATGATTTCGTTATATACAATATGTTCGATCATGTGAGGGGACTCCTTGCGAAGCACATCCCAGATCCATGCGAGTCCCGCTGAAAGGACAATTACAGCTGCGATCCTGAGCAGTAATTTTGGAATATTGGTTTTCCAGGGTCTTGTCTTTCCTGTTTTTTCAATTTCCGAAAGAAGCGATTTTAACGATTCCTGTTTATCAATGTTTATTGCATTTTTACAGTTGTTTATTAAAGTAAGCGATACTTCAACTGCTTTTTGGAATTCTGTTTTAAGTGAGGGATGGGCAGCGATCCATTCGTTCCAGTATGAAAAAGACTGATCATCAGATCTTTCAACGTATTGTTTGAAACTATCATCAAGCAAAAAATCTTCAAAGGATTCAAAAACTCTTTTGGTCATATACAAATCATAAATATAAGGTAAGCATCAATCTACTTAATCACGGTAAAAATCAAAATTTATACTCAGTAAGGAAGATTTTTCACAAATTCAGAAAGACAATACAGGATCTCCTGAAATCCATAATAAAAAAGTGAGGATCAACATATGGTCCCGCAGCAACTGCATACCACGGTGGATAACGTTGCGTATGGATTGGATGTTGATGCCCATTACCTGTGAAATGATGTTAAAGTCAAGTTCCTCAAAATAACGTAAATAAATTATTTCACGCTGACGTGGAGTCAGCTTGTTCAATGCCTGGATTACCTTTAGCCGTGTTTCTTCGGGAACATTGTTGCCTGTTGCGAAATCTTCTTCAGTATAGGACATACTGAGAGCCGATTCAATTTCAGAGTCTAAAGAAGCATTTTGTTTTTGCAGTTCCATGCTGTCAATGATATGATTCCGGAGTGATTTGAGAAGGTAGGGTTTGATATTCTGAACAGGTTTCAGATTGTCCCGGTTTTTCCAGAGCTTTAGAAAAAGTTCCTGTATACAGTCTTTTACGGTTTCCTCATTTCCTGCCAGTTTTAAACCATAACGGAACAGATCATCATGATATGTCAGAAATATTTCCGACAGGGCATTTCTTTCACCCTGCAGAAACCCGCGCCATGGATTTTTGCGATTCAATTGAAAATCAATTTATTGAAGAACTAAAATTCAGGCCACCACTGCAATGGTCTTACAGGTTTTATCAATCATAGTCTTTAAATCAGACCTGTAGTTTGCATTTTATGAACCTTATTCACCAGTGGTAAATGTATAATATATTATTCATAAAAGCATATTCATGTTAATATAATTCTTATAATCAATGATATGGCGTTGATTCATAAAAACGGGTTATTTGCATATTGCACGAAACCTGCAGGCATGAGAAAAATACTGTTTGTTCGCACAGGAACAGTGCAGAAGATAGGGTTCAGAATGAAATTACGTTGCGGGAATACATTCCGTCAAGCGTGAAAGCGGAAAAGCATTCGCTGATAAAAAGAAAAGGCGGATAATAATCTCCTCTTCCAGTTCTCCAGCCGACTGCAGGTGAAAGTTCCAGGGAATCCCTGTCAAAATGTGAGCCTGAACACACCGTGAAGGTCTCTATGTCCAGGTGGTTTCTGGTCTCATCGTAATACTTCAGCTCATATATCAGGCGCTCCAAAAGGGTTATGTTATTGATATCCGGTATTTCGAATGTGCCGGGTGAAGTTGTTTCAACACCTGTTGTTGCCTGATTTTCACCTGCAACTTCATTGTTCTTTACCCGGATGGCATAGGTCCTGTCATTGTTCCGTCTGCTTTTAACCTGACGGTCAAAATAATTCGGAAGGTATTTGTTTACAAGTAATACCTCAAATTCCTGTTTCATTTCCAGGATGATGTCCTCGCATGTGATACCTTCCGCTACAATGATGATTCGGACATACTCTTCACGAAAGGGGGGGATGTCGACCTCTGACATACTGATATCAAGATTGAAATGTGTTTTGTAGAATGCTTTCCATTCCTGCATCACTTGTGCATCCGAAGGGGGATCACTGGTTTGCCCTGTGAAGCCGCATGTCAGCAGTATCAACAAAAACAAAAGTCTTGCTTTCATTTGTCCGGATCTTTCAGGGCTTAAAGATAGATATTTTATTTGTGAGACTCAGATTTCAGAATCGGAGCGCTCTGAAATCTGCAAATCAAAAAACTTAGCGCAGCGATCTCATGACCGTGGGGAATAATCCCAACCTCAGGTACGGGACAAGTACCAAAGCTTGTTTTGGGTTTCATACCCGTGATTTGGAAATCTATTACGGGTCCGGACAACAGCAGCATATCATATGCAGTCAAGTGTAAAAAGGAACATATGCAACCTGCTGTCAGACAAGGATTCTTCATCAGTTTAAGGGGAAGGCATCCGAGGTCAGCTTCCGGGAGGGATTTGCAGCTGGTTGTTGGATAATTGCTGCTTTTCGGGTACTTTTGCGACCGGAAGAAGAATATTATGATCTCAGTCGACAAGATCAGTTTATCGTTCGGGGATTACCATCTTTTCAGGGAGATCTCATTCCTCTTGAACAGCCGTGACAAGGTGGGCCTGGTTGGCCGCAATGGAGCAGGGAAGACAACATTGCTCAGGATTTTGACCGGGCAGCAGCAACCTGATTCAGGTGTTGTCAGGATCCCCGGAGGGATTCGCATGGGTTACCTGCCCCAGCAAATGTCTCTTGAAGACGGCAAAACACTTTTCAGAGAGGCGGAGTCCGCATTTGATGAAATAATGATGCTGGAATCGGAAATTGACCAGATCAGCCGGGAGATCAATGTCCGCACTGATTATGATTCCCCTGAATACATGGACCTGCTTGAGCAGTTGTCTGAAAAGACGGAACGGTTCCATTTGCTTCAAGGCAACAGTCGGGACCAGAAAATCGAACAGGTATTGAAAGGACTGGGTTTCAGAAGGGATGATTTTTCACGACTAGTGTCTGAGTTCAGCGGAGGCTGGCGTATGCGCATAGAACTGGCAAAGGTCCTGCTCAGATCGCCTGACGTGATCCTTCTGGATGAGCCCACAAACCACCTTGATATTGAATCCATACAATGGCTGGAGGAATTTCTGGGTGATTACCATGGTACCGTGGTACTGATTTCACACGACCGTGTGTTTCTTGACCGGGTGACAAACCGTACGGTGGAGATTACTATGGGTGCGATCCACGATTACCGTGTTCCTTACTCGCAGTATGCAGGTCTCCGGAAGGAAAGACGGGAGCAGCAGATGGCGGCGTATAAGAATCAGCAGAAAAAGATCAGTGACACACGGGAATTTATCGAAAGGTTCCGCTACAAAGCAACAAAAGCAATACAGGTACAATCGCGTATCAAAATGCTGGAAAAGATGGAGTTGATTGAAGTGGATGAAGAAGACGTCTCTCACATTAACATCCGTTTTTCTCCGGCACCTCGTTCCGGGACAGTTGTCCTTGAGGCACGGGACTTGTCTTTTTCGTATGGTTCTGACCGGGTGCTTGACAGGATCGATCTGATCCTTCACAGAGGGGAACGGATAGCCTTTGTAGGAAGGAATGGCGAGGGAAAAACCACGCTGACGGCGATCATGGCCGGTCATTTGTCCGCCAGGGGATTACTGAAAACAGGGTATCATGTGAAAACCGGTTATTATGCCCAGAATCAGGATGCATTGCTGGATGGAGACAAAACCGTGCTTGAAACGGTCGATGAAGTTGCTGTCGGTGATATCAGGACCAGGATCCGTGACCTTCTTGGAGCTTTCCTGTTCAGCGGAGAGGATGTGGACAAGAAAGTGAAAGTCCTTTCAGGAGGTGAACGTTCCCGGCTTGCGCTTGCAAGGATGTTACTTAAACCCTGCAACCTGCTGATCCTCGATGAGCCTACAAATCATCTTGACATGCGATCGAAAGACATTCTGAAGCAGGCTTTGATGAAATATGAGGGTACGTTGATCGTGGTTTCGCACGACAGGGAATTTCTGGACGGATTGGTTGACAAGGTATATGAATTCAACGGCCACAAGATCAGGGAGCATCTGGGGGGTATCTACGATTTTCTTCAAAAAAAGAAAATGGAATCGCTTTCCGATCTGGAAAAAAATGAAATTATCCGGGAAACGGTATCCGGGGATGTCAAATCTTATGTAAAAAAAGATTCCCGCCTATCCTGGGAGATGAAAAAGGAATTCGACCGGGAAATGAACAGGCTGTTCAGACAGATCGCAAAAACAGAGGCTCAGATAGAAAAAAACGAAGATGAGCTGCGCAAATGTGAAATGCAGATTGATAGAGCATCGGGGAATGCCGGTGACGGTCCGGATCCGTTTTATTTTGACCTGTACAGGGACCTTCAGGATCAGATCAGCCTTAAGATGGAAAGGTGGGAACTTTTGCACAAAGAACTGGAAGCGCTGAAAAGTAAAAGAAAATAAATAAATTTACACCTGTTGTTTGTTCTGAAACTGAAATGATGCGTTTGTACAGGTTTTTGCTGCCACTACTGCTTGTTGCAACCGCCTGCTCCTCCCTCCGTGTGCGTGAGCCGGTTGTTCCGGCTGTGGTGAACTTATCCAATATTTACAATCCGTCAGGTGTCAGGCTTCATCCTGCCTATACCGTTTATCATGATAATCCGGGGATGTCCCTGCTGATCGTAAAGATCTTCCCGGTTGAATTGCTTTACTCCGGAGGTATTGAACCCGATCAGCTGATCGGTCAGGTAAGGATCACTTATTATCTGAATGACCTGACTGATCCTGACAGTCCGGTTCATGCTGATTCAGGTGCTTATACTTACAACATCAGAAGGGAGGATGCACAGCGCAGGTTCATAACACAAATACCCATGAGGACCGGTGCGGGAAAGTTTTATCAGCTGACGGTCATTACGCGTGACCAGGTGAGAAGAGAAGAAAACATCACATATCTGTATGTTGACAGAAGATCGGAATTTTCCGAACAAAATTATATGATCATTGATGTCAATGAGAACATACCGTTCTTTCAACCCTATGTTGTGGGCAATGCGCCTTTCATGATCCGGTCAGCAGTGGACCGGAACGATACGGTCCATGTTTCTTATTACGGACAGGAGATACCGCTTCCGAGACCTTCATTTTCCCTGGCCAGGGAAGATGAATATTTCAGGAATCCTGATAGTCTGTGGGCTTTGTCTTTCAACAGTGACAAGATCTACAGGATGAATTACAAGGGTATTTATCACTTTCAGTTTGATACTGCAATTGAAACGGGACTCACACTGTTTAACTTCGGTCCGTCCTATCCCCATATCCAGTATGCAGAAGAACTTATTGATCCGCTTGCATATCTGACAACGTCAGTGGAGTATGCTGAAATGAAAGGTGCGCAAAATCTCAAGCTGGCACTTGATGATTTCTGGCTCGATAAGGCTGGTAATGCCGAAAGAGCCCGTGAGCTGATCCGGGTCTATTACAACCGGGTATACTATTCCAATTATTATTTTACTGCCGCCAAACCGGGCTGGAAAACCGACAGAGGTATGATCTACATCATATACGGACCGCCGCAGAGAGTGACAACGACAGCGAATCAGGAGAAGTGGATTTATTATAAAAACAATTTCACGACATCCGTTACTTTTACTTTTGACATTATACCCACGGCTTATTCACTGAACAATTATGTATTGCAGCGTTCAGAGAACTATGATGCCTATTGGAGGGAAGCCGTTGACACCTGGCGGCGCGGAAATATTTATCTGATTAATTAGAGCATCAAGCGTGAGTTCAAAATCCGGTTTGATTTTTGGTTTTCATCCCGTGACGGAAGCATTGCAGTCGGGAAAAACCCTTGACAAGGTGCTGATCAGGCAGGGGATGCAGAGCGAGCAGCTGTCCCGGCTTATTCATCAGCTTCAAAAGCAAAATACACATTTTCAGTTTGTTCCTGTCCAGAAGCTGAACAGGATGACCGGGGGCAACCATCAGGGAGTGATCGCGCTGGTATCCGAAATTGAATATACGGAACTTGAACAGCTGATTCCTGCGTTGTTTGAACAGGGCAAGTTACCTGCTGTGGCTGTTCTGGACGGGATCACAGATGTGCGTAATCTGGGTGCCATCGCGAGGAGTGCATTGTGTGCCGGAATGGATGCATTGGTCATTCCAGCGTCGGGTTCAGCCAGGATCAATGAAGATGCTGTAAAAACATCTTCCGGGGCATTGCACAGTATTCCGGTCTGCAGGGTAAGCAGACTGAAAGATGCAGCTGTATTTCTGAAGGAAAGCGGTCTTCAGCTGATCGCTGCTTCAGAAAAGGCAGCAAACCTGTATTATTCAGCCGACCTGCTGCTTCCCACTGCCTTCATCCTGGGTGCGGAAGATACGGGAGTCGATAAAAAACTGCTGCAGATGGCCGACAAAACTGTGAGAATCCCGGTATACGGACAGGTTCAATCCCTGAATGTAAGTGCTGCCGCTTCGGTACTTTTTTACGAGATGGTCAGGCAGCGGATGCATGAAGGTAAGCCTTAAAAATATTAAGATTTTGAGTTTCAGGTTTGATTTTATTATTCTTATGCTTCACCTGAAGATTCTTCCAGTATTGGTAAATGTCTGTCAATCAACACATTCAATGAGATGAAGGTTTCTGTTCTTGATACACCTTTAATGGACTGGATCTTATCGGTCAGAACCTCCCTTAAATGATCATTGTCGCGTGTATGCAGCTCGATAAACATGGCATATTCCCCAGTAATATAATGGCACTGTGTTATTTCAGGGATTCTTTTCAGTTTTTCGGCAACACTGTTGAACAAAGCTGCATTGTCGAGAAATATTCCCATAAACGCACAGGTGTTGAATCCCAGCTTCTTGGGATCCACATTGAATTGTGATCCGCTAATGATACCTTTTTTGATCAGCCGCTGCACACGCTGATGGACAGCTGCTCCTGAAACATTGCATTCTGCAGCTATTTCAAGAAAAGGCATTCTGGCATTCTTCGTCAGAATGGAAAGAATTTTTCGGTCCAGGCTGTCTATGTGATCTTCGTGCTTCATGGTTTGATTCAATAAAATTCAGTGACTGTTTTTCAGGTCAGTTCTTATTTATATAAACAGGGCATCTTTTCTCCAAATAGCCAATATATTTTAGTTTATATAAACAGGGCATCTTTTCTCCAAA
>JAFGPB010000072.1 GCA_016926205.1 Bacteroidales bacterium
AAGGATTATTAAAATGTTTTAGATATAGTAAATAAAAACAAAGATGAAATTAAATATTTTATCTACCAATTTGCATCCGCTTTTTCTTTTAACTATTTTGCAGGCCGTTTTATTTTACTGCTGTCCGATTGGTATTTGCAATTATAGATAAAAACAACAAAACTGTCGACAAAACCATAAGAAATTGTATAATTTATTTTTATACCCTTTTGGGCGTAACTTAATTTGCTAAGTTTATATTTGCATATTTATGGCAAGATATCTTTTCATTTTCATATTGATTTCCTTTGTGGTTTTCGGATGCAGTGACGACGATCTTGTATTTGAAATCGGAGAGAAATATGTTGATGAAAACATGCAGATCCTGTTCACCGATACGTTGAGCGTCCGCAGCTATACCGTGAAATGGGATTCACTGATCACTTCCGGGTACAATATATTCCTTACAGGGAAATACAGGGACAGTGTTTTCGGAAACACTTACTGCAGAAGTTTTGTTGATGTAAAGCTTCCTCTGGTCACCACTCCCATACCGAATGATGCTGTGTATGATTCGTTGCATTTCATACTCGTCTATACCGGATATTCACTTGGTGACACGACCCAACCGCAAGTCATTAGGGTGCACAGACTGGAAGAGAAACTGGATGAGGGCGAGGGCAATGAGCTTTACAATACTTCTTCATTTGCCTATGATCCGGATCCTTACGGACAGGTAGTATTCAGATCCCGTCCGACAGGCCGGGATTCAGTGATCATAAGGTTGTCGGATGACCTGGGTCAGGAGATGTTTTATGCCTTCAAAAACAAAAGTGAAATTGTGTCGGAACAGGGGATCTTTGAGAATTATCTGAAAGGATTTGTCATTGATTACGATGAATCCAATGAGTCGGTTCTCGCATTTCATGCTGCAGATACCATTCCTTTGATGAGGCTGTTTTATCATTACACAGACCTCGATGTGGTTCATAAAAAGATTGAATTTGTTTTGTACGACAGTGATTTACAGTTCAACCAGATCAGGAGCACGGATACAGGCTTTGAACTTCCGGAAAGACAAAAGGACAAACTGCCGGCACAGGAAACGGGAAATACTACGTATCTGCAGGCAGGGACAGGCATCTTCACGAGAATAGAAATACCTTACCTGAAGAACATACTGGAATTGAGCAGTAATCTCGAAGTACTGCATGCGGAACTTATACTGGAACCGCTCAGCAACTCCTATTCCAGGAAGTCACTGCCAATGGAGATATCCGCTTATGATACTGACAATGGCAACAATTTCGTTACTCCGCTGAGGGATGAATTTGAAAATCTTCAGATTGCAAACCTTACTATTGACGACATTTTCTTTGAAAATACGAGGTACCGCTTCGATGTGACTGACTTCATCAATGGAAAGCTTGTCAAACAGACCGATGATGTTCCTTCTCTTCTGGTGACCATCAGTCCGAATCAGGTTTTTTACAGCATTGACAAGCTCATACTCGGGAGCAGCAGGCATTACAGGAATGATGTAAGGCTGGAGATTTATTACATGAGATATGAATAGAACCCGCAACATGAAGAAAGCTCTTTTCCTGCTCATCCTGATATCGTTGCAGGTGACCTGCCTGAATGGACAGAGCAGGGATCATCTGCCGTATTCAGTTTTCGGGATTGGTGAATTGGCATCAAAGGGACTGGGCAGAAATTTATCCATGGGGAAAACGGGTATTGCTTTGGCTTCTGACAATTGCCTGAACAATCTTAATCCGGCCGCCAACTTTCTGATTGACAGCATTTCCTTCTTTTTTGATGTCGGAATTACAGGTGATTTTACAAATTACAAAACCAGTGATGCCCGTCAAACCGGTAAGGATTTCAATATGAACAATCTCGCTATCGGGTTCCGGATAACGCCTTTCTGGTCTACGGGAATCGGAATCACTCCTTATAGTTTTGTTGGTTATAAGATACACTCAAGAAATTATATAGTGGGAAGCATTGACAAATATTCCGTCGAATCCACAGGTAAGGGAGGATTGAATCAGTTTTACTGGGATCACTCCATCCGGGTCTTCAGGAATCTCAGTCTGGGCGTAAGCGTTTCCTACCTTTTCGGAAACATTGAGAAATCGGAAAGAAATGTATACAGCGCCATAGGGAGTGATTTGATCTATACGCAAACTTCCTATTTCAGCAAATTGTTCGTAGATTATGGATTCCAGTTCCGCATCCCTGTGAATGATAATATTGCCGTTACCCTCGGAGGCATATACGGTACCCGGCACAAACTTGACTTCAGGCAGGAAGTCAATATCATTGACTCGGACGGCAATGTCATTGAGGACAAGGTGAACAGAACCGGTGCATTCAATTTCCCGCTTCACTATGGCGGGGGTATTGCACTGAATTATTCACACAAGCTGACGGTGACCGGGGACTATATTTTCGAGAACTGGGACGCCACAACGACGAACAGTTCGTATTACAACTATACCGATGCCAGAAAATACAGGTTTGGAGCGGAATACATACCAGGAGGAGACAGGGTGACCGGATATTTTGGGATGATCCGCTACAGGGCGGGGTTTTACAGGGAACTGACATACCTCCAGGTGGGTAAAAAGCAGATCACGGATACAGGTTTTACCCTGGGAGTGGGCCTGCCGTTTTTAAGAAACAGGACCACCATCAATCTTTCATGGATGACCGGGAAATCCGGGACAACAGAGAACGGTCTGATTTTGGAAAGGTACAACATCCTGCATCTGAGCCTTGAATTGCATGACTGGTGGTTCCTTAAGGCACAATATGACTGATAAAAACCAAAGGCTGCCCCAAAGTTGAGACAGCCTCTGATATATGCTTAAATCTGGAAAGAAAACAACTTAATAGGTCAATTGATACCGTTTCCTGAGTTCTTTCTGAAAATCACTGATTTTATTCTCCAGTTCTTTAATTTCATTTCTCAGCTTTCCGGTATCATTTCCCTCTAATTCGAGTTCTCGAATGAAGCGACGATTGATAATGATTTTCTTCTGGCATTCATAAATGCTTGAGATCAGACTTTTAATATTGTACTTTACATCAAGCATAACAATAATTTTGTTTAGTTAGCAGATTGCCCTGAATGATTGACTGAATTTAAGTATTAAACGTACAAACTTGAATTTGGTTGCATTAATTGCAAACTTTCCGCAGTGTTTAACAGATGAAATTACTTACTTATCAGTTTGTCAAATACTTAAATTAAGCTAATATATGAAATATTAACAACTTTCTCAACAATTTTCCAATTTAATTATAAACAGAATTCTTTTATCGGGATGGTTTTTAAACAGGAAGTAAAAAACCTGCATCTTCAAATGCAGAAGATGCAGGAATTCAATCAATTAATTATTAACCTATTATAAACCTGAAAATACAACTCAATTTTTCATGGTTCCTGATGTTATACGGGATTCCTGTAATCTTTGTAATATTTCATTCAGATCATTTCAATAATAGAAAACAATTTTTATGCCACAATGCTTAATTTATGGATCAACAGATGAATGACTCTCAGATTGATTCACTACTTATTATCTTCAGGGTGAAAACCTGTATCATTTCGATACAAGAAATGTTCGAAATCGAACAGATTTGGATCTGATCATGGATCCGGGACCAAATACTTATGCTATGATTTGTGTTGTAAAAAATAAAAAAATATTACTTTTGCAGTCCGATTGCAGTCTGGCTTAAACCTGACTGCAACCTGACTGCGATCCGGCCTTTACCGGTCTGCATTCCGATATTGTCAGAATATTTTATAGAAATTGAGCAATGAAAAGAACATTTCAGCCTTCAAACAGAAAAAGAAGGAACAAACATGGTTTCAGGGAAAGAATGTCCACTGCGAACGGAAGAAAGATACTTTCCAGACGCAGGGCAAAAGGGCGGAAAAAACTAACCGTATCGGATGAAATGGCCAGTAAGTAGTTGGGAAAAATAACCTTGATCTGATCAGAATTTTATGAACCTGACGGATTCCTGGACCCTGAGGGCAGCTTCTTTTTATTGATTTTCACATTTTGTCCAGTAATACGTAAATGAATTAACCGGACAACCTTCATAACCTTTCCGGGTGTTGAAGAAATTAAACCAGGTTGCGCCGGGAACCCTCAATACCTTCCATTCGGCAGAAGCTTCGAGACGGTAGGTTTCTTCAAGGTCGGTTTCGATAGCCAGAGGCATTCTGAAACCATCCCCGACTTCAGTCCACCTGTAACGGATCATCAGATCTTCATCTTGTTTGTCATAACTATAGGACAGCACAGGTAAACGGGTTTCATAGAGGAATTTATCGAAAAATGGACGGTAATCCTGTTTTGTATACCGACTGACAAATGAAATGAAATCATCACTGGTTACCACCTGATGTCTTCTGGATTGTGCGTAATCTTTTATAATCCTGAAAAAAAGGGAATCTTCGTTTATGGTACACCTGAGGCAGTGAAGTATCATCGCACCTTTGTTGTAAATATCATTGCTGGCAAATGTGTTCTCATTGACATCACGATGCTGGACAAGGGGCCAGATGTTGAAAATAAAACGGCTGTTTTCCTGAAGCTCATACATATACTCGCTTCTTCCGAATCTGCTTTCAAGGAACAGATACTCTGCATAGGTGGCAAAACCTTCATGGATCCATGCATCGGCCATGTCACCCGCAGATACGGAGTTGCCCCACCATTCATGCGCTGCTTCATGAACAATGATGTAGTCGTAAAGGTCATTTCTGTATCCGTTGTTTTCATAATCATTGCCGTATGCAATGGCCGACTGGTGCTCCATGCCCTCATAAGGTGATTCAACAAGGCCAAAGCCGTCACGTTGAAACGGATATTCACTGAAAACGCCGATATAAAACTCAAGGATATCCCGGGTTTGTTCGAAGTGTTTCCTTGCCCTGTCCATGTTATGCGGCAAGACGTAATAATCCAGCATCAGTGTATCCTGTTCCAATATCAGCATATCATGAAATTCCTCATACTTGCCGAGATAAAATGTGACGTTATAATTGTTGATGGGGTAGCTTACAAACCATACAAAACGGTCATATTTTTTTCCTTCCTTTATGACCTTGCGCAGGTCACCATTTGACACGGCCTGATAATCCCGCGGTACGTCAAGTGTGATCCGTATGGAATCAGGCTTGTCGGTCAGGTGATCCTTGTTCGGCCACCAGCAGCTGGCGCCGAGATGTTCGCATGCCACACCCGACCAGAAATTTTTCTGAAGATCGTGCTCCCATACAAAACCGCCTTCCCATGGAGGATTCGGAGCAACGACAGGTTTACCGCAGTAGCTGATGGATATGGTATGGTCCTCACCAACATTCAGTTCTTCAGGAAATTCGATAAAAACTGCATGATATTTCCGGGTAAGGTCCAGCTTTTGACCGTTCCAGATGATTTCTCTAATTTTCAGATTGTCAAAAAGATCAATCTGGATGCAGCGACTGGACTCCTTAACATGGAAATGAATCCGGTTGATGCCTTCTACCCGTTTACGCTTTGGAATGATCTTTATGGTGAGGTCATAAAAAAACACATCGAAGCATGTTCTTTCCGGCCGTAATGCTCCCCTGAGCGAATCGGCCAGTGTATATAACGGTCTGTATCCAAATTCCGGATAAACCCTGGTGTGTTCATAATAGGAACGGATCATGGACTCGCGTATGATTTCATCATTGCATACATAATCAATATAATCCCCATGCTCTTTCAATCCCAGTGACCTTGCAAGCTCCATATCGGAGCATGCTCTATCCCGGTCACCCAGGTTAAGCCTTGCAATTCCCCTATTGTAAATAGCCGAAGGAAGGCCTGGTACAACTTCCAGAAGCCTGTTCATGTCCTCAACAACACCATGAAAATCATTCCTGCCAAATTTTTCAAGGCTGACATTCCATAATGAATCCGGCTCCTGTCCCCGGATGCACAATCCGAGAAGCAGCAACAAACCGGAAATTGCCATAAACCTCTTAATACCAGAAGAATTTTTCACTGGTGTAACATTTTTTTCCCGGGTGATCATATTTTCAATTGAATTCATGGTGTGGGGATCAATGTCAATACAGGGAAATGAACGAGAAAGACCGATTTTTTGCATAGTTAAGGATTGTATGCTGAAAGATTGAGTATCTCCATAGCATCATCCTTGTTCATCAGATCTTTTATTGTAAAACCGGGATTTTTTTTCATAAAACGGTCCACGATCCTGTAACCGATCCAGACTGCAGCGCGACCGGGTGATTCCCGGCTGAAATCGGTTGTAAATGGACCCTCAAGGATGAATTTGTTGATGGTGAGACGGTCCGTACTGAACAACAGTTTATTGCTTACCAGGTAGGTCCACATTTGTTTTTCATTGTTGATGCAAAAATCCAGTTCATCACGGCTGAAGCCCCATAATATGGTGTCGGGTTCATCAGGCAAAAGCATATGCACAAGATACATGAGTTTTCCACGGTATATCATATTGGATATAAGATTGTTTGCAGAGTCGTTATATTCAAATTCCGTTTCACTCCAGAACAGCATGCAATCCGATGCAAGTTTCTGTGGGTGCATGTTTTGCATAAGATACTGGTAAATTCCAACCTCACCATAAAGGTCTTCCCGGCTGCCGAGGAAATGATCGAGTCCGACAGCGAGCAGACTGTCATCACTGATCGCTGTCTGGTTAAATCCGGATACATAGGTTATGATCCTGGGTACTGTGCGGTCGGGAAAGTAATAAAGGTAGCGCTTAAAAGCCCTGGTGAGCGCGTTCGATATGCTGTCCAGACCTGGGAATATCTCCATGGTCCTTTTATAGATCCTGTAATGAAAGGGGTTGGTGACAAAACTTCTTAATCTTCCGGCATATTCAGGATCATCGCTGTTTCCGAGGCCCAGCACATGGTTGAAATGATGAAAGAAAATCCCGTATTCTTCTTTCCAGACCGGAATATACCTTTCAATCAATGACGGGTCGGCCGTAAAAAGGTCAGTTTCAAACCTGCTGATATCCAGACTCAGATTGATATCCGTAACATCCGCATCATGAAAAGGATCCCTTTTGCAACCGGCAGTTGTCGCAAGCAAAATAATTTCAGCAATAAGGATGCAGTACCTGATGGATCTTATGGCCTGGTGTCTCATTTGAATACCCTGGTAGTTTGTTCTGCTTTTATGAATGCGTGATCAAAAATAGTGGCAAATTCATCAACAGACAAATCTTTTTACACATCATTTATCCGGAATTTTGTGTACCTTTTGTATATATTTGTATCTTTAAAGGAATGCCGGGTGCACATATCAACAACCGGTAATCATTTGGTGTTTGATTTTGGTGTTTGATTGTGGTTGAAAAATACGCAGATCACCTGTATTTCACAAAAATAGTCTTATCTGGTTTCCCGAAGCAAACCGGTACGGATGATGTGCCTGTTAAAATACTATTAATTTAATATTCAGCTTATGAAAAGAATCTTACTTTTACTCTTTTTGATGCCTGTGATATCAGGTTTGTTTGCGCAGCAGACAATCCGGCTGGGGATTCACATTGATCCTGCCATAACCTGGCTGACCCCTAAAAACAAGAATCTTGACCGCGATGGTATGCGTCTTGGAATTGGCGGAGGCTTGCTGGTGGAATATTATTTTGATAAGAACTATGCGATTGCCAGCGGTATTTCATTTAGTTTGCTGGGAGGCAATCTGATCTACCAGGATTCTGTCGCCATCCTGACAGGAAAGGAGGGGGATCCGGTTTCCCTTACACCCGGTACTTCGGTGGCCTATAATCTGAGTTATTTCACGATTCCGGTTTCCCTGAAAATGAAGACCAATGAAATTGGTTATTTCACCTACTTTGCACAATTTGGATTTTTGCCTCAGTTCAATACGGGTTCAAAAGCAAATTCAGTGGGCAAAAGACTTGAAAAAGATTTTGTGGGAAAAGAAATAAACCTGATTAAGCTATCCTATTTTATTGGCGCAGGCATTGAATACAGTCTTGGCGGTCATTCATCCCTGTTGTTCGGACTGTTTTGGGACAACGGATTTACAGATGTACTTTCAAACAATGATTATAAGGCAGTGAACAATTATATTAAAGTTCGTGCCGGGGTTATGTTCTGACATGTTGAACCGGTTATGAAAATTGCCCTAGCACAGTTGAATTATACCATTGGGGACTTCGACGAAAACACCGCAAAAATCATTCTTGCAATCAGACGAGCCAGACAGGAAAAGGCTGTGCTCGTAATCTTTTCCGAGCTGGCAGTTTGCGGTTACCCTCCCCTGGACCTGCTTGAGCATAAACATTTCATTGAGCTGAGCGAGATATCAATAAAGCAGATCGCATCCGAATGTCATGGTATTGCTGCTATTGTCGGCGGACCTTCGCTCAATCCGGCACAACAGGGCAAAAATCTTTTTAACACAGCCTATTTTCTTGCACATGGTATGGTCAGGCAGCTCATTCACAAAACCCTTCTGCCGACCTATGATATATTTGATGAATACCGTTATTTTGAACAGAACCGGGAGTTCTCCCTGGTGCAATACAAAGGTTTTAATATTGGAGTAACCGTTTGTGAAGATTTGTGGTATGATCAGCCTATCCTTTCGGATTTCGGAAAGAGCAACCTTTATTCGTTATGTCCGATGGATGAGCTTATCGGGCTTTGTCCTGATTTTATCGTGAATATTGCGGCATCTCCTTTTTCTTACGTGCACGAAAAAGTTAAAAGACAGATCCTCACGGACAACGCAAAGAAATACAAACTTCCTGTTTTGTATGTAAACCAGACGGGAGCGCAGACAGAGCTTATTTTTGAAGGGGGTTCAATGGTCATTGGTTCACATGGTGAAATTGTAAACCGCCTTCAATTGTTTGAAGAGGACTTTTCAGTTGTCGCGCTTGACGATCTGCGATCTTCTGAAGGTCATCATGAAGTGAGATTTTCCGGTGATCACATACCACTGATCCATGACGCGCTTGTACTGGGAATTAAAGATTACTTTGGCAAAACAGGATTTTCATCAGCTGTGGTCGGTTTGTCGGGCGGGATTGATTCAGCGGTTACACTGGTATTGGCCTGTCGCGCACTTAGCAATCAAAATCTTACTGCAGTCTTAATGCCTTCAGAATATTCTTCAGAGCATTCGGTAACGGATGCCATAGCCCTTGCCCGCAATCTGGGTGTGGAATACCATCTGATTCCCATACAAAAACTGTTTGAGGATTTTCGCGATGCGCTTCAGCCGGTTTTCGGGGAACCTCCCTGGGGCATGACAGAGGAGAACATCCAGGCACGGATCCGCGGCAATTTGCTCATGTCCGTGGCAAATAAACTCGGGAACATTTTACTCAATACTTCCAATAAAAGTGAAGCAGCTGTGGGATACGGAACCCTTTATGGAGATATGAGCGGAGGTCTTTCCGTGCTTGGTGATGTATACAAAACCGATGTTTACAGGCTCGCACAATATATCAACCGTGAAAAAGAAATCATTCCGCACAGCACGATGGTAAAACCTCCGTCCGCTGAACTTCGTCCCGACCAGAAAGACAGTGATTCATTACCTGAATATGAGGTTCTGGATAAAATACTGTTCAACTATATTGAGATGAAACAGTCTGTCCCTGCCATAATTGCAATGGGTATGGATGAATCACTGACATACAGGACCGTTAAACTTGTGAATAAGAACGAGTACAAACGTTATCAGGCACCTCCTGTTTTGCGGATCTCTTCGAAAGCATTTGGTTTTGGCAGAAGGATGCCGCTTACCGCAAAATACTAAAGGATTCCGTATTTCTTCATTCTCCGTATTTCGTCATTCTTCCGGGAGTTCAAGCGTCGTGTTTTCAAGCTTCTCAACAGCCTTTTCAAGAGGTTGTTCAGGCCGGATGAAATTGTATTCACCCCAGAACAATTCATCATATCCTGTTATCTGTTCATTGAAAATATCAGTCGTTCTTGCCATTTCTCTGTACCTGAAGCGGTTCACATCAGAGGTATCGATCCGTGTGATGACCATCTCGACCGATGTGGTATAGACCGATCCGAACAATTGATTTTTGAGTCTGATTCTGAAACTTGTCTCACAACGTATATTATGTAGGTAATATTTATTCCCGATTTTCCTGTATGTCGTATAATACTCTGCTCCCTGTACCTTTACATGATAATTTGAAGGTTTTCTGAGCACAAAGAGGTGTGTTGCTTCATCAAGGCGGGAAGGCTCTATTGCGAATTCGACCCTTGCAACGGAAAGATCGACTGTATTGACAAAGATTCTTCCCTTGTAAAACGCATCATATGCCCGTTCTTTCGGGGTGAATTCGATGGCGTAGTTTTCATGGTTATCATTCACAACAATATCCGCCATGATGTATTTATAATAACCTGTTTCGGTCATGAAATCGGGGAAATATTTGATTACATCCAGCAGGAGCATGGTATTCAGACCAGCTTTGAGTTTCAGAACAACTGTATCGTTCGGATCCACATCCTGTCTTTTTCTCCCCTTGATGATTTTTATCTGGTCCACCTGTAAAAAATCGTTGTAACCCTGTTTGTATATTTCAAGTATTGCTTCGGATACGATCATATACCTGTTGCCCTTTTTTACGGTTTCACGGTAGAATGAAGTAAGCCGTGAAGGTTCCCCGGGGTAGTTGTCCGGGATGGCCTCTATGGCTGACTGAAGGATGTTCACAGGACTCTGCAGCCTTATGATGACCTCCTGAATGGATATGATATCCATTTCCAGGAAATATCTCATGTCCGTGTTCACCCGTCGGGAGACAGGTACCTTATAGTGCTTGTATCCCATATGGGAAATGTAAAGTGTATCCGTCAGGTACTCTGAACTGAGCTTCAGTAAAAATTCCCCGTCCTCATTCGCGATCGTGCCGGCACTTTTATCAGACAGGTAGATATTGGCAAATGGTAAGGGTTGTTTATCGTACTGGTCACAAACCTGACCGCGGATCTCAATAAAATAAACCGAATCCGACTGGTTGTCCGGATTGGCCGAGAGGGCAATCACAGGTTTGTAAATAACCAGATGTCTTCCTACCATTTTAAATTCAAGGGACGGGTCATCCAGCACCCTTTTCAACAGCTCAGCGACCGGCTCGTTCTCTGCACTGATGGTGACCGTTCTTCTTTTGTTGAATATCCCGGCATTATAGGAAAGGGAGACTGAAGTCCTGTTTTGAATGATTTCCAGCAATTCCTCAATCGTACATGTGGTATCATGAATTGTAACACTGTGTATTAAAGAATCCTGTGACAGCGAAGGAAGGGTCAAAAGACAGAGGACTGCAAGGAGGATGATCCTGTATGCAATGGTGTATGGATGTTCAGGTCTGCCTGAGTTTAAGGAAACACCGGTTTTGTCTGAGCCTTGTATGCGTTCATTGTCGGCAATGATTCTCATTTATCCGGGTTAAAACATCACCACCACAGAGAATTATATGCGGGAAAGATAGATCTTATTGTCGGATTTTTCAATTTTCAGGTTGTTTTGTGTGCAGATCACTTTCAGAATATGATCCAGGGGGTCGTTGTTGTATTCACCAATGATCTGTGTTGTATCGATGCCGGCTTCCCTGATATTAATTTCCACTTTGTAAACGTCACTCAGGATTTTCAGTACTTCTGACAAAGGGGTGTTATAAAAAACCATCTGCTTGGTTTTCCATGCAATGCAGTTCTTATCACCGCTTTTTCTGCTGTTCACCTCATTTTGCGTAAGTGTGCCGATGTATCCGGACTCAAGCATAATATGGTTGTCAGTATTGTCTGCTTCAATAAGTTCAACCCTGCCAGATTCAACAAAAACATCGACATGTTGTTCATTTTCCCTTGCATATACATTGAAGGATGTGCCAACGGCCTTCACCAGTGCTCCGTCAGCCCTTATGACAAAAGGATCTGAAGCGTCTGCAGCAACATCAAAGAAAGCTTCTCCCTGAAGCGAGACCTCTCTGGTCTCATTTTTGAACAGTCGCGGGTACGTAAGTGTTGTCCCGGAATTCAGAAAGACCTGAGATCCGTCCGGAAGCAAAACAGTTTTTATTTCTTCGTTTGCCAGTGTGACAACATCAATGTTCCCGGATTTCATGACCGGAAAAATTCCGGCCATATAAAGCACAAATCCTGCTGTAAGAATGATCAAAACCGACGCTGCGATGCGGATTAAAGTACCGGAGGGTCTTAATTTCCATAGTACAGGCTGTTGGCTGCTTCCCGACACAGTCCGGTCAACCTGACCTTCCTGCGTGATCCTTTTATGTATCTTTGTCCATGCCTGTTCTGTATTAAACTGTGTTTTCATGTTCTCCAGCATATTCCAGTCGGATTTAATTTGATTGTAAAGGGTATAATGATCCGGTTCCCTAAGCCATTCGGATATCTCTGTTTCCTCTTCTGCCATGGTTTCACCGGCGAAGTGCCGGGCAAGTAAAATCCATGTGTTTTTGTCTGGTTCCCTGAACATATGCTTGATATTTACGCTGCTTACAAATAATCTTTTAAATTCCTGCGCAACAGTTTCAGCGCTTTTCCCATATCGGACTCCACCGTCTTGACCGAAACAAAGAGCTTTTTGGCGATTTCATGATATTTCATACCCTCAAACCGGTTCAGCCTGAATATTCTGCTGCACCTTTCCGGCAATGCATCCAGTGTACGGCTGACAATCCTGTTTACTTCCTCAAAACGGGTGACATCTTCCGGTGTTGCTTCAATTTCTGAGCTGTGCGTAATGTAATACTCCCGGTAACTTGATTCGACATTCCGGTGTCTGTGATATTTCAGACAACGGTTGCGAACTGAAGCAAACAGATAGGAATTGATTGATGTATCGATTTTCAGCCGGCGCCGCTTTTCCCAAAGTGCATAAAAGAGGTCTTGCACGATCTCTTCAGCGGTATCCGAATCAGGAACAAAATTCATGGCATAGTTGCAGAGCATTTCATAGTGTTTTCTGAAAAGCGTTTCAAAGGTTTTTAAATCACCTCCGGCAATCTGTATGATAATATTTCTTTCTGCGTTGTCCAACCTGCCGCCCTGTATAAAACAGGATTAATATCAAGGAACGTAAATTTACGCTTAATATTAAAGAAAATGAAAGAAACAGTAAAGTTACCTGCTCCCATTGCACGGATTGCTACGCGGGGACTGACCAGAAAGTTGTCACAATTTACCTGAAAACTGTTACTCGTCGATTTCATCCAGAGTCTCCCACCTCAGCTTTCTGCTTAACCGTCTGATGACAGATTCTATTGACTCATCAGGTTTGATATAATTGTAATCTCCCCAGAAATCTTCATCCTCATAGTAAGACACATCATCGGCCAGAATATCATTGGTCCTGACCTGACTCCTGTATCTCGATTTCTCGACGTTCATGGAGTCGCGGTCCGTTACGGCCATTTCCAGCGTTGTTACATAGGTGGCATTATGACGTTTCTTCTTCCACTGCGTTTCAAAAACGAGGTCGCTTCTTACATGGTTAATATACCAGGTGTTGTTTACCATGCGATAGTTCACCAGATAATTTCCACTGATCACTTCAATCTTCAGATCCATGGGCTTTTTCCTGACCAGTTCGCTGGCAGCCGTTTCAATTTCTTTGTCACTGAGTTCGAATTCAAACCTGGAAAAAGCCATGTTCTTTGCATCGATGTATATTTTGCCTTTATAGAGAGACATATCGACATCGTTTCGCTGGTCAAATCCGATGACATAGTTGTTGCGGTCGTCTATGATTTCAAAACCTGCAAACCAGAAGTCATAATATTCTATATAATCCTCAGCCAGTATACCGCCCGGATTTTTTACCAGGTCAAGCAGAAAACTGGTCTTGGGTCCTCCCTGGAGCTTAAAATTGATCGTGTCCATTTTCTTCACTTCTCCGCTTTTCCTCCCCCTGAATATGGAGACACGGTCGAGTTGAAAATCATTTCCGTAAGACGCTTTGAAAACATCCAGAACAGCTTCAGCAACAACCACATAATTCCGGTTTTCTTTGACCGTTTCCCTGTAAAAACCAACAAGTCTCTGCGGGTTGGTTGCATAATTCCTTCTGACATTGTTTTGCGCAATCCTGATCAACTGAACCGGATCTTCGGTCCGGATTGTCACTTCCTCAAGATTTACAGCCGTTGGCCTGAGCCTGATAATGTTATCCTCAGGATTCAGGGTTGCGAGCGCAATGTCCACATTCTGATATCCCAGATAAGAAAAACGCACCTTACCGTTCATCTCGGAAAGTGGAACTTTTAGTATGAACTCACCTTCAGCGTTGGTGACAGTTCCAAGACTGCTCCCAATCAGGTAGACATTTACAAATACAATGGGATCCCGTGTCTCATCATTGATTACTGTGCCTGAAAAGGTGGTAAAGACCGTATCCTGCAACATTGGTCTGACCGATGCTTTGCCGGGCATGGATGTAAAACCCACAACCATCAGCACCAAAGCCAGACTTCTCATAAAGCTTCCTGTTTTCATAAGGATATAAATTAAAGTTGTTTTAAAATGGCCTGTGATTCATGACCTTTCATGTTCACTGTATCTTGCCTTCATATAAAAGACCCCGGAACCGACAGATACCCTATTTCACATTGAGATTCTTTCAAAAAGACCCGGTAGCAGGACCAGAATCTCAAAGGTTCATGATCTGTGCAGGAAAATGGTTATAATCTGCCCTGAGGTCCGGACCGGAAATATAAAAATTCTGAATTTTTTCCGTAGTTTCCTCGTCCGGTTTGACCCGAATACTTAAATTTGATCCTGTCGGAATATTCTTTTTCACTTTTATCTGAATTAATACAAAACTGGCATGAAACAGTTCAAACTGAATACATGGATATTTCCCGGGTTGCACGGCTTCCTGGCCGTATTGTTCGGATTGATCGCATTGTTGTTTCCATCCATCACACTGATTGGCCTGGCCATATATTTTGCCATTATGATCATACTGGGTGGACTGTTGCTCATCCTCAGCTCAGTAAGGATGAGGTCCTTTAAAGGCGGAAGATACTGGCAGTTACTGGAAGGAATTACCGGAGTGTTGCTGGGGACCGTCATACTGATCAGACCCGAATTATCGGTTGCAGTATTTGTGGCAATCACCGGTATCTGGGCAATGTTACTGGGATTGTTCTTTCTGGTCATCTACTTCAGAAAGCAGCTTCAAGAATTTGAACAGTATTTTTTCCTGATTGCCGGATTCATTTCTTTCATTTTCGGCCTTCTGATTGCCTTGAATCCCTTTAAAAGTTCCCGGATCATGATGGTCCTGATCGGGATATATGCTATTGCTTATGGCATTTTCTCGATCGTAAGGACACGGATGATAACCGGCAGTATTTCAGAAGAAAGCTGAGCTTGTATTGATTTTCCGGATCATGCAGTTTGCAGGTTTTCGTTTTTCTCAAGCAAGACAAACTCATAAAGGCTGGCAAAAGAACTGCTGACCCAGACGATGGCAGGGAATACACCGACAAATAACAGGCAAAGCCCTGCGATCCATATGAAAAAGGATAGGATTGCCATAAAGAACACTGTCCATCCGTGACCTTTCGTCATTTTCCAGCTCTCTTCAACTGCCCTGATGGGATCCAGTTTTTTGTCCATTACCAGATAACCGACAAAAGCCAGCCGGCATGCAATGATGATACCCGGTATAACAAAGAGGATGATGCCCAGCGCGACCAGTGCTCCGGTAAGCAGGTTTGCAAGAACGATATTCAGATAGTTTTCCCTGAAGCCCTGCACCAGCATACTGAAATCTGGCCGTTGATCCCTGGCGGCACTTACGAACATGATCTTGCCGCCATACCTGAAGACCGGGACAACCAAAAGGGTGTAAGCCAAGGCAAGAAAACCGAGAAAGGAAAAGATGCTAATGGTGAGCACGTTGAAATCGCGAAGGAGGAATCCCCGGCCATGAAAATCGTTGGTATCCATTTTCCAGCTGAACATATTCATGGGCCCCATAACGACCGACACGACGATGACCACAAGAAAAAGAATTAAAAAATAGTTCTTCATGACGTTCCATCCATGGCTGAAGCTGTTGCCAAGTGTTGGTGGCAAATTGTTCTGACTGATCGTTTCCATTTTGTTTAAAAATATTTTATAAACCTGCATTAAATATATGAAAAAAAACAGTCTAATGATGATCATAATGATCTTTTTCATCACAGGAAATCCCTTAAAATAACCGGACAAATGACCTGTTGATTATGTCATCATACAAATCCTGTCTCTCGTTTCCGATGCCCTGAGCATGCTGAACCCTGAGATTTTTCAGAAATTTTTGTTTCTGTAAAAATTGTAATAATCACAGGTTCTTCATAAATTGCTTTATATGTTGAGTATGTCAATTTGCAGAACGCAATTTCATATGATTCTTCTGTTCACCTGAACCACCGGTTCAATATATCCCGGATTGAAAAACTGATAATGTAAATTCTTTTCTGAAAGTGAATAATTAACAATTAATCAAAAATGAAAACAACTATTCTTAGCAGCATTGTTTTGGTGGTTTTGCTGTCATTTTCCTGCACCAAAGATGATGACAATAATGGCGGACCCGTTTTGGATGTAAATAAGACATCCATTGATTTTGGGGACGCATATCAGGGTGATGTCCTGGTTCAGACATTTAAAATATCCAATGATGGTGAAGAAAGTTTTAATTGGACATCCACAATAGACGAGACCTGGGTCAGTCTCAACGTTACCGGCGGGACCGTGGGTTCTTCGGATGTGGAAGTTACGGTGACTCTGGATACATCTCCACTGGACGTTGGCAGCCACACCTGCACAATAGCCATAATCTCAGAACCCCATAAAATTGACGGCTCTCCCACATATATTGTTGTTTCAGTAAACATCACAGAAAGAATCATTGCAGGTCATGAACTGACTGAAGATGAAACCTGGAGCGGCAACCTGACTTTAAAGGGCGACATCAGGATCCCGGATGGAATTACACTTACCATAATGCCCGGAACAGTGATCAGGGTCTCAACGGAAGACCCTGACTGGGACGAGGGTTATGAAGACGGTACAATTGACATATATTCAAGTGGAAATATTATTGCCAATGGCACTGAGGATCAGATTATTGTTCTGACATCTGATGATGATACTCCAATTATCAACGACTGGTGGGGAATCGGACTGAGTCATGGCTCCTCCACGGAACTTTCTTACTGCTGTATAGCTTACTCTTATATCGGATTGTTTATTTTTAACCAGACCGCCGAAACAACTATTGAACACTGCATGTTTGCATATACAGGCGGGATTTCTGACTGGGGGCCGGATGTAACCATATCCCACAGTACATTCATATACGGTGAAGACGGTTATGAAAGATGGGAAGAAGGCAGGAAGGCGACCCTTTCATACTGTGTTTTCGAAGGCAATTCCATGCTCGATGTGGAAGCTCTGGATTCATACTGCGATGTGACCATTAATCATTCTAATTTTGCTGATAACGAATTCTACAATTTATATATAGGTTGGTTTTTTGACCCGGTGGATGTGGTTATAACGGCAAATCAATGCTATGGTATTGTTAGCATAGAGGACAATGATTGCGGAACAATAACTGTTAACAACCCGGCCGCTTCTCCCGTACCTGATGCAGGATGTGGTTTCGAACTGTCTGAATTACCGGTGAAATCAACATTTGTTGACAATAAGAAATCCGGTAACAATGAGTATACAAACAGGACAATATTGAACAAAGGTTATCATGAAAGGGATGCCAGTTACCAATGGTGACAAGTTTTTCACAAAAATCCCCGGCATTTATCCGTGATAACTGTTGCTTAACGATCGAAAAAGTTACATCCTCTGGTGAAATGCGATCTGGTTCAGGTGTCACAATATCGATGTAGTGCGTTAATGAAAATCCCGGTAGTCCGGTGCTTCTTGGAGAAACAGCCTTGTAGACAGCGACTCAGGGATATAAATATTTGTCAGTCTGTTTAATGTATCAGATAATACTGAACCGTGGTGACAACTCTGATAACCTTTGTTTCCGGTGTATTGTAATTTGCGGATTCTATTGAAAAAAGCCCCTGAGATGCGGATTTGATCTTACCGAGTTTACTCTTTGAGTCTGTCGCAAATTTTTCCGCAGCCTCCCTTGCATTCAGATTTGCTTCTTCAATCATTTCGGGTTTGATGGAATTTAAACCTTTGTAAGAATAAGTGATTACATTCTGGTATTCATCACTGTTGAGTACGATGCCTTCCGACAGCAGTGATACTGAATTGTCAGCTGCTGTAAGAACAAGATTGACATTTTCAGTATTCAGCTTGACAACACCTTTCCCGAGGTATCTGAATGGATATTGCCTGTCCATGCCATACAGCTGGGCATTTACATCAACTACACTGGGCGATGAGAAGGCCATCTCTTCCTGCCTGAATCCCTGCTTTAGCAAAAACTCAACGATAATCTGCCTGTTATTTTCAATCTTTTCATTCAACTGTGCCAGATCGTTATCTGTTACCACAAACGCAATCGGCCAGTATATATGATCGGCCATTACTTCCCTTTCAGCAAGTCCCCGGACTGTAACCGTCCTTTCACCTGTTCTGAACATTGTCAATCCCTTCCAGATGAAATAGCCGCAGGACAGCAATCCGGCAAACAACAAAAGGCCTCCGATAATGATGTGTTTTTTGTAATTCATTTGATTTCAGTTTTCTGGTAATATACTAGAAACAAACTTAAATGATAATTTCAATTCAGGATCCGTTTCGTATTGATTGCGATTATCTGTAAATTTACATGAAAATTTCTGTATGACAGTCTCACGGAACTTCATTAATTCTTTCATGTGACATTTCAACCAGATTCTGACAGGTCCGGTTAAGATGGTCATACAGCTGAACGAATGAGCATGAACGTGTATGAAATATCAGTTGAAATATATAGGGTAAATTCACATAGAAGTATCTTCTTAATAGAAGATGTTGCGATATTTAACCATATTGCTCCTCATACTGTACCCGGAACTGATCTCAAATGAGGGATTCAGCTATTATGACCGGGGCAGGCCTACCTCAAAGGGAATTGAGAGATTTGTGCTGGTAAATGAACATCAGCTTGCGAAAGACTATATGGATTTTGTGGAGGACACCCTGTATTATTATCACATGTGGGTGGATGATCTGTCTGAATATATGGAATACGATTCAATTGAGCTGGGAAGATATTACTTTCCGGGAGATATCATCATCACCAATGAACAAAAATATGTCGATTACGCCGTTGATTCTCTTTCCTCATTTAGAAGAAGCCTTACAGTGTCGAACCAGTTCGTCAAGGGCTGTGTTTATCACGAGCTTACCCATATCTGGTTTCAGCAGATTCTCCGTGAAATGGATTACAGTGTTTCCCCGGAACACAATAATTTCAGAATCTACACACCGCGTGACAGGGATTATGGAGCAGGCTTCATTGAAGAGGGCATATGCGAATACGTGGCCCATAAAGCAGGTGAAATCATATATCCAAAGAAGGTCGTCCCGAATATTGACAACAACTGGGACACCTATGAGATCAATTATCAGTATGCAGAGTATTTCGTGAGACAAATTCTGGACCGGTATGAAAACATCAAAGAAGGGATCAAAATGATATTGAGAACCCCTCCTCCCACCAAAGAAGAAATCCTCAATCCGGAATTATACTATCAGAGGGTTTTTATATAAGTGGAGCTGCCGGGAGTCGAACCCGGGTCCAAACAGGCAACCCATAAGGTTTCTACATGCTTAGCCAGATCTTGTTTTTCGGATGCAGGCTGGCATCAGGCAGCCTACCTGTATCTTATCCCCTGTTTTCTCGTCCGGATTCAGGGGAGTGGTCCGGACCAGCCCCGCCTTTTATGTGCCCCTTGATCCACAACCGCAAGGCATGGTAGCGGAGGGACAGCCCGTCCAGGCACCTTGTGCCGGAATGGCCTGATCTACTTTACTTCGATCAGGCAGCGAGCGCGTAATCAACTTCGCCATTTAATGGTTTGCACTGCAGTTTTACGGGATGCTATGCGTAACCCGGCATG
>JAFGPB010000073.1 GCA_016926205.1 Bacteroidales bacterium
AAAACTTGGTATTATGTCAGACATTGCATCAAGAGTAAAAGCTATTATCGTTGATAAGCTGGGTGTTGATGAAAGTGAAGTTACACCCGAAGCAAGTTTTACGAATGATCTGGGCGCGGATTCGCTGGATACTGTCGAATTGATCATGGAGTTTGAAAAAGAATTCAATATTGGGATTCCTGATGATGCAGCCGAAAATATTTCCACTGTAGGCGAAGCCATCAAGTACATTGATGAGAATGTAAAGAAGTAAAGTTAAGTTTTTTTATGGAGTTAAAACGGGTAGCTGTTACGGGACTTGGTGCTGTAACTCCGCTGGGCAATAATGTTAAGGATTACTGGAACGGGTTAGTCAATGGGGTTAGTGGAAGCGAACTGATTACTCGTTTTGACGCCGAAAAGTTCAAGACGAGATTTGCATGTGAGGTAAAGGGCTTCAACGTTGAAGATTACTTTGACCGCAAAGAAGCCAGAAAATACGATCTTTATACAATTTTTGCCCTTGTTTCCACGGATGAAGCGATAAAAGATGCGGGATTCGATCTGGAGCAGGTTGATAAGGACAAGGTGGGGGTAGTCTTTGGCTCAGGTATTGGAGGATTTAATACATTCCTGACCGGAGTGAGTGATTATTTCCACAGCAATTATGAACCCAGGTTTAATCCGTTCTTCATTCCTAAAATCATATCTGATATTGCGGCGGGATATATTTCAATCCGCTATGGTTTCAGGGGTCCCAATTACGCTACTGTTTCGGCATGTGCTACAGCCACAAATGCCATTGTTGACGCTTTCAATTATATCAGGCTTGGCAAGGCAAACATCTTTGTTGCCGGCGGTTCGGAAGCCTGTATTGTTGAACCTGGAATAGGAGGCTTTAATGCAATGCATGCAATATCAACCAACAATGCAGAATACAAAACAGCTTCAAGACCTTTTGACAAAACACGCGATGGTTTTGTAATGGGAGAGGGTGCGGGTACTGTGGTTCTTGAGGAGCTGGAACATGCGAAAAGCCGGGGCGCCAGGATATATGCAGAGGTTGTTGGGGGCGGGATGTCAGCTGATGCGTACCATATAACTGCACCGCACCCCGAAGGGCACGGAGCGATACTGGTCATGAAAAATGCCCTTGAAGATGCAAACCTGAAACCGGAGGAAATTGACTACATCAATGTTCACGGAACGGCCACTCCACTTGGTGATATTTCTGAAGCTATAGCCATTGTGAAGGTTTTTGGAGAGCATGCCTATAAGTTGAATATCAGTGCAACAAAATCAATGACAGGACATTTGCTGGGTGCTGCCGGAGCTATTGAAGCCATAGCCAGCATTTATGCAATTCTGCATGATATTGTACCTCCAACCATAAATTTCAAAACACCGGATGAAGCAATTGACCAAAATATAAACCTTACGTTGCACAAAGCTCAAAAACGAACGGTAAATACTGCTTTAAGCAACACTTTCGGATTCGGTGGTCATAACTTTTCTGTTATATTTAAAAAATACATACCTTAGTCTTGTGCTTAAGCGAGTTATCCGTTCGGAGAAATTTCTTTTTGTCCCGGATAAAGACTTTAAGAAAAATCTAAAACACATTCTGGGCTTCTTACCCCGTCATTATAAGTTATATCAGCTTGCTTTCGTTCATAAGTCAGCATCACAGATTGTATTCAATAACGTCAAGGTCAATAACGAGAGATTGGAATTTCTGGGAGATGCCATACTGGATTCCCTTATTGCAGAATTCCTTTTTCACCGTTTCCCGGATAAAGACGAGGGTTTCCTGACACGGATGCGTTCAAAAATTGTGAACCGTGACAATCTTAATCTCATAGCCATAAAGTTGGGAATCAGCAATGTGGTTATTTCCAAAACGGCAAATGACAATCACAGATCGATCTTTGGTGATGCACTTGAAGCCTTACTGGGTGCACTTTATCTTGATAAAGGATACAACCGGACAAAAAAACTTGTTACGGAACGGATTATCCAGAACCATATCAATGTGAATAAGTTGCTGGACACAGAAACCGATTTTAAAAGCAGGATCATTGAATGGGCTCAAAAAAATAAAAAAACAATCAATTTTACGAACTTTGAAGAATCGGATGACCAGAGTCATGCACCCTTGTTTACTGCACACCTGATCATTGGGGATGAAATCATGGGACGCGGCAGCGGAAACTCAAAAAAGGAAGCCGAGCAGAATGCTGCACGGCAGGCATTGCAATTCATCGAAGTATAGTTGAATAAACAATATGTTGCCGGATCAACAGTCCTTGGGGCATTTTGTCTTTGTACAGAACTACTTGTTCTGTAACTAATTGTCAGAGGCCATGAAAGCAGAGAATCCCAAAAAAAGGAGAAATTTAAAACTTGATGTTCGGTATGATCTGAATTTCAAGTTAATAGGAATAATATCACATGAAAATGACTACCGTCTCGTTTGGGCTATGAACAGCAGCATGAAGTTCAAATTTGTGCGTTCCGGAGATCTGGTCACGCACCAGGCAAAACTGAAACATGATATTTCTTTCAGCTGCTTTATACATAACGATGAAGAGCGGTACGTGAACTACCATCTTATATCCAACCGGGGTCCTGAGGGTTTTCTTTTTCCTGAATTCAGGAATATTGATTTCTTCCTGCAGATTGTGGGGGAACCGGAAGAAAAGACAGTAGAACAAATCATAAAAGCACTCAGACGCATTGATATTATTTCCGGAGCCTATCTTATTGATCCCTTGAAATTAAAGGATGTCAGCAAAATAATGACAGCCTGATCCAAATAGATATTCCCATTCCGGTTTTCCTGATGATCAACTGTTAATTATTGTTAAAAATCTTACAAGCAATAAGTTATAACTTTATATTTGTTCATTATGAGCCGAAAATTAATCTGGATTGCTTCCATCATCATGGGTTTGGCAATGATCGCACTGATTATGTTTCAGTTCTTTTGGATCAGAGATGCAATCCGGATCAACCAAAGACAGTTTGATCATCTTGTGAGTCGTTCAATGATCGATATTGCAAATGAGATCGAATGGCAGGAAGGGGAAAAACTTGTAAACCGTCAGTTGGATCCATTGCTTGCAGATTCAGTATTATCTCCGCAAGAACATTCACCTGGCAGTTCTCAGAGCAGCAATAACATAAAGAATGTTCCTGCTGAACAGGGGCAGTCTGGATCTGAACTGAATAAACTGCTGGCAAACCGCAGAAACTTTGTGGATAGGGTGATTGCAAGCATGTTTCTGACACCTCCGGATATTGAAGAGCGAATCAGTCAGGCTGAACTGGCAGAGATCATCTCTGAGGTTTTCAATGAAAACGGCATTGAGGACCGGACATACGAGTATGCGGTCTTACGCCGGAACAATGAAATTGCATTGGCATCCCAATCATTCAGCATTGCAGAAGAAGCAGAATATTATAGGGTTAAGCTGTTCCCCAATGATATCGAACCGGGTTCAAATTATCTAAGTATTTATTTCCCGCACAGGAAAGATTCGAGCTTTCAATCACTCGGTTATATGGCTCTTACCTCGCTGGCCCTTTCTTTGATCATTGTTGTAAGTTTTACGTTGACCGTTTACGTGATGTTCAAGCAAAAAAGACTATCTGAAATTCGCAGTGATTTTGTAAGCAACATGACACATGAATTGAAAACCCCCATCTCTACCATTTCGCTGGCATCTCAAATGCTTGGTGATAAAAGTATTCCTCCGGAGATGAAAAAACCGGATCAGATTTCAAAAATAATCATTGACGAATGTCGCAGGCTGGGAACACAAGTCGAGAAAGTGCTGCAAACCGCTATTTTTGACAGGGGTAAATTGAAATTGCGTTTGCAGGAGGTCAATATGCACGAAATTATTGAAAATGCTGTTGAAAACTTCGCTTTTCAGATGAAAAGCAGGAACGGTAAAATAGACACTTCATTAAAAGCAGAATATCCCCTTATTTTTGCTGATCAGCTCCATATTACAAATGTTTTGTCAAATCTGATTGATAATGCGATAAAATATTGCTCGCGTGATCCAGGAGTTGTTATTTCAACTTTCAATAAAGGATCCAGCTTGTGCATTTCGATACGCGACAACGGTATTGGGATTGGCAAGAATGATCAGAGACGTATCTTTGAGAAGTTTTACAGGGTACCTACGGGAAACATTCATACAATCAAGGGCTTTGGGTTGGGACTGAGTTATGTGAAGATGATCGTGGAAGAACACCAGGGGCGTATTGAATTGGAAAGTGAATTGTATGAAGGGAGCAATTTTAGGTTAACTTTACCAAACATCATAAATGAATGAATTCATGCAAAAATTAAGAATACTTCTTGTCGAGGATGACGAAAACCTCGGGACTCTTCTGCGGGAATACTTAATTGCAAAATCATATGAAGTGGATCTTTTTGTCAATGGTGAAAAAGCATATAAAAGCTTTGTCAGGACGCATTATGATTTGTGCATCCTCGATATTATGATGCCTGTAAAGGACGGTTATACCCTGGCCCGCGAAATCAGGATTACAAGTGGCGAAATCCCCATTATATTCCTGACTGCCAAATCCATGAAAGAGGATATAATTGAAGGTTTCAAGGCGGGTGCTGATGATTATATCACGAAACCTTTCAGTATGGAGGAACTAATATTCAGGGTAGAGGCAATTTTACGCAGGATCAAAAAAGACACGAAAGGTGCAATGCTGAACGAGTACAAAATTGGAGCCTATATGTTTTATCCCAATACCCAGATGCTCAAACTGGGGAAACAGGAACAAAAACTTACAACAAAGGAATCTGATCTGCTGAAACTTCTTTGCGCTAACAAGAACAATGTGCTCGACCGCAACTATGCATTAAAGACCATCTGGATCGATGATAATTATTTTAATGCCCGGAGCATGGATGTATATGTGGCCAAGCTGAGGAAATACCTTAAAGATGATCCGAAAGTCCAAATCATCAATGTACACGGTAAAGGATTTAAGCTGGTTGAAAGCTAGATTATACACTCCTGGCAGAACGTTGATTCAGAACCTGCTGTTTGAAAGCTACAAAAAAGAGGCTGCCTCGCTTTTGAGACAACCTCTTTGCTATTTTGAGTGAGACATTACATCATTCCCCCACCCATGCCACCTGGAGGCATCGGAGCGGGTGGTTCTTTTTCCGGCTTCTCGGTAACCACGCTTTCAGTGGTCAGGAACATGCCTGCAATAGAAGCTGCATTTTCGAGAGCAATGCGCGCAACCTTGGTCGGGTCAATCACACCTGCTTCATATAAGGGCTCAAATCTTGAATCCTGAGCATTGTACCCGAAGTCGGCTTTGCCTTCCTTGATTCGCTGCACAACGATGGAACCCTCAATACCGGCATTCTCGACTATCTGGCGAACAGGCTCTTCCAGAGCCCTTTTAATAATGGCTATACCTGTATTTTGATCTTCATTCTCTCCTTTGATTTTTTCCAGAACCTTGATAGAACGGATGTATGCGACACCACCACCCGGGATAATACCTTCTTCAACTGCTGCCCTTGTCGCACTGAGTGCATCTTCGACACGGGCTTTCTTTTCTTTCATTTCCACTTCAGAAGCTGCACCGACATAAAGAACTGCAACGCCTCCTGCCAGTTTGGCAAGTCTTTCCTGCAGTTTTTCACGGTCATAATCTGATGTAACAGTTTCAATCTGTGATTTAATCTGTTTAATACGGCCTTCGATATTTCTCTTTTCCCCTGCACCGTTTACAATTGTTGTAGTTTCCTTGTTTACGGTAATCTTATCACAGGATCCGAGCATATCCATTTTAACAGCTTCAAGGGTAAGTCCTTTTTCTTCAGATATCACAACACCTCCTGTAATGATTGCGATATCCTCAAGTAAATCCTTTCTTCTGTCACCAAAACCGGGTGCTTTTACGGCGGCAATCTTCAGGGAGCCCCTGAGTTTGTTGACCACAAGTGTGGCAAGAGCTTCACCATCCACGTCTTCGGCAATGATCAACAAGGATTTGCCCTGTTGCGCAATGGGTTCAAGTATCGGAAGCAGGTCTTTCATAGTGGATATCTTCTTATCGAACAGGAGGATCACGGGATTCTCCAGAACAGCCTCCATTTTATCAGGATCAGTGATAAAGTAGGCGGATATATAGCCACGGTCAAACTGCATTCCTTCAACCACATCCACATGAGTTTCAGTTCCTTTTGACTCTTCAACCGTAATAACTCCTTCTTTCTTTACCTTGCCCATCGCTTCTGCTACCAATTTGCCGATGTTGTGGTCATTGTTTGCTGAAACGGCTGCAACCTGCTCAATTTTTTGGATATCATCCCCAATTTCATGGGATTGCTTTTTAAGATCGGCAATTACGGCTTGTACGGCTTTGTCAATACCTCTTTTCAGATCCATGGGATTTGCACCTGCTGTCACATTTTTCAGTCCGACATTGATAATTGACTGGGCCAGGATTGTAGCTGTAGTGGTTCCGTCTCCGGCGTCCTCGTTGGTTTTTGATGCGACTTCCTTGACAAGCTGTGCGCCAATGTTTTCGAACGGATCTTCAAGCTCGATGTCTTTCGCCACGGTCACGCCGTCCTTTGTAACGACAGGTGCCCCGTATTTCTTATCCAGAATTACATTCCGTCCTTTAGGACCGAGTGTAACTTTAACTGCATTTGTAAGCTTGTCAACTCCCTTTTTAAGGAGGTCACGAGCCTCAATATTGAACATCAATTCTTTTGCTGCCATAAGATTTAGATTTAATTTTGATTGATTTGTTTACTATTAAAGATTTTAGATTATTGCCAGAATATCCGATTGTTTCATGATCAGATAATCTTCCCCGTCGATCGTTATTTCAGTTCCGGAATATTTACCGTACAGAACAACATCACCCACTTTCAATTCCATTTTTTCATCTTTTGTTCCAGGGCCGATTGCCAGGACGGTTCCTTTTTGCGGTTTTTCTTTGGCTGAGTCGGGAATGATAATTCCACTTGCAGTTTTTTCTTCAGCCTCCTGAGGTTTTATTATTACCCTGTCTGCTAAAGGCCTAATTTTTAGATTTGACATATACAATTAATTTTAGAGTTAAACATCTATAAAATTTCGAATTGGTACTAACGAATTCTGTGCCAAAATCTCTACGCCGGTTTTTTTAAGGGATGTCATTGACAATTTTTCAGCACCAAGATTATGATTCAATGGCAGTAATATACATAAATATTTATAAATCAAAACAAAACAAGGTTTTTATTAAATCTGCGGGATGCAAATCGTGTCAGCTATTATGACAGACTGGCACACATTATTATGGATTTATGCTAATCCCCTGTTTCTTCCTGGGTTGCTGGAGATTCTTCCGCAGGCATTGTGGGATATGCAGGCAGTCTTTCAGGATCAATGGCAGTATTTTCTATTTGCTCACGGATTCTGGATTGATTTTCAGCAACTGCTTCATGCGGGATCATGGTGGCGATAACGCTCAGAATTACCATTGAAGCTGCTAAACCCCAGGTTGCTTTTTCAATGAAGTCAGCCGTTCTCTTAACACCCATAATCTGGTTGGAAGAGGAAAAACTGGATGACAGTCCACCGCCTTTCGGGTTCTGAACGAGAACGATCAATATGAGTAAAATTGCTATAAATATTATTATACCCGTAATAAGACCATACATGCGATATTGTTTTACTATTTATTACTCAGTTTATTAATTTCTTCAATCTGACGTGCAAAGTAATCACTTTTTTGCGGATATTTCAAAATTAATTTCTCATAGGCGAATACAGCCTTATTAAAATATCCCTGTTTCAAATATATCCTGGCCAGTGTTTCTGTAAAAAAACCTTCATGTTCACTGACACTGCTTTCTGATATGTCTTCCTGAGAATGTTGATCTTCACGAGGAACGAGCCGGGGATGTTCCCGTATGAATTTTTCAATGAGTACATCATTATGTTCCCTGGCCCCGCCACTTTTAGCATCTGCAGTCAATCCGTCATTTCCGGCATTCACTGTTTGGGTACCGGCAGGAACAGGCTTATCCTTGACAATCCCAGTTTCTTCGATCTCAAGGATTTCCTGAATCATTTCAAAGTCTTCCGTCCCGGCAGAGTCCATTTCTATTTTTTTGTCTTCAAGGGTTTCTTCGTGATCAATGATCAGCAGGACTTCATCTGGTTCAGTTGAAAGATTCGTATCCTCTTCCTGTAGATTAAGGTACCTGTGGTTCATATCAACGGCCGTATCAGGACTCAGGTCTTCTTCTTTCTGGTTGCCCAGTTCAAGTACTGCAAGTTGTCTGTTTAAAAGATCTGAAATATTTTCCTTCATCGATCCCTTAATTTTTTTCCTGACATTTTCCGGTGGAACAGGCTTTTCTTTATCGCGGTTGTTTTGAGGTTCCGGTTCTTTCCATTGTATTTTTTGTGGTTTTATACCGGTTTCTTCAACAGGATGCAGAAGCTCATATACAATGGTACGTTCAGGTATGTAAGGAGCCGATCGTTCGAGGTATGACTGGTAGCCGGGCAGGTCAAATAAATAGGTATGTTTGAGGATCAGTAATTTTAGGGTCTGAAAAAATGGATATTTTTTTTCTTCCTCCAGCAATTCATTGATGGATTCAGTTCCGAGTTCCTTCGGTTTGTGCATGTATTCGATCAGTTCCTGCAATTGCATGGGAAATACTCTGTTACCAGTTTACAAAAGCCCTGTTAAAAATATCTTCAATCATCAACACCTGAATCTTTTCAGTCAGGTTTGTTTTAACATTTTCGAAATCCTGAGTTGAACTATAATCTTCGTATCGTGAAAAACTGGTTTCAAAACTCTGATCCGGAATGATATAATTTGTGAATTTCATCCGGACGGTTATGGTGAACCTGTTTTGTGATGCAATGTCTCCTGAGACAATAGCAGTGGGTTTTGTGTCATATCCGGTGATGGTCCCCTCAAAGTCCAGATCTCCAATGTCGTTCACGATAACCAGGTTTGTATTTGACTGCAGATAATCCCTGAATGCATCGGTAAGCTGCTGGGCAAAAGCTGGTTCAATATACGTTGCCTGATTCTGAAAATATTGTACGGATACTGTTCTCGCTTCAGGAGGGATTGATGCTCCGGTGGTTGAATATTTCAAGGTAAAGCATGATGTACACAGCACACAGCTGGCAGTGAACGACAAAAACAGATGCATGACATATCTGGTATACCTGCTTTTCATGGACTATTCGATATTATACTCTTTGATCTTTCTGTACAATGTCCTCTCTGAAATACCAAGCTCGCCGGCAGCATGTTTTCTTTTTCCGTTATGCTTTTCAAGTGCTTTCTTGATCAGTTCAATTTCTTTGTCAGCCAGTGATAATGATTCTTCAAAGATTTCATGAGTATCCTGGATGCCTTCTCCATCGTTCTTCGCGGGATCAAATTTTCTTTTCAGTTTTTCTTCCTGTTCAATGGGGACAATATCCTCAAAAATTTTTTGTATTGCATGATGGGATCCCCTGTGTATTTCTTTTTCGGGATATTCTTTTAAAAGATTATTGTGCACTAGTTTTTTTAGTTCATTGACATCATTCCGCATATCAAAAAGAATTTTATACAAGATTTCCCTTTCTGTGGCGAAGGTTTTCTGATCAACTGTATCATACAGCGCCGGTAACTTAATTTCATTATAATCGGGAAGGTATGTGTGCATGACATCCGCTGTTATAAGACGTTCTTCCTCGATAATTGATATCTGTTCCACAATATTCTTCAATTGCCTGATATTACCCGGCCAGCGGTAATTTATCAGCATGTCCATTGCCTCTTCTGTAAGTGCAATGGAAGGCATTCTGTTTCGTTCCGCAAAATCAACAGCGAATTTCCGGAAAAGAATGGGTATATCCTGTTTTCTGTGGCGCAGCGGAGGAACTTCAATGGGCACGCTGCTGAGCCTGTAAAACAGGTCTTCACGGAATTTCCCCTTTTGTATGGCGCTTTGTATATCAACGTTAGTGGCTGCAATGACCCTGACATCCGTTTTTATGACTTTTGAAGAACCCACCCGGATGAATTCACCGGTTTCGAGTACCCGCAACAGTCTGACCTGTGTTGAAAGAGGAAGCTCAGCCACTTCATCAAGAAAAATGGTTCCGTTGTTGGCGACCTCAAAATATCCTTTGCGGCTTTCATATGCACCGGTAAATGAGCCTTTTTCATGTCCAAAAAGTTCGGAATCAATAGTTCCTTCAGGAATCGCTCCGCAATTCACAGCAATATACACACCATGTTTGCGTGAGCTGAACTGATGGATGATCTGAGGCAAAACCTCCTTGCCAACACCGCTTTCCCCTGAGATCAATACAGAAAGGTCCGTAGGAGCTACCTGAACGGCAATGTCTATAGAACGGACCAGTTCAGGTGAATTGCCGATAATCCCGAAACGCTGCTTGATTCTGGTAATGTCATATTTTTCCATTACATATGGACAGATTTAAAACGTTTGAAATGCTTTCATAAAGATACCGGTACTTCATTCAAATATGACAAAATTACAATATTATTGGTATTTTTGTAATTTGCTACTGCCAATTCTTCATGTTGTCAGTATCCGTTCACCTTCGTTTTCCCTGAATATTTCCTTTACAGTATGTTTTGGGAGGATTTAGGGGAGAATACTTGTGCAGATCAAAAGAAGCATGATGCTGCAAACTTTGTGCAAACGGTATGAAAGTGGACTTTGGTGCTTTTCCGGCTGCACCGGTAAGGGATTTTGAATTCACTGTTGAAACCGGGCACAAATATGGTAATATCCATGATCGGACGTGAGGCCGTCTGATCAGTTGCATTTTCAGGTAGTCTCTTATTGCATAACCGGTTGAGATGCTGTATGGCTCATTCATCAGAACAATTTTCACCCTCCCGATGATGAATACATTCAGTCCGGGATAAACATTATGCAGTTTTTCTTGTTGTTACAGATAGTATAATAAATATTACCAAAGGAAGACAATTAGTATTCATATAAAAACAGAACAATATGGCATTTACATTACCGAAACTGGATTATGATTATGCAGCACTTGAGCCGCATATTGACGCACGTACGATGGAAATCCATCATACCAAACATCATCAGGGATACGTAAACAAACTTAATGATGCAATCGCTGGCAGTGAACTGGAAAATAAAAGCATTGAGGATATTCTTAAAGAGGTTTCCCGATTATCCGTTGCGGTTCGGAACAACGGAGGAGGTCATTACAACCACAGCTTGTTCTGGAAAATCATGACACCCGGGGGAGGCGGAATGCCGGCGGGGGATCTTACGGATGTGATAAAACTGAATTTCGGCACATTTGATCAGTTCAGGGAGCAATTTTCAAATGCTGCGCTGACGAGGTTCGGATCAGGATGGGCCTGGCTCGTGCAGTCTGGCAACAAACTGATTGTTACTTCAACACCAAATCAGGACAATCCTCTGATGGATGTTGCTGATGTACAGGGCAATCCATTGCTCGGAATAGATGTTTGGGAACACGCCTATTACCTGAAATATCAGAACCGGCGAAATGAATACGTGGATGCTTTCTGGAATGTGATCAACTGGACTGCAGTTGGAAACAGATTGAAGTAGGATTTTTTATGCAAACTCCGGTGTAAGACATACGGGATCATGCTTTTATTTGGATTGCCGGAATAAGCGGGCGGATCATATTCAGTCGCTTTGGTATGTTATCGACCGGGAAGTGGCTGTTGTCCGTTATGTGGCTTAAAAAGTAAAGCCCATATTAAAATACCAGCGAATCTTGCCATCCTTGTTGTTGCCGGCCATGAACAGGTTTACCGGGCCAAGAGGTGTATTATAGGTAATGCCTCCACCATAGCCCAGATTCAGGAACTTCATATCGAACGACAAGAACGACTGGATCAAATCTTCAAAACGGTCAGATCCCATCAGGGCGTTAAACAGCAGTTCAAATTGAAAATTATTGAACAGGCGGTAGTTGATTCCAAATTTAGCCTTGATAAAATTGCTGGCTACGAATTCACCCAGGTCGTAACCTGCAAAACTGATGTGATTTCTTCTCAGATTATTTTTGTGTCCCCCGACAAAAAAATAATCCGACGTAAGGATTTCATCGTCACTAAGACCAAAGGATAATCCTGTATTGAATATAAGTTTTTTCCGCAAAGCGCGGTAATTTTCAAAATCGAACTGCAATTTTCCGAAGGAGTTGACAGAAGAACGGCTTTGTATCGTATCGTTAAGGTATTTCAGATCGGGATACGGGGAAAAAATACCTTTAAGATAGAGTGAAGTTACACTTCCCTGGGAGGGTATGAACATATTGTCGAGGGTATTGAGCCTGTAATATCCCGATATACCGAAACCATGATATCCGTACCTCTTGTAGTTGAATTCATCGGGATAGAACTCCTGCATGGCCTTGTCGGGATAAACGGCTGAATATTCGAACAATGCCCCGATTCCCAGCTGCTGATTCAGGTCGATGGTGTATTTAATCATTAAGTCAGATGTGAAGTGTTGCTGGTTGAACCGACCAATACGGTCCGCTTCAAGGTATACGGGAATCAGGTTGGATTCATAGTAATTGTCGGATGCAGCCAGAAAGTTTTTGTGAGGACCGATATATTTGTAATAATATACCCGGGCTTGCGGATATTCACTCAGGTCAGCAACGGCTGAAAATTTTGTGTTCGATATCAGGAAATTGCTGTTGGTAAAATTCACAATCAATCCTGCCCCGTAGAAATTGTCATAATGAACGGCTGCTTTTATCGACGATAATGATTTTTCTTTGGTATCCAGGATGAGCCGGTATCCTTTTCCTTCGCGTGTAAAACGGAAGGTTAACCTTTCGAAATACAGGGTTCCGAAAAGCCTGTCAATTGCAGTGAGCAGTTCTTCTTTCGTGATGTATTCACCTTCAGTGATGTCCAGTATACCTATGATCAGTTCTTCATCAAGGGATTTGAGATTATTTACCTGGATCCGTTCAATAAAAACACTATCCTTTTCCTGCAGCTCAGCTGGTTTTTCGGGTTGACCGTACCTGGCGAGAGAATCAGCCAGAGCTTTAAGCTCTTTATAGTGGCCCCTTGCTTCCATTGCACCGGCTTCTTCTATTTCAATATTCCTGTTGAAATCGGTGGATGAATAATTGGTCAGATCGGGCGTGATCAGAATGTCAACCAGCTTTTCCTGTTCCCTGGTATCATTAATTCCGTATAGCGCTGAGGATCTTGTAAGGATCCTCACAAGTGATGAAAGATCTTTTGATGTAATGTTCTCCCTGAAACCTGTATATACTCCTATTACAATATCAGCACCCATTTTCCGGACTTCCTCGACCGGAAAGTTGCGGATAATGCCACCGTCAACAACCACCTTGTTGCTGTCAATCTGCACTGGTGAGAACACACTGGGAATGGCCATGCTGGCACGCATGGCCCTTGCGAGATCACCTGATGTGAATTCGATGATATCACCGTTTATGATCTCGGTACCATTGCATATAAAAGAATAAGGATAGCTGTTAAAATCCTCAACACCGATGGTCCTCCAGGTCAGTTCAGAAAGAAGCCTGGAAAGATTCTGTCCTTCAAGGACTCCGGCGGGCAGACCAACACGACGATCCTGAAGTGGCAGCTCGATTATGTACTGGTTATATTCCTCTTTCTCATCCATTGCGATATTTTTCAGCGGAATGTTATCCGACAATAAAGTATTCCAGTCAGCATTCCCGTTGAGTTGTGATAATTCGTCGGCTGAATAACCTATAGCATATAGACCTCCGACAATGCTGCCCATACTTGTTCCACTGATGTAGTCGGGTTGAATACCAAGTTCTTCCAGAACCTGCAACACGCCGATGTGTGCAAGTCCTTTAGCCCCACCGCCACTTAACACCAAACCTACTTTCGGTCTTTCGGACGGAATATTCTGTGCTGATGACATCAACGAAATACCTGCTGTGAGTGTAAAGGCAACGAATAATAATCTGAAATTCATTGTAATGTACAAGAAGATCTGACACAAGATTTCTGCTGCCAAGTTACAAAAGGATCGGATAATAAAGAATATAAAGGATCTGATAAAACAAAATCCATTAGATCTTATCATATGAAGCATACATTGAAACTGATTGAATACAGCATTTAAAGGAGAATAGACATTACAGGAAGAAAACAGAGATATGACAGGTTCCCGGAATTATCTGTACAGATAAAGCGCGCCGGATTTGCTGTAACGGTCGGAAGGATCACCCGACAGAGCTTTCAGCACATAGAAATACACGCCTGACTTAAGCTCCTGGCCGGAAGCGGTACGCCCGTCCCATGTTATTGTAAAGCCTTCATTTTCATAAACAAGAACACCTGTCCTTGTGAATATTTTCAGATTTAACGGGTAGCTCCCGTTACTGCTCACGAAGAAGAAATCATTGATGTTGTCCCCGTTGGGCGTAAAGACATTCTGTACCTGGATATCCTCAAGAATAATAACAAGCTTGCTGACCGTGCTCGTGCAACCAAAATTATCGCTTACCGTCAAAACTACCTCGAAACTGTCAATCCGCGGGAAGGTGACAATTTCTCTTTGGCCTGTCCTTAAGCCCACATCTTCGAAGTCCCACAGAAAATCATAGGTGACGGCATTATCAAGTATGTCCGTATGTTCAAATACGTATGTATAGTAAGAGACTGTGTCAAAATATCTGAAATCAGCCTGAACCGTCCGGTGCGCGGTGATAAGATCGGATTTAACGATCATCAGGTCAGTCCTGTTATTTAAAACAAGTGCCGGAGAATATATACCTCCGTTATAATAAACAACGGTATCGGGATCCTGAAGGTTGCTCGTATGTCCGTCACCAAAGTCCCAGTAATAGTTTTCAATCGTGTCTATTGTTGCATAGCTGATAAAGGTATATTTTACTTCCAGCGGAGTACAACCTTCTGTAACATTGACATCAAAGTCATATTGTGCAAGAACTGTATTGCCTGCTGTGCATAAAAATATGATTGTCAATATTTTTTTTTGGAAGAAGTTCACTTATTTATTTTAACTGTTATCCTCCTTATTGCATAAAGTTGCGAAAGATCCCCTGACGTAACTAACGGGAGCGGCATCTGATGGCTAAAATACTAAAATTTGCTACCAGCCCCGTGTTCATAAATGAAAAGAAATTAACAGATGTAGATAACTTTAAAACGACCATATCAAAGAAGACATGCATCTTTATTAACTTTGTCAGTCATCAGAAAAAACAATGAAGCAGTATCTGGACTTACTTAAACATGTGCTTGATCATGGTGTTGAAAAAACGGACCGTACCGGTACAGGAACCATAAGTACTTTTGGATATCAGATGCGTTTTGATTTGCAGGCAGGATTCCCGTTGCTTACCACAAAAAAGCTTCATATAAAATCTATCATTTATGAATTGCTCTGGTTTCTGAAAGGAGATACAAACGTCAGGTATCTGAACGATCACAAAGTGACCATCTGGAATGAGTGGGCAGATGGCAACGGTGATCTGGGACACATCTACGGATACCAGTGGCGATGCTGGCCTTCATATGATGGAGGGTCGATTGATCAGATCGGAGAGCTGATCCGGTCCATCAGAGCCAATCCGGATTCACGCCGCCACCTGGTAAGTGCCTGGAATGTAGCCGACCTTAAGAATATGGCATTGCCGCCATGTCATGTTCTTTTTCAGTTTTATGTCGCGGACAATACCCTCTCATGCCAGCTTTACCAGCGAAGCGCCGATATTTTCCTCGGGGTACCGTTCAACATCGCATCATATTCACTGTTGCTCATGATGGTGGCCCAGGTTACCGGTCTGAAATACGGGGAATTTATACATACATTCGGGGATGCCCACATTTATAAAAATCATCTTGAACAGGTTAAACTGCAGATTTCGAGACAACCGAGGACGCTTCCGGAGCTTAAGATCAATCCGGCAGTCAGCAGCATTTTTGATTTTTCTTTTGATGATTTTATTTTGGATCATTATGATCCGCATCCTCATATTAGGGGTGAAATATCCGTTTAAACAACCTGTCTTATGAAGGCCTTTTCCATAATCGTTGCCATAGATGAGAATAACGGCATTGGCAGGGACAACCGGCTTTTATGTTACATCCCTGGTGATCTGAAACGGTTTAAAAAAATAACGACCGATCATACGGTGGTTATGGGCCGTAACACATTTCTGTCTCTTCCGGACGGACCCCTCAGAAGCCGGAGAAACATAGTGATCACTGATAACAAAAAAGAAAAATTCATTGGTTGTGAAACTGTTCATTCCATTAAAGAAGCCATAAAAAAGTGTGATGATCGCAAGGAGAATTTCATTATCGGTGGAGCTTCTGTCTACCGTCAGTTTCTGCCGCATACTCAAAAGCTGTACCTGACAAGAATCCATGAAAAATTTGACGCGGATGCGTTCTTTCCGGAGATCAATCCCGATGAATGGCAGGAAATTTCAAAGGAGTTAATCGATCAGGATGAAAATCACGACTTTTCCTATGAATATATCATATTAAAAAGAAAAAATTAACTTTATCCAGCTGAATAACAATTTTAAATTTCTGGTTATGAAGAAACATCTTATTACACTCGCTTTCCTGCTTTTTTCAGGAGCCTGCGTCTTTGCACAGGCAGATAATATTGTTGGTATCTGGGTTCCTGCCAAAGGGACTTCTCAGGTCAGAATTTACAAAGCTGATAACGGTAAATATTACGGAAGAGTTGAATGGAAAAAGGAAGATAAGGATGAACTTGATGTCAACAATCCCGATGAAAGACTCAGAAGCAATAAAATTCTTGGATCGGTAATATTGAAGGATTTTGTGTATAATAGCAACAAGCAACAGTGGGAGGACGGGACTGTTTATGATCCGGATAACGGAAAGACTTATGATTGTTATATATGGTTTGATGGCAACAGCAATACAAAACTGACGCTCAAAGGATATGTGCTGGGAATGAAATTCATAGGCAGGTCAGAGGAATGGACAAGGGAATACAAAATCAGGGAATGATCCGGTAAGGATGCTCCCATTTCCAGCAGTCGTCACCTGGATTTAATTTCCGGATTTTTTCATACATGAATTCGATCATTTTATTGAAACAAATCCTGGTTTCATCAATATTCGGGAACCATGGACGGAATTATGCGTTATTAAGGGCATAGAAACCATTAACGCAAATCAATAAAAAATGAGAAGCTGTTTATTCTTCATGCTGCTGGGTTTTGTCTCCTGCTCCAGAGGGATCGTTATTTCAGAAAATGAACTTAAACCCGGTGTATTTTATGCACCTATGGGACTCAAGCCTTTTACAGGGATCTGTAAAATTTATTATATCCAAACAGACAGGATCAGGGAGGAATTCAGGCTAAAGAAGGGAATGCTGCACGGTGAATCACGTTCATATTATCCCGACGGGGATATCATGTGGAAGGGCAGTTACAGAGAGGGTCTGATGTCCGGAAAGTGGCAGAAATGGGATGAACACGGTCATTTGATCATGGAACTGCACTATGTCGATGACGTTCTGGAAGGCCCTTTTGTTGCGATGTATACGAACGGAAGCGTTAAGGAAAAAGGACGTTATTCGGGCAACAGGCGGGTAGGTGAGTGGATCCGGACGGAGGAAACAGTACAATACAGCAGTCAGTGAACAGACACCGGACCGCAAAGGTCAACCATTGCATCTGAAATCCGGAACAGAAATACGCATCGCTGAACCCTGAACAGAAACAAAAGATATACTGTTTTATTTCCACGGCTTGTTTTGGGATTTCAGGCCGTAATTTCACCGGTTTTCAATCCATTTTCATCAAAAGGCACATCATTCCAGGTTCCGTTGATCAATATCCTCACGGTTTTCCATCCGGCCTCTCGAAGCACGCTGGCTGCATAATCATAACCTGCATCAATTTCAGAGGGATGGTGCGCATCTGAATTGATCATGACCGGTATGTTTTTCCCGGACATATATTTGAGCACCCAGGGGCTTGGGTACAGCATCGGAGGATCATGGCGGTACAACCCCCTTGTGTTGACTTCCACAATGCAATTTTTCTCGGCAATGAGATCAATGGTATCCTCTACTTCCCGGATATACCATGTTTCATTCTCATCAAAATATTTTCTTTTGTTATTGTGCATTTTTATTTTATCGAGATGCCCGATGATATCGGGATTGTCCTTTCTGACCATTTGCCTGACATGATGATAATATTTTCTAATGGCAGCTTTAAAATCATTGTTGTATAGCAGTTCAATGTTTTCAAAAAAACCTTCAGGTTTTCCATCAAAGCAAAAGAATGAACCATCTGACATCCGTTCGAGATAATGCACCGATCCGATCCGGTAATCAAGCGGGAGCTCTTGCAGAAAGCTGTCTGCATAGCCCCAGTATCCTTCAATGTAATCAATTTCCAGACCGGTATACACCTGTATTTGGTCTTTATAGCTGAGCTTAAGTTCGTTGATCGTGTCCAGATAATCCTGAAGCTTCTCACGGGGCATGTTCCAGTGTGACTGAAAGGGTACGGGTGCATGTGATGAACATCCGAATGCAAGGAATCCTTTCCTGATGGATTCCCTGATGAAATTGCCGGGTTCTGATCTTCCGTCACAGTAGACAGAATGGGAATGGAAATTGGTCCAGTGCTTCATGTCGTGATAAGATTACAGTTGTAAAAGTAAAGGATTTCTTTTTAAAGGGGTCAGGTTCTTGCCGGACAAATATTTCCGGTAAATTCCGGGATGTCGGGTGGAAGACCGGACTTCCCGTTTTCGCAATGCTCATCGGGATGAACTTCTCCTCCGGTCTTCATGGTTGCTGCCTTTCAGCACTTCAGAAAAAAACCCGGTAGCTTCCGGGATGTCGGGTGGAAGACCGGACTCGAACCGGCGACCTCCAGAGCCACAATCTGGCGCTCTAACCCACTGAGCTACGACCACCATATATCAATAAGTCATGAAAACAGAATGATTCCGGACTCATTGAATGCAACCGGAATGTGCAATCTTCATGTGCAAAATCGCTTAACAGGAGCGCAAATTTAGACATCTTTTAAAGAATTTGGCAAATGCAGTCAATTATTTTTTACTTCATCACTTGCACCTGTTCCGATTTTCCAGCAGGTTCCGGCTTTTTTTACGAGAAAAAAGGTAATGCCCAGGGCAATAACCATGACGGCAAGGGCAATCAGCTCGTTATAGGTATATTTGTTGAAATCCCATACAATAACTTTTCTTGCAATGGCAATGATCGCCACGAGAACAACCAGCTCGACATGTACGACACTGCTCTTAAGGTATGCCTTTATTGTTTCCAGAAGCTCAATGCCGATAAGTATAATCAGGAACAGGCTGAACAGCTCCATCAGGTTGTTGGCATCCACCACGAATAACGGAGGCGCAATTACGTCTAAATAAATTTCATAAGACACATCAATAAATGCCAGCAGAAGAATAATTGAAAAAACGAGCAAAATTGAGCTGATCAGAAACTTTTCAAGGTAATGAATGATTTTCAACATGTTATAACATTTATCAGGATAAAAATGATCAGAATATGGCATTGGGAAATAAAATTACGATTATTATCATAAAAATTGTTCATCCAACTGTGTATATTTAAATCTGAAATCCCGGATTCGCATGAGTTCTCTGGAATCATACTTCAGCACGTTCCGCAAGAATATAGTTGGTATCGATTCCTCTTACCAGACTCCTTACGGCAAAAAGAAGATCGTGTACCTCGACTGGGTTGCGAGCGGAAGGCTTTATAAACCTATAGAGGATAAGCTGCAATATGACTTTGGTCCGTTTGTCGCCAACACACATACCGAGACAAGTGAGACCGGTTCACGGATGACACATAGTTATCACCACGCCCATGAAACGATCAAAGGACATGTAAATGCAGGCCCGGAGGATATCATCATTACAGCAGGTTCAGGAATGACGAGTGTTGTGAATAAACTTCAGCGTATCCTGGGATTGAAGTCCGGAAAGAAATACAAGTCCGGGGATAAGGATATGAAAAACAGGCCGGTTGTTTTTATTACTCACATGGAGCATCATTCAAACCAGACATCATGGTATGAGACCATAGCCGATGTGGTTGTGTTGCAACCAGATAAGAATCTCCTTGTAAACCTTGAAGAACTGAACCGGAAACTGAAGGATTACAGGGACCGCAGGTTTAAAATCGGGGCATTTACAGCCTGCTCGAATGTGACCGGAATTACCACACCTTACCATGAAATGGCCGAAATCATGCACAGAAATAATGGATTGTGCTTTATCGACTTTGCGGCATCCGCGCCTTATGTCGGGATCGATATGTGTCCTTCTGATCCCATGCAGAGGCTGGATGCAATTTATTTTTCACCGCACAAATTTCTTGGCGGCCCCGGTTCTTCAGGTGTGCTTGTTTTCGATTCATCGCTTTATAATTCTGAGATACCCGATGATCCCGGCGGAGGTACGGTAGACTGGACGAATCCCTGGGGAGAATATAAATATGTGGATGATATTGAAGCCCGTGAGGATGGCGGAACACCCGGATTTTTGCAGGCCATCAGGGCTGCCCTGGCATTGAACCTGAAAGAGAAAATGAATGTTCAAAAGATCCTTGAGCGCGAGGAAGAACTTGTGAATACGGCTTTGGAGGGCATCAGGGGAATCCCCGGGATTAAGATCCTTGCAGGCAATGTTGTGCAAAGACTCGGTATCGTTTCGTTTTGCCATGAAAAAATACATTTCAATTTGATCGTTAAATTGTTAAGTGACCGTTTCGGGATCCAGGCACGGGGCGGATGCGCATGTGCCGGTACATACGGTCACTATTTACTGGAACTTTCCTATAACAAATCCCATGAGATTACTGAAAAGATCAGCCATGGCGATCTGTCCGAAAAACCCGGATGGGTAAGGATTTCCATGCATCCTACGATGACGGATCGGGAATTGTTCTATTTTCTGGATTCTCTGAAGGAGATCGTCAGGAAATATGATAAGTGGAAAAAAGACTATATTTATAATCCGAAAAAAAATGAATTTGAGCACATTTCCATGATTGGTAAAACACCTTCATGGCTTCGTACATGGTTTGAATTATAAAAAATTCTTTAATAATGAAGTTAATTGAGGTTACTGATAAGACAACCCGGCAGGAATTTCTGGAAGTACCCAAGATTCTTTACAAAGATGATCCTTGCTGGACCTGTCCGCTGGATGTGGAGATTGAGAATATTTTTAACCCCGGCAGAAATTCCTGTTATAAAAATGGAGATGGCATCCGCTGGGTCCTGAAAGACAATAAAGGGAATCTGACAGGCCGCATTGCTGCATTTTATGATAAGAACAAAGCTTATCAGAATAACCAGCCTACGGGAGGAACAGGATTCTTTGAATGCATCAACAGCCAGGAAGCGGCAAATGCCCTTTTCGATGCTTCCAGGGAATGGCTGAAGTCGAATGGCATGGAGGCGATGGACGGACCCGTAAACTTCGGCGAAAATTTTGTGTACTGGGGTCTTTTGATTGACGGATTTATGGAACAGGGATATGGGATGCAATACAATTTCCCTTATTACAAGGAACTTTTTGAAAACTACGGATTTAAAATATATTTTGAGCAGTACAGCTTTGTGGATGATTTCAGCAAACCTTATAATGAACGTTTGAGGAAGTTCGGTGAGCACTTCTGGGCCAAACCGGAATTTTCCTTCAGACATCTGGAAATGAAAAATCCCGAGAAATACCTCAGGGAACTGGCAGCAATGTATAATATCATCTGGTCGGATTTTCATGAAAGTTACACGCCACTCGAATATGAGGATCTGAACCAGATTTTTCAGGATGCCAAAAGTATGCTGAATGAAAAATTCATCTGGTTTGGCTATCATAATCATGATCCGATAGGTTTCCTCGTCGCTTTCCCGGATATCAACCAGGTATTGAGAAAACTGAAGAATGGCAGGCTCAATCTGATCAATGTGTTGAAGCTTTTATACCATAAGAAAAGGGCAATTACCAGGGGACGTCTTCTGCTGTCCGGGGTCATACCTGAATTTCAACGCACAGGAGTTGTGGGAGGCATTTATCTGAAACTGACTGACAGCATGCGGAAGGAAGGATTGAAAGAACTTGAGCTGTCCTGGGTGGGTGACTATAATATCAGTGTAAATCGTATGTACAGTCAGTTTGGTGCGGTCAAACAAAAAACGCATGCAACATACCGCTATTTATTTGACCGTGAGGCGGAATTTATAAGATTTGAAAACCTGAGCCATAAAATTTTAAGGGATAAGAAAAATGAATAGATAAATTTTGTGGATTCATACTGATTGTGTATTTTTGCAACCCATTTCACATTTATTAGAACAAGGTTGATACGATGAAAAAGGGAATACATCCTGAAGGATACAGACTGGTCGCATTCAGGGATATGTCGAACGGTTTTACATTTGTTACAAGATCAACAGTACAATCAAAGGAATCGGTAGTTTTGGAGGACGGGAAAGACTATCCTCTTGTAAAACTTGAAATTTCAAATACTTCACATCCGTTTTATACCGGAAAGATGAAACTTGTTGATACTGCTGGACGTGTCGACAAATACATGAGCCGGTATAAAAAGCATTACGATAAGAAGAAAAACAAGGAATAACATTTTGGAATCTTTGAAGCAGCTCCGTTTCTTACATCTTGGAACGGAGCTGTTTTTGTTTTTGCAGACTGTTATATACAGGACCATTGTCCGGCCGATGCAGCAAATTTGTGGCATAAAGATTGACCGGATGTTATAAGGAAAATTTTAAACAGGCAACTGACATTTTGTCGTTGATTTTGTTATTATATTGGAGGTAATTTTTTTTATGAGCAAACCACGTGAAAAGTCGTTCCACGATTTCTTTTTTCTATCTCAGGTCAATGAGGATGCTGACTTCATTCCCCTGATCTCTGAAGAAGATGAGGAAAGCATAACTCTGACTCATGTACCTGATGTGATTCCTATTTTACCGTTGCGAAATACCGTTTTGTTTCCGGGTGTGATCATACCCATTACAGTGAGTCGTGATAAATCCATGAAACTGGTCAGGGAATACTATCAAAAATCCAAGATCATAGGAACAGTGGCACAAAGGGATCCCAATAAGGATGACCCGGATGAGGATGAACTGCACAGTGTGGGGACCGTAGCCCAGCTGCTGAGGATTCTTGAAATGCCTGACGGAACCACGTCTGTTATCATTCAGGGGAAAAAACGGTTCATGATTCAGCAGATTGTATCTGCTGAACCGTTTTTTACAGCCCGGGTAAGCTCACTGGAGGACATCAAACCCAGAAAGAAAGATCCGGAATTTGAAGCCATTGTGGGTTCCCTTAAGGACCTGTCGCTGAAAATCATAAAATTGTCGAGCAACATCCCGCCTGAGACATCATTTGCGGTGAAGAATATTGAAAGTTCATCTTTTCTTATAAATTTCATCAGCTCAAACAGCGACATCAAAATGCTGGAAAAACAGCATTTGCTAGAGATGAACAACCTGAAAAAGCGGGCGATATCACTGTTACAGTATCTTGCGCGTGAAGTGCAGCTTCTGGAACTGAAGCATGACATACAAACCAAGGTTAAAATTGATATTGACCAGCAGCAACGTGAATATTTTCTTCATCAGCAAATGAAGACCATTCAGGACGAACTGGGTGGAAATCCCCTGGAACAGGAAATAGAAGAGCTGAAAGCAAAGGGCAAACGGAAAAAATGGGGGAAGGAAGTGGCGCTTACTTTCAACAAGGAAGTGGAAAAGCTGAACCGGTTGAATCCGGCAACCGGTGAATATTCTGTTCAGCTGAACTACCTGCAGACATTGCTTGAACTTCCCTGGAACGAATATACGAAAGACAACTTTGACCTGAACAGGGCACAGCAGATCCTTGACAGGGATCATTACGGCCTTGAGAAAGTCAAGGAAAGAATCATAGAGCATCTGGCTGTTCTGAAGCTGAAAGGTGATATGAAATCACCCATCATTTGCCTGCACGGACCTCCGGGTGTTGGTAAAACATCACTGGGCAAATCAGTTGCGAAGGCTCTTAACAGGAAGTATATCAGAATGTCGCTCGGAGGGCTTCATGATGAAGCTGAAATCCGCGGTCACAGAAAGACATATATTGGTGCCATGCCGGGTAGAATTATCCAGAGTCTGAAAAAGGTTAAATCGGCCAATCCTGTTTTTGTACTGGATGAAGTCGATAAAGTCGGCCGTGATTTTCATGGAGATCCTGCCTCAGCACTTCTTGAGGTCCTTGACCCTGAACAAAACAGTACATTCCATGACAATTTCATCGAACTGGAATACGACCTGTCCAAAGTATTGTTTATTGCCACAGCCAATACCACAAGTACCATAAGTCCTGCGCTGCTCGACCGTATGGAAGTGATCAATGTTACCGGTTATATTCTGGAAGAAAAGGTCGAAATTGCCAGACGTCATCTCATTCCCAAAGAACTCAGGAACCATGGTTTGCCGGCAAGAGCGATCAACTTTTCGAAAAGCATACTGGAATACATCATTGAGAATTATACACGCGAGTCAGGAGTCCGGGAACTAAATAAAAACCTGTCCAAAATCATCAGAGTCATAGCCAAAAAAGTTGCCCTGGATGAAGCATTTGACAGAAAGTTCACCATCTCTGCAATCAATGAAATTCTTGGTGCTCCCAGGTATATAAAAGACAGGTACCAGGGCAATGAATTTGCAGGGGTTGTTACAGGGTTGGCATGGACGGCGACAGGAGGCGAACTCCTGTTTGTGGAAACAAGTTTAAGCAAGGGTAAGGGCAATCTTACACTTACCGGCAACCTTGGAGAGGTTATGAAGGAATCGGCTGTCATTGCACTGGAATATATTAAATCTCACTGCGATTTGCTGGATTTAAGAGCTGAAATATTTGAAAACTGGAACATTCACATCCATGTTCCGGAAGGCGCTATTCCGAAGGATGGACCATCTGCGGGTATTACCATGGCGGTTTCAATTGCCTCAGCCTTTACCCAGCGCAAGGTAAGGAGCAAACTGGCCATGACCGGAGAAATTACGTTGCGGGGCAAGGTATTACCGGTTGGCGGGATCAAAGAGAAAATCCTTGCTGCAAAAAGAGCTGACATCAATGAAATCATTCTGTCGGAAGAAAACCGCAAAGACATCAATGAAATTAATGAAATCTACCTGAAAGGTTTGCATTTCATCTATGTGAATGAAATCATGCAGGTCTTTCAGCACGCATTGCTTGAGGAAAAAGTGGCTCATCCTTTGGAAATTGATTCATACCGATGAAATGCTGCAATTTGCCTAATACCGTTTGTCACAAACGGGATCATGCATTTATTTTGATCACGAATGCAGGTTCTGTGAGGACCTATTTTCAGGAATGCGGTATTTGAAAATACGGCATAATGGTTACCACGGATCCGCATATTTAAACCAATAACATATGAAAATGGCACCTGGATTGTTTTGGGGATTATTGTTAATCCTGATTGGCTTGTCGATAATACTTCGTGTATTATTTGGCGTGAAGTTCTTCGGAGCTGTAATTGCACTTTTTCTGATATTTGTCGGCATCAGCATGTTGATCGGAAAACCCTGGATGTTTCGTTCCGGAAAGCGGGACAGTGATACGATTTTTGAGGACAGGACGATCCGCGAAATGCCGGGTGATGAGACTGAGTACAATGTAATATTCGGACGAACCGTATACGATTTCACGGATCAGGATTTTCCGGATGACAAATCGGTGCGGATCAAAGTCAATACTGTTTTTGGTAGTACAACCATAAAAGTTGACCGGAATAAACCAGTTATGGTCAGGTCCGATGCTGTTTTCGGATCGTCGACCATGCCTGACGGGAATACCGTTGCCTTCGGATCAGTAAATTACTCAACCGATTCATTCTCAACAGAGAAGAATCATTTACTTATCGAAGCGCCGGTTGTTTTCGGAGCATTGCACGTTAAAACCGAATGACAGAAAAATTATCAGGCTTTTTTTTATTTGGACCGTAATTCATAAGTTTACATGCGGCAATTTGGCCGTCATGTAAATTTATTGATATGTCCAGCCAGAATTTTAAGATTGCGGTTTTTCCCGGTTCCTTCGATCCTTTTACCATCGGGCATGAATCAGTTGTAAACAGGGCGTTGTATATCTTTGACAGGGTAATTATTGGGATTGGCCAAAATACGACCAAAACTGCCTATTTCCCCATTGAAAAGAGGATTGAATGGATCAGAAAAGTATTTGATCATATTCAGGACAAGGTGGAGGTGAAAAGCTTCAGAGGTCTGACAGTTGATTTTTGCAGATCGGAAAATGCCCGTTATATTCTCAGAGGTTTGCGTACTGCCTCTGATTTTGAGTATGAACGTGCTATTGCACAAACCAATAAGGCCATGTATCCTGAAATTGAAACGGTTTTTCTGCTGACCCTTCCCCAGCATACCTATATCAATTCTTCAGTGATCAGGGAAATCATAAGGCAGGGTGGTGATGCCAGCCGCTTTTTACCGCAAGACTATAAAATAACAGTTTAATGAAACCCTCACGGAATACGAGTTATCTGTAAACAGCAAACGAGTGACGGTGAGAAATATTGATATAATAATCGCGCTTTTTTTCTTGGCTGGTTCTTATGGAATATCCGGACAGAATGTTGTGATCTCAGGTAACGCACCTGCATATACCGGTATGGAACTGGTTTTCATGCAAAATTCCGACTGGATCACTCATACTGAAGAAATTGTCGGAAAAACCAGTGTCGACACAAACGGAAATTTCCGTCTTGAAGCACAAATTTCCGGAACAACCCTGCTGTTTGCTTACATGGGAGTATACAGGGCATACTTTTATGCGGAACCGGGCAGGCATTATGAACTGATCCTTCCGGAATACACTGAAAAACTGCCAGAGGAAAGACTGAATCCGTATTTTCAGTATGAAGATCTGCACCTGGGCATACGCAATTTTAATGAAAATGATTTGAATATGCTGATCATGATGTTTGATGATACCTACAATCCGTATTATAACAAACATGTTTATGATGTTTACACCAAACCGGATATGGCAATCCTTGAACATGATATCATTCAGATGGAGGAACCTTTCAGAAAATATAACAATCCGTTTTTCAGGGATTACCGGCATTATGTGTACGGGTTGCTCAAAATGTCTGCAAACCAGCAGAGAGTCCAGAGTCTTTCGGATGAATATTTTAACGGCAGACCGGTTTTATACGGTCATCCTGTTTACGGTGAGCTTTTTGCCAGGGTATTTGATAAATACTTTGTTTTTTTCGGGAGGACGGAAGATGGTAAAAGAATTTATCATGATATCAATCAGCTTGGTGATTTTGATGCCCTTGTCGCATCCATATCAAAGACGAATAATTTCTCGAACGATACACTAAGGGAGCTGGTAATCCTCAAGGAACTGCATGACGAATATTACAGCGACCAGTTTTCTAGAAAGGCTTTATTGAATATTCTGGATACATTGATATCAAGAACATCAATTGAGGAACACAGGTCTATCGGGCAGAATATCAGAAATAAGATCACACGTCTACAGGCGGGTTTTGCTCCGCCTCTGTTTGAACTGCTGGACTCAGACGGTAATTCTGTAAAACTTTCCGATTTTATTGGTAGTTATATTTACCTGAATTTCTGTACTTTTCAGAGCTACACATGTCTCAATGAGTTTAATATGCTGGCAACCATTCATAGGAAATACAGAGACAAACTTGTCATCATTACCATCACAACCGATCCGGACGGAGACGAATTCAGGGCATTCCGGTTGAAGAATGAATACAACTGGGTCTTCCTGCACTATGACAGGGATCCTGAGATTATAAAACAATATGATATCAGGGCATTTCCCATGTACTTTCTGATCGGACCGGACGGCAGGCTCATATTGTCACCTGCACCTTCTCCTGCTGAAAACTTTGAATCGAGATGGTTAGAAATTATGCGCCTAAAAGGTGATTTATAGGGCAATAAGCTTGGCATACCTGAGCACATCCATAATAGTCAGGTATGTATTATTACATACTTCCTGCAGTTCTTCGGTTTTGAACCAACGGATCTCTGTTATGTCCTCCTCATGTTGGGGTACAGGGGTACGCTCACCTGCATAGATCATATCATACCAGAATGTCTTTTTAAGTATGTGCTGTTCTTCAAGCATATACGCATGGTAAGTAGATATAAGCTGTTCCCTGATCTCCAATCCTGTAATTCCGCATTCCTCTTCTACTTCCCTTAATGCTGCCTGCTGTGGTTTCTCATTTTCTCTTATTTTGCCCTTTGGCAGATCCCATTTGCCTCTTCTCTTTATAATCAGCAACCGGTTATCAGGATCTCTAACCAGTCCCCCGGCAGCTTCAATATTGTGAAAGCATGATTTGAACACATTACGAAGTTCTTCCAGATCATAGTGAAAAATAAAGAGGGTATTGATTTTTTTCAATTTCCGGTAGAAATCAACCAGTTCCTTGAGATCCTCCTCATTCCGGAATTTGTAAAAAAGTCCGTACCTCAACTGAAAATGCTTGATGAAATCATCTGTCAGCAGAACATACCGGTCGTTGAAAAAAACTTTATACATTTACACAATGAAAAATATCAACAAATTGCTGGCAGGCAGATTGCTCCAGTGTGAAGCAATAAAACTAAGCCTGGATCCTCCGTTTCAATGGTCATCCGGCTGGAAATCACCAATATATTGTGACAACAGGATAACCTTGTCATATCCTGGAATAAGAAACCTGATCAAATATAACTTCGTAGGGTTAATAAAAGAAAAATTTTTATCAACAGAAGCCATCGCTGCTGTTGCAACCGGAGCGATTGCTCATGGTGCTCTCGTGGCAGATGAAATGGGGCTTCCCTTCCTGTATATAAGGTCTGAACCCAAAACGCACGGTCTTTCAAACCTGATCGAAGGCAGGATAAAGGAAGGCCAGAAGGTGGTTGTTATTGAGGATCTGGTTTCCACAGGAAGAAGCAGTATTAACGCTGTTGAGGCACTCAGGTCCATTGGGGCAAAGGTTATGGGTATGGTTGCCATTTTCACATACGGATTTAAAAAGGCCGAGGAAAATTTTAAAAATGCCGGTTGTTTGCTTTATACCTTGAGCAATTTTGATTCATTGCTTGAAACAGCATTGGAGACCGGTTATATTGAGGGGGATAACCTGGCAATATTAAAAAGGTGGATGCAGGATCCTGAAAACTGGGTAAACGATTGAACTATAATAGATTTCAAATTTAATATTATAAGTAATATGTTGCAGCTGAACAGTAAGACCGGCACCATAAACGGAAGTCCGGAACAGGTATTTGAATATGTTTCTGATTTCAGGAACATGGAAAACATATTGCCGAAGGAAATCATGAGCAATATTGAAGTTTTCGATCACCATTGCCGATTTGATGTTTTGGGAATTGGGAAAGTCGGTTTGCAGATGGTCGAGAAAATACCTTTTTCACAAATTAAGATCGCAGCTTCAGAGGGCAGTCCGGCTGATTTTAACCTGTGGATTCATATCCTGCCGCATTCAGCCAATCAGACAAAAGTCAATTTTGTTTTGCATGCCGGCTTGAATGTTTTTTTGGAAGCCATGGCAAAAAAACCTTTGCAGCAGTTTATAGACATGCTGGCTGACAAGATGGAGCAAAAGGTTTTCAACGGTCCGGACTGACGTTAAATCAGTATTTTATTTCCTTAAAGGAATACGATTGTATTCTGCCTGTTCTTTTCTTTACGATCAGTGTACCTGATTCCGATACGTCCACGATCCTTCCTTCAAACCTGCCTGTATGGTCAGTATAGGTTCTCCATTCATTCAAAGCCAGAAGGTTATTGAGATAGGAATTTTTTATTTCACCGAAGTCCCGATGATATATTTTATCGATCCAGGGAATAAGGTTTTCCATTATGGATTTATAGATGTTGTTCAGTGAAAATTCACGGGCAGTAAGAATGCACATGGAAGTAACCTTCCCCAGTACGTCAGGGAAGATCTGCTGGTTGACATTCAGACCAATACCGATAATGGATGATTTTAACCTTCTACCGACAATGCTGTTTTCGATAAGCATTCCGGCTATCTTGCCTTCACCGGCCCAAATATCATTGGGCCATTTGATTGCAGCCGGTATCTGATTTCTTTGCAGAAAATCGATTATGCCATTTGAGAAACTCATTGAAAGGTAAAACTGATTTTCTGCATTCAGGAATTCAGGATATAATATAATACTGAATGTCAGATTTTTACCAGGCTCACTTTCCCATCTGTTACCAGCCTGGCCCTTTCCTGCAGTCTGATTGTCTGTCAAAATTACAGTTCCTTCGGGCACTTTTTTCGTTCGCAGGATTCGGGAAGCGTAACTGTTGGTTGAATCAACATGATCAAGCTTTATCGTGTATAAATCAGGTCTGATCGTGTTCATAAGTAAATTATTATCAGTTTTTGGGTTTTCAAATTTACATTTTGGTATTGTTATTGTCAGGTGAAACTGTGCAAAAAATGGTGATCATGCAATTTCAATGGACTTCGCTCAACAATTTGATAAATAAATGAATTGATAATTTCACTATTTTTGCACCAGGAAAACTAATAAATCTATATTGGAAAATAACGCTAAGCTTATTAAGTTTATAATTGAAGGTATTATTGAAAAAAAAGGGAAGGAGATTGTCCATGTAAATCTAGAAAAACTTAATTATGCACCTTGTGAAAATTTCATTATCTGTCATGGGGATACGGGGATTCAGAGCAGATCTCTGGCTGAATCAGTCGAAAGAAAAGTAAAAGATAATCTCGATGTTCAGTTGTGGCACAGGGAAGGTATGGATGTGGCGAAATGGATTCTGCTGGATTATGGGATTGTTGTTGTACACATTTTTCAGAAGGAAACTAGAGAGTATTATAAACTGGAAGAATTGTGGGGCGATGCGGAGATGTTTTTAATCAGTGATGAATTTAAATGATTGAAGGGCTAACATAATGGATGAGAATAAAAATTCTAAATGGAAGAAAGTTGAAGCGCAAAATCAAAACAAATCCGGGCAGGGTCATGGCAACAAAATGCCCGGGGATCGGAAACCGCGCTTTAATGCGGTTTGGATATATGCTTTGATCGGTCTTGTTCTCGTTGTGATATATTTTTTTGATGCCGGACAGGGTCCTGTTCAAATTGACTGGAAGTTTTTCCGCGATGAATTGTTGCTGAAAAATGAAGTTGCCAGGATCCAGGTCATTAATGAACAAAATGCCGAGATATATATCAAAGAGGAATATTTGGATGAATCCAAACACCAGGAGAAATTCAGCAAGGGATTGAACACCTTTTCCAGATCCGGCCCTCATTATTCTATACCGGTTGGTTCCAATGATATTTTTAAAAGTCAGCTCGATGAAGCACAGGCAGACTTACCGGATGAGGAAAAAATATATCCCGAATACATACGCAAAAGGACATTTGGGGATACATTGTATGTGTTGCTTCCAATTATTGTACTTATTGTGATATGGATCATTGTTTTCAGACGTATGAGCGGTAGTGGTGGCAGCAGTGGAGGAACCAACATATTTAATGTTGGCAAATCAAAAGCCAGGATTTTTGACAGGGATGAAAATGTGAGGATCGATTTCAATGACGTTGCGGGTCTGGAGGAAGCCAAGATGGAAGTCAAGGAAATCGTGGATTTTCTGAAGAAACCGAAAAAATATACGGATCTGGGAGGTAAAATCCCCAAAGGAGCCTTGCTTGTCGGTCCGCCGGGTGCGGGAAAGACTTTGCTGGCCAAAGCTGTTGCAGGAGAAGCTCATGTTCCGTTCTTTTCAATGTCTGGTTCTGATTTCGTGGAAATGTTCGTTGGAGTCGGGGCTTCAAGGGTAAGAGACCTTTTCAAGCAGGCCAAAGAAAAAGCTCCCTGTATTGTTTTTATTGATGAAATTGATGCCATAGGACGTTCACGGGGAAGAAACCCGAATATCGGAGCCAACGATGAAAGGGAAAATACGCTGAACCAGTTACTCACAGAGATGGATGGATTCGCCTCAAATGTTGGAGTGATTATTCTTGCGGCCACAAACAGGGCGGATGTACTGGATAAAGCGTTGATGCGGGCGGGACGTTTTGACAGGCAGATCTATGTGGAACTTCCTGATCTGAACGAGCGGAAAGAAATATTTGAAGTCCACCTGAGACCCATAAAGGTAGAGAAAGATCTGGACATCATGTTCCTTGCACGGCAGACACCCGGTTTTTCGGGCGCTGATATCGCAAATGTATGCAACGAAGCGGCGCTGATTGCTGCAAGAAGGAACAAGAAATCAGTGCAGCGGCAGGATTTTCTCGATGCGGTCGACAGAATCATCGGAGGTCTTGAGAAAAAAAACAAGATTATTACGGTCGATGAAAAGAAAACCATAGCATATCATGAAGCAGGGCATGCAACGGTAAGCTGGATGCTTGAGCACGCCAGTCCGTTGTTTAAAGTTTCCATTATTCCGCGCGGAAAATCACTTGGAGCTGCCTGGTACCTGCCTGAAGAAAGGCAGATTACAACCAGTGAACAGATGCTTGAAGAAATGACCGCCACACTCGGGGGAAGGGCAGCAGAGCAGATCGTTTTCGGTAAATTATCGACTGGGGCTCTCAATGATCTGGAACGTATTACAAAGCAGGCTTATGCTATGGTCAGCTATTTTGGACTGAGTAAAAAAATAGGCAACATCAGTTTTTACGATTCGACAGGACAGAATGAGTATTACTTCCAGAAGCCATACAGTGAAAAAACTGCGGAACTGATCGATCAGGAAGTCAAAGACATTATTGAACAACAATATAAGCTTGCCCTTGAGATCCTTGAGAAAAATAAAGAGGGATTGACGCAACTGGCGGAACAGCTGCTTGAAAAAGAGGTTATTTTCACCGAGGATCTGGAAAAGATTTTTGGTAAGCGCAAAGGCCAGAAACCTGATGAAAAGGAAAGGCCAAAAACCACGGGCAGAAAAAAGAAAACGGCTAAGGCAGCGGAGGAGAAGAATGAACAAGAGAACCACGCTGAAGAGGTCAAAAGCATAAAAAAGTCAGCCTGATTGTTTACAACCTGGTACCATTATACCCTGATTAGCCTGTTACTGATGGAGATTGATTTGTCATTTCGGATTTCGAATGGTTTGCTGCTTCAGCACAGATAAATTATACGCAGCGCAGATGGCACAGGAGTTGCTTGCCTCAAACGGGATAGATTCCATAATCCTGAACAAGCAGGATTCAGTCTTTCTTGTTGGTGATATTGAGGTCCTTGTAAGACATGAATTGCTGATACGGGCAAAACATTTGTTAAAAGACTTTGAGGTTTGAATACAATTTTAAAAAGAACAGTCTCGGGGATTGTTTACCTCATCCTGATTGTTGGTTCTCTGTTTACAGGCAGCGTTGCATTCGTGGTTTTGTTATTGTGCATAGGCACTATAGCGCTGTATGAGTTTTATAAGCTTGCAGATGCAACTGCTGCATCTCCGGTGATCGTTACAGGACTTGTTGCAGGTATTGTCATGATTGCAACTGCATTCCTGGTATCTTCCCGGATCCTTGATCATGCATGGTTGTCATCGGGACTTTTTTTGGTCCTGCTTTTATTCGTGCTGACATTATTCATGAACCATCAGAAAGCATCCAGGAATGTGGCACTGCAATTGCTGGGTATTGTTTATGTCTCATTACCGCTTGCCGCTTCCACATATATCATATTCCCAAAGTCATTTCAATATGAATATACACACCGGATCATGCTCGGAATTTTCATCCTGATCTGGATCAACGATACTTTCGCTTATCTGACCGGTATAACAATTGGCCGCCACAGGCTTTATGAAAAAATATCACCAAAAAAATCCTGGGAAGGAGTTGCTGGAGGCAGTCTTTTTACCATGGTATCAGCTTTCTGGATGTCGGATCTCATGAATGCCCTGACCAGGAAAGACTGGCTTGTGACTGCAATAATTGTTTCCCTTTTTGGTGTTTTTGGTGATTTGTTTGAGTCGGTGATCAAACGTGAAGTGAGTGCAAAGGATTCCGGCAATCTGATCCCGGGCCACGGTGGTGTGCTTGACCGGATTGACTCCATGCTTTTTGTCGTTCCGGTTGTATTTATTTATATGATTCTCAACAATTTGTAAAACATATAAACCATAACGGATGATGAAGATACATAAGGAAGGCATTCTGATCATTCTGACCGTCCTGACCCTGCTGACCATTCTGAACCTGGTCGTTCACTGGAGCATTAAGAACTCATTCCTGCAGACTGCATTGGCAACTGTGTCGGTGGTTCTGTTTTTACTTGTTTTATGGTTTTTCAGGGATCCTGGAAGAAAATTCGTGCCCGATGCTTTGGTGATCAACTGTCCGGCGGACGGTGAAATTGTTGCGATAAAGGAAGTATTTGAAAATGAATACTTTCATGACAAACGCATTCAGGTTTCCATCTTCATGTCACCTTTGAATGTACATATAAACCGGTATCCGGTTAACGGATTCATTACATATGTCCGTTATCACCCGGGAAAATATCTTGTAGCCTGGCATCCAAAATCATCTGAACTCAATGAACACGCAACTGTTGTGCTGAAGGACCGCAAAGGCCGTGAGATCATGGTCAGACAGATTGCAGGAGCAGTGGCAAGGCGTATTGTTACCTATGCTGAAGAAGGTATGGATGTTGTGCAGGGTCAGGAACTGGGATTTATAAAGTTTGGCTCACGGGTTGATTTGTTCCTGCCTGCGGGCACTGCCATTGACGTTGAAATCGGCCAGAAAGTAAAAGGCAATCAAAGTGTTGTTGGCAGGTGGAAAGAGCAATGATCCAGGATCAGATTGCCTGCAGTTCCTTCCCGACCTCAATAAATGCCTGCAGTGCCTGATTAAGGTGTGTTTTGGTATGCGCAGCTGACAGCTGGACACGGATCCGCGCTTCACCTTTTGGTACAACCGGATAATAAAAACCCTTCACATAAATTCCTTTTTCTAGCAATTTTTCCGCAAAGTCCTGTGAGCGTTTTGCATCATACATCATAATAGCTACTATGGCCGATTCGGTGTGTTTTATGTCAAATCCCGCCGCAAGGATCTGTTTTTTAAAATACTCTGTGTTTTTATGGAGTTTTTCCTGAAGTTCGCTGGTTTCGTTCATCATTTCAAAAATCCTGATTCCTGCCGCCACTACCATAGGGGGCAGTGAGTTGGAGAACAGGTAAGGCCTCGAACGTTGCCGCAGCATTTCAATGATTTCTTTTCTTCCTGTTGTGAAACCACCGATTGCACCTCCGAAAGCCTTGCCAAGTGTACCCGTGATGATATCGATCTGGCCGCGGATGTTGAACAGTTCCGATACACCGTGGCCAGTCCTGCCGACAACTCCCGCTGAATGACTTTCGTCTACCATTACGAGTGCATCATATTTTTTTGCAAGGTCACAAATCCTGTCAACAGGCGCAACATTGCCATCCATGGAAAAAACACCGTCTGTTACAATGATCCTGAAGCGCTGGTTTTGTGCTTCGGCCAGTTTGCTTTCAAGGTCAGACATATCGGTATTGGCATACCTGTATCGATGTGCCTTGCAAAGTCTCACACCGTCAATGATGGAAGCATGGTTCAGTGAATCGGAAATGATCGCATCTTCCTCGCCAAAGAGTGGTTCAAACAAACCTCCGTTGGCATCAAAGCAGGCTGCATATAAAATGGTATCTCCGGTGCCAAAAAAACCGGCAATCTGTTCTTCAAGTTCTTTGTGCAGATTCGTAGTGCCGCAGATGAACCGGACGGATGACATGCCGTATCCGTATTTGTCAAGTGCCTGGTGTGCAGCATCTATCAGTGCGGGATGAGAAGAAAGACCCAGGTAGTTGTTTGCGCAGAAATTAAGCACTTTTTGCCCTCCGCTCAAGATGATCTCGGCATCCTGCGGGGATGTGATCAGATTTTCCTTTTTAAACAGGCCTGATTCCTCAATGGATCGCAGTTCCTGCAACAGGTGCTCTTTTATTCTTTCGTACATGTTGGATTGTCAGTTGATTTGTAAATTGATGAATTTCGGCTGACCAATGAATTGTTAAAATACAGATAATCAATTGTATATGTGTTGATGCTCTATGGTTTCCGGATTCGTTCCTGAGCTATATTCTAATTCGTTATTTTCAGCAACTTCTTCCTGACTTCTTCAACCATGACATCCGTAATCTTTTTCAGGTCAAATACGGGTTTCCAATCAATATCCGCGCGGAACAGACTGTCATCTATACTGTGAGGCCAGCTTTCGGCAATGGAATTCCTGAAATCCGGCTTGTAGGAAATCTTAAAACCGGGTATATATCTGCCGATATCATCGGCAACCTGACCCGGGGATATACTGAATCCGGTGATGTTATAGGAAGTATGGCAGGTTAGTTTGCTCCGGTCTGTTTCCATAAGTTTCACAGTAGCCTGGATGGCATCATGCATAAAAAGCATAGGCATGGTCCTGCCGGCTTCTATGAAGCATGTGTAACTTCCTTTTTTAACGGCATCATAATAAATCTCAACCGCCCAGTCGGTCGTACCTCCTCCCGGTTCTGTTTTGAAACTGATCAGTCCGGGATACCTCAAACTTCTGATATCCAAATCGTAACGTTTATGGTAATATTCGCACCACCGTTCACCGGCAAGTTTGCTGATACCGTATACGGTTGAAGGTTCCATTACACTAAGCTGGGGACTGTTCTTTCTTGGCGTTGACTTGCCGAAGACTGCGATTGAGCTGGGCCAGAAAACCTTTTTTACTTCATCCACAAGCTTTGCCACTTCCAGAATGTTCATCAGGCTGTTCATGTTGATATGCCAGGCCTGGGTCGGCAGTTTTTCTGCATTGCCTGAAAGCACTGCTGCCAGATGATAGATCTGGGTGATCTTGTTCCGGATTACAAAATGGATCAAATGCTTGTCATCCATAACATCAAGAAACTGAAAAGGACCTTTGTCCTTAATATCAGGAGGCGCCTCCTTGACGTCAGTGGCATATACATTTTCATTGCCGTAAATGCTTCTGAGCCCGAGGGTCAGTTCCGAACCGATCTGTCCGGATGCCCCGACAATCAGTATTCTTTCCATGTTTCATTTATTGTTGAGAAGACCTTCTGTGTAATGTTTTGCTGTCAAATTGACATAAAAATACATTGTTTTAATTTGGCAAGCAATTTGCCTGATGTTGTAAAGTAAGAATTTCTATAAAGAAAAAACAATGATATCGGCGGGTCAAATTATTATTTTAATCGTTTTTATGCTGCTCAGCATGATTGTCAGTTCCCAGCTTAAATCAAGATTTCGCAAATACTCAAAAATTGCTGTAAACTACGGACTGACAGGAAAAGATGTAGCGGAGAAGATGTTGAATGAAAGCGGAATATACGATGTTTCGGTCGTTTCTGTCCAGGGTGAACTGACCGATCATTACAATCCCGCGAACAAAACGGTCAATCTGAGCAGGGATGTATATTACGGGCAAAGTGTTTCAGCGGCTGCTGTTGCAGCTCATGAAACCGGTCATGCCATACAACATCACCAGGCATTTTCAATGCTCAGGTTCCGGACAGCACTTGTCCCATTACAGAACATCAGTGCAAAAATTATGAATATCATTTTTATTGCCATGTTTTTTGGTGCATTTGCTTTTCAGCAGGCTTTCAGTTTTGACCTTGCCATAATGATCATCATTATTTGCTACGCTATTTTTACGTTGTTTGCACTGGTAACCCTTCCTGTTGAAATCGATGCGAGCAAAAGGGCACTTGCCTGGCTTAACACCACCAATGTCACAAACATGGAAACCCACAGCAAAGCCAAAGATGCATTAAAATGGGCGGCATATACTTATGTGATTGCTGCACTGTCATCCCTGGCCATGTTGTTCTATTTCATTTTTATGTTTCTTGGGAGAAGAAACTAATTGGTTGTGACGGATTACATTCTTAGGCCCAGATGAAGCACCTGCATTGTTCTTTCTGCGGACCGCTCAAGCAGGATACTTGCGTGCTGAATGGATTGTTTCATGGTCAGGGGTTGATCTGCAATGGGAATTACTGCGATGAATTCCGGGTGTGTTGAATCATACCAGTTTTTGTCAACAATACCGGTAAAAGCAATTACAGGTTTTTTTAGTATACCTGCTGCATGTGCGATCCCGGAAGGCACTTTCCCGAAACAGGTTTGGGCATCCATTCTGCCTTCACCGGTAATGATGAGATCAGCCCACTGAATCCAGCGTTCAAGTTCAACCATCCGGCTGACCAGGTTAAAGCCCGGTTCAAGTCTGGCATTCAGAAATGCCATTAGTCCTGCTCCGAGACCGCCAGCAGCACCTGTTCCGGCAGCATTTTCGACATCAATATCAAGCGATTTACGGATGATTCCTGAAAAGTGCCTGAGGTTATCATCCAGCAATCTGACCATTTCCGGTGTAGCTCCTTTTTGTGGACCGTAGACATACGCAGCTCCGTTTCTGCCGGTAAGCGGATTGTTCACATCGCAGGCTGCAATGATGGTACAGTCTTTCAGGCGCGGATCAGTCCCGGAAAATTCAATATCTGTGATTCGGCCAAGGTTGTTCCCTCCTGTGCCTGCTGCATTGCCCTGATGATCCATGAAAACAAATCCGAGAGCCTGTGCCATTCCGATACCAGCATCTATGGTAGCACTACCTCCCATTCCCAGTACGATTTTTTTGCAACCGTGATCCAGTGCTGATTGGATCAGCTCACCGGTCCCGAAAGAATTCGTTGCAAGAGGGTCTCTTTCATGTTTATCAAGCAGAGGAAGACCTGATGCGGCAGCCATCTCAACCACGGCAGTGACATTGTCACTGAGTATGCCATATTTGGCAATGACAGGCCTCATCAGAGGATCATGCACGGTGACTTCCACATATCTGCCTCCCAGCGAGGAGAGCAGTACATCAACTGTCCCTTCACCGCCGTCAGCCATGGGTATTATTTTGCACGCCGCAGAGGGAAGGACCTTTCGTATGCCTGCTTGAATATGTGTTCCGGCACATGAAGAGGAAAGACTTTCTTTAAAAGAATCGGGACATACAAGAATTTTCATGACTATAATTTTATTTGAGGCCGGTCCAAAGTTAATAAAATACAATCCATTGAGGATTCTCAAACAGACTGGTACATGCTGATAATTTTGTCAGAAAGGAGCACCCTCATTTTTTCATGATGCCTGATCCTTTCACCCGGGGACATTGAGATTGCATAAGGAAATATTCGTCGCATGATATTGTTTTTTCGACATGAATTTCATAACTTTAGTCAAATTCAGTCTGAAATGGCGGTCGACTGAAAACCGTCGGTTTTCAGTCGCGATACCAATATCCGGAGTACAGGTAAGGTTTTTTCAGACGTGTGGTTGCCGGATGATGTAAATTGAGTTTTGAACTCAACGCATTCGGAAAAAGCATCGTGAACATTTTGTAAGGGAAGATGTTTAAATAACAAAACATTTTATGAAATCATACCGGAAATTGGATCTGAAAATGAGCAGGAGGATGCCGTTAATCTTATTATTTGTATTTATTTTCTCCCTGTTTCATGCATTTCCTTCTGCGCCTTATACAGATGAGGACATTCTCCGTATTAATCCGGAATTCTCGCTGAAACGGATGTCAAACGGTGAGGTGATCATTTTTACAGGCGAGCAGGCAAACACTGAACAAAGCTTTTCCTTCCAGGATTTTTATGCTGATCTCCTGCTGGCTGCTCATAAAAAGCAACGTGTGGAATATTTTGTCAGGACAATTGCAGAAAAATATTACCTGTCTGATGATGAATGCCGCCGGGAGTTCAAGCATGCGGTAAACGTACTTTCCGAATGGAATATTCTCATTATGGAATGAGCAATGGTGAACCCATAATGAAGGATAGTATGCAATATCCGCAATAATGTCCGGATTTCAGTTGTCAATTACCACCTGAAGCTTGTACCTGGAGTAGTCCTGATCGACGGCTACGAAATCGAAATCTATTTTGTGCCCGGAAATTTTGGCCATTTCTATCAGGCCGAGACCTGCACCCCCCTTCTGGCTGAATTTACCATTGGTGATGATGCTTTTGTAATAATCCTTTAATCCCTGCTGGTCAAGTGTGTTCAGATAATAGATCTTGTTTTTTATTATTGGGATATGGGTGTTGTTAAGCAGATTGGAAGAGGTAATTTTGTATGTTTTCCGGTTTTTTTCGATCCTTATGCTGGGATGTGTCTGGGTTGAATTACCGTTGAGCGATGCAGGACATTCATTGTATTTGATGATATTCTCGAGCGTTTCGATCATTACAAGCAGCAGTTTCTTATACAAACCGGTCTGAATGCCGAGGGTCTGAGATTTCCTCTTAAGTTCATGGATCAGGTCACCGACAGTCTCATATTGCACAGGCCCGTAATAATCAATAATTGTATTTCCTTCCAATGATGTATTCAATTAATAAAGTGTAAAATAGTATGTCTTCGGAATAAAGGATTATGCTAGTGAAACGATATATTTTGCAATATTGTTTCAAAAACCAGTCAATTGTGAGGCGTTTTTATGAAAAATTCAGCTGTTTCTGATATCCGAGATCCTTCTGAAGGTTCCTGCCTTTTGATGCTTCAACGGCAAGCAGGTCGCATCGTTCATTTAAAAGATTGTCTGCATGACTTTTAACCCAGACAAAACGGACGTTATGTTTTCTGTAGATTCTTAAAAACCTGGTCCACAAATCCTGATTCTTTTTCTTTCTGAATTGTTTTTCTTCCCATTCAAACAACCAGCCTTTCTCCACAGCATCTACCACATAAGCTGAATCAGAATATACCGTGACTTTGCAGTTTTCAATTTTTAAAGCTTCCAGACCGGTAATGACTGCGAGCAATTCCATGCGATTGTTGGTGGTAAGTTCGAAACCTTGCGACAGTTCTTTTCTGTGCTTCCCGGATATCAGGATAACACCGTATCCTCCGGGGCCGGGATTTCCTCTGGCTGATCCGTCCGTGTATAGGGTTATTTCAGGTCCCATTACCGATATTGATGCCAGTGTTGGACAAAAACAGGCGGATGGCGATGGCCAGAAGAATGATTCCAAAAATCCTGTTCAGGATCAGAATGCCGTTCTGGCCCAATATTCTTTCGACCAGTTTTGTTGCCCTGAGCACGATGTATACAAAGATCATGTTGAGGGTAAGTGCAATGAAGATGGTCCATAAATTGTATTCAGCCTTGAGCGATATGATGGTTGTCAGGCTCCCTGCACCGGCGATCAGTGGAAAGGCAATCGGGAAAATGGATGTATGGCGATAGGGTTCGAATTTAAAGAGTTCAATACCAAGAACCATTTCAAGACCCAGAAAAAACAGAACAATAGAACCGGCAATGGCAAATGATGAAATATCAACACCAAATATATTCAGGAAAGGTTCTCCTGCAAAAAGGAAAAGCAGCAGGATACCATATGCGACAAATGTTACCTTCCCGGATTCGATTTCGCCTGTTTTTCTTTTGAACTCCAGGATGTACGGAATAGAGCCGGTGATATCGATTACGGCAAACAGAACCATAAAAACAGAAAAAATATCAATCCACCTGAATGGCATGGGCCTTGTTGTTTTACTGGATCAGTTTCATTTCATCAATCAGATGTGAAGCACCGGCGTATTTGTCGATGATGAAAAGTACATACCGGATATCAACACATATGCAACGCTGCAGTTCTGCTTCATAAATAATATCACTGCTCATGGCTTCCCAGTTTCCATCGAACGCCAGTCCGATCAGGTTGCCATTCCCATCGATTACGGGACTTCCGGAGTTGCCGCCCGTGATATCATTGTTGGTGATAAAGCAGACCGGCATGGTCCCGTTCATTCCAAAGCCACCATAATCTTCCTTGTTGTACAATTCCTTTAACCTGTCCGGAACGGCAAATTCCAGACTTGATGAATCTTCCTTTTCCATAACTCCTTTTAAGGTAGTGTAATAATCATAGTGAATGGCATCCCCCGGCGAATAATCATGCACGGTTCCATAAGTCATCCGTATTGTAAAGTTCGCATCAGGATAGAACACTTTGTTGTCATTCATCTCCATTGTTCCTTCCACATAGAGCCTGTGTCCCCTTTCATAATCAATATCATAATAGAGCAGTGTATAATACAGTTCACTGTAAAGTTCGAGTGCCGAAGATGCAGCCTGAAATGCCAGATCATTCTCCAGTGCAGAAGCGGTCGGTTGTTCAATGAATTTTGCAAACTTGTCCGGATCGGCAAACAATGATGTTTTGAACATTTTTTCGCTGAACCTGCCAAAATCATTTCTGTATTTTGTGCGTACTGTGTTGAAAAAATCAGGGTGAAATTCGAAGGGAACATCTTCATAGAATAACGCCAGCATAACCGGGGTTACTTTCATATCGGTGGTGACATTATAATTTTTAAAAAACGCATTGCCGGTCTTTTTCAGTTCTGCTGACAGGGAATCGATCAGTTCCATATTTCCGGTTTCAGTCTGCAATGAAATATAAAGGATGGAAGCCTCATAGGCAAAATTCAGGATTTCCGCAGACGTAAAAAGACATTCATATGTATATTGTAATGCTGATTCATACGGTGCCCGCTGTTCGACTGACTGTCTGATCAGATCGAGTGCTTCACCGTATTTTGCCTGCCTGTTTTCATTTTCTTTTATCCACTCTGTAAACAATTCTTCTTCCTTCTTCTTTTTCTTATACACATCAAGCCTTTTCAGTCCTTCATTCTGGCCAATTGAATACTTGTAATAATTGGTTGAACCTGAAAAGTATTTGTCTGCATACTGAATATAGACTTTCTCATCTGCCAGCATGTCCTCCCAGAGAATTTCCTGCCTGAGTCCGCGAATTTTGATCCGGTTGGGGTTTGTGATCTCCAGAAGCTCTCTCACTTCAAAGGAAGTCATGTACCTGTCAGTTCCGCCCGGATATCCCAACACCATGGTAAAATCACCGTTTTGATAGCCACGGGTTGAAACAGGAAGATAATGTCCCGGTTCCAGAGGAACATTATCCGGATGGTATTCAGCGGGATTTCCGTCAGGATTACAGTACACCCTGAAAATACTAAAATCACCCGTATGACGGGGCCACATCCAGTTGTCCGTATCACTGCCGAATTTACCGATGGAAGAAGGCGGCGCACCGACCAATCGGACATCCTGAAATACTTCATAAACAAATAAATAGTAACTGTTACCGCCAAAAAGCGGTTCAACAACTGCATTCAGGTGTGAGTCCCCTGTTGCTAAATCCACAAGGGAATCCGATGCCATTTCAATGACCGTGCTTCTCTGGTATTCAGTCAGGTCTTCACCAACATTCGCAAGAACGGCATCCGTGACATCTTCCATCGATTTCAGAAAAGTCACCGTAAGTCCCGGGTTGGGCAGTTCCTCATCACGGTTCATTGCCCAGAAGCCGTCTTCAAGGTAATTATTTTCAACTGTACTGTGGCTTTGAATGATATCAAATCCACAATGATGGTTGGTGATCAGCAGTCCGTCACCGGATATCATTTCACCGGTACAACCGTCACCGAAGATCACAATTGCATCTTTCATGCTGCTTTTATGGATACTGTATATATCTTCTGCATTAAGACTAAAACCCATCGCCTGCATGGTATCGATGTTCAGCGACTGAATGAGTGACAACAGCCACATGCCTTCATCAGCCCTTGATCCTGGATTTATTGACAAAATGAACAACAAAGAAAGATACAGGGTCTTCTTCATGGCGGAGAAAAAATGCGGGATCATAAAAAAACAGGTAAAATTTTAAAAATCAATAGTGAACTGTTTATCAACAAGAGTGAAGCTTTTACGGTGATACGGGGTAGTTCCATATTTTGCAATTGCATATCGGTGGGCTGTTGTCCCGTATCCCTTGTTTTTATCCCATCCGTATTGATGATAATCCTGATGCAGTGATATCATATAGGCATCCCGGTAAGTTTTGGCAAGCACAGAAGCTGCCGCAATTGATGCATATATACTGTCGCCCCTGATGATGCAATGATGGGGAACAGATTCATACGGACAAAAATAACTGCCGTCAACAATAATATGTTCCGGCCGTATCCTGAGTCCATCCAGGGCCATGTGCATTGCAAGAATTGAGGATCTCAGAATATTCAGAATGTCAATTTTCTCATTGCCGACATGTACGACAGACCAGTCAAGGGCAACATGCTCAATTTCGTCACGCAGCCTGTTGCGTGTTTTTTCACTCAGCTTTTTTGAATCGTTCAAAGAAGGATTACAGTAGTCATCAGGCAGGATCACGGCAGCTGCAAAGACCGGTCCTGCAAGGCAACCGCGACCGGCTTCATCAATTCCGGCTTCAATGGTTAACGGATTAAAGCAACTTTTTAACATATCTTTATACATTTGTAAAGAAAATAATTTCAGGCGGATTGAAAAAGAAATTTATTACAAATCTTGCATTTCTTCTTTTCCTCAATATCCTGATCAAACCTGTTTATGCCTTTGGAATTGATGTCGGCATTCAGAATGCTGTAGGCGCAATAAGTTACGGCAGCTATTTTATTTTGCTTAATTTCACACTGATCTTCCAGATCATACTCGATCTTGGCATTGAGAATTACAGCCGGCGCGAAATAGCCCGAAGTCCCGGCATGCTCGGCCGGTATTTTTCCGGCATCATGCCGTTAAAGCTGATCCTGGGCTGTATTTATTTCGCTGTCTGTTATACAATAGGGTCCTTTCTGGGCTGGGTGAAGCAGGAATTCATGATGCTGACACTGTTGCTTTTTAACCAGTTCCTTGCAGGTTTTATATTGTATTTAAGGTCCAATCTCGGGGGACTGCATATGTTCAGGCTGGAAAGCCTTATCTCCATACTGGACAAGCTCATCGTGATTCTGATCTGTGGTTTCTTATTGCTCAATCCGCTTACCAGGATCCAATTCAGGATTGAATGGCTTGTATTTGCGCAGACTGCAGCATATTTGATCGTGGCAGCACTTGCTTTTCTCATTGTCTTTATGAATTCAGGGGATTTTCAATTCAATTTCAATCCCGGTCGAACGCTGATATTTCTGAAAAGAAGCTTTCCGTATGCATTGCTGATTATGCTGATGGCCATTTATACACGTTCCAACTCAGTATTGCTCGGAATATTACGATCGGACGGAAAGGAACTGGCCGGTATTTATGCACAAAGTTTCAGAATCGTTGAGATCCTCACAAACTATGGTTATCTGTTTACAATTATCTTACTGCCCGTTTTTTCCCGACTGCTCAAGCAGAATGAACCTGTTGCAGATTTATTGCAGCTGTCCGCCAGGCTCCTGTTTGTGCCTGCAATTGTCATGGTCTGTGGATGCATTGCATACAGGAATGAAATCATCTCACTGCTGTATGTTGAACATACTGAAATATCGGGGAGGGTTTTCGGAATCCTGATTGGCAGTTTTCTGGGTATGTGCACTACATATTCTTTCGGTACGTTGCTGACTGCCAACGGAAGTTTGTTGCAACTGAACAAAATGGCTTTCATCTCAGTTATCCTTTACCTGGTTCTGAATCTGGTCCTCATCTGTGAATATGGAGTTATCGGTGCAGCCTTAGCCCATGTTGCAACGCAGCTTTTTACCGCGGTTTACCAGATTATACTCGCTGTACAGATTTTTCATTTCAGGATTCATTACAGTTTGTTGACCCGGTTGGCAATATTCTTCCTGGTGGTTCTTGGAGTAGCAGTTCTAATGGAGAACATTGACATGAACTGGTACCTGTCATTTTTCCTGTTCGTGATTTTTGCACTGATGTTTTCCTTTTTAACAAAACTCCTGCAAATCAAATCCCTTTTGTTCTTTGTGCAGAATGAAAAATACTTGAAGTGAATGCAGAGATTGCCATTTATTTTGAAAAACAGCAACTGTTCGTTAATTTTACCTGATATGGAACTGCTTGCATTACTTTTGTGAACCTGACTGTTGATATCGGTAATACGCATTCCAAGATCGCATGTTTTGATCGGGATGTAATTGTTGACTGCATAAGCATCGAAAATCAGGATCAAACAGGAATCTCTGAATGGATTTTAAAACGTGAATACAGCAATTCGATTTTTTGTTCAGTAGGCAGAATCAGTGAAAATATAATGACTGCGATCAAAAGGCAGAGTCCCAAAGTACTGTATCTTGACCGGCATACTCCGCTTCCTTTCAGAGTTGTATATAAAACACCCGATACCCTTGGATATGACCGTATTGCTGCAGCATCCGGAGCAATAAAGGATTTCCCCGGAGAAGATGTTCTGATTTTTGATTTCGGGACGGCATTAACGATTGATTTTGTGAGTGCAACAGGCGAGTATCGGGGAGGGAATATTTCACCGGGATTGAATACACGGTTCAGGTCCCTGCATGATTATACCGCCGGTCTGCCTTTTGTGAAAAGCAACAGGAATTATCCGTTCCTGGGGGAAGATACAGAATCCGCAATTGTTTCAGGTGTTCAGCAGGGCATCGTATTTGAAGCAACAGGATATATCGATACTTACGTTAAACAATTTCCGGCATGTAAATTTGTTGCTACAGGAGGGGACTCATCTTATGTTGCCGGGTTAATATCTAAACAGCTGATATTATGTCCGAATCTTACACTGGAAGGTCTTAATTATATACTCAACTTCAACATAAATTCTATACGGAATTCGTAATTTTGTCGGATTGTTTTTTTACAGTGTGCCAATAAAGAATACGAAAACCGGTACCATGACAGGTCAGTTTTTACAGATGCTTTACAAATCCGCAGGATGGATCCTGATGACAGTATTGGTATTCTTTTCCTGTAAGAATGATTTTGAAACCATAAATGCGCTGACCAGTGAATTGAAAATACCGGATCAGACAGGTTTTGACGTTGAAATCGTGTATCATGACTCGGGAAGGATGCAGGGCAGGATTATCACACCTGAGTTGAACAGATTCGACAGGGTTGAAGAACCTTATATCGAATTTCCTCAGGGACTTAATGTTTATTTTTACAATGACGATCAGGATGTGGAATCATACATACAAGCCAATTACGCCATTTTTTATCAGGAGACCGAACTTTGGGAGGCACGCGATAATGTATTTGCGGAAAACCTGTTGAGCGGAGAAAAACTCGAAACAGACCAGTTGTTCTGGGATCAGAAAAACGAAAAACTGTACTCCGAAAAATTTTCTAAAATCACCAATTTGGATGGCGTATTTTACGGTGAGAAAGGATTTGATGCAAATCAGGATCTCACTCAGTTAACTTTGAAAGGGGCAAGGGGTACTGCAATAATAGATGAAGAGCTGACCGAATGATTGTAATGTCTGAATGAACCTGCATGATTTAAGTTATGAATAATGTAATTGTCATCGTACTGATGCTTATAGCTTCGGCTTTTTTTTCAGGCATGGAAATCGCTTATCTCGCATCCAACAAGCTCAGGCTTGAACTTGATAAAAAACAGGGGCTTCTATCATCCAGAATCATAAACATCTTTCAGTCATCTCCGGGCCAGTTTATTGCCACCATATTGCTGGGCAACAACCTGGCACTTGTTGTTTACGGTATTTTTATGGCAAGGTCACTCAATCCCTTTTTTGTGAAGTACATAACTTCAGATACGGGCCTTCTGGCCGTACAGACCTTACTTTCCACGTTCGTCGTATTGTTGCTTGCAGAGTTTCTTCCAAAGGCTGTTGTAAGGATCAATCCCAACAAAACACTGACCCTGATGTCAGTTCCCCTGCTTCTTGTTTACATCATATTTTATCCGGCCAGCAGGCTTTTGCATTGGTTTTCAGGCGTAGTCATGAGAAAGGCAATGAAAGATGAATCTGCAAAAGAATATGATAAAATGGTCTTTGGCAAAGTGGACCTCGATTACCTCATAAGCGAGAGTCATGATGAATCAGAAGATTTCAACCAGGAAGAAAAGAATGAGATCAGACTTTTTCAGAACGCACTTGATTTTGCGAACGTCAAGGTTCGTGACTGCATGATCCCCAGACCCGAAATCACTGCCGTGGAGGTTAATACCTCAGTTGATGAATTGAGACAGAGATTCATTGAAACAGGTTTCTCAAAAATTCTGATTTATGAAGAAAATATTGACAACATAACAGGTTATATCACTTCGAAGGAACTTTTTAAAAGTCCTGATTCCCTGAGAAAGGGGTTATTGGAAGTGTCCTATGTGGCTGAAACCATGCCTGCAAGCAAACTGCTTAGGATTTTCATCAAGGAACACAAAAGTGTTGCGGTAGTTGTTGATGAGTTCGGCGGTATTTCTGGAATGTTGACCATCGAAGATATCATTGAAGAAATATTCGGAGAAATTGATGACGAACATGATGTTGATGCATTCATTGAGAAGGACCTCGGAGAAGAGCGCTATATATTCTCTGGGCGACTTGAAATAGATTATCTGAACGAGAAATACAGGATAAGTGTGCCGGAATCAGAGGAATATGGTACGCTTGCAGGATTTATCATCTACCATTCCGGCAGCATACCTAAAATGAATGACAACATCAGGATCGGTAATTTTGACATCAAGATATTGAAAGTGAGTCATACGCGTATCGAGCTGGTTCAATTTAACATCAATCCTGAATCAGGGTTATAAAATCTTCTAATTTTAAATCCGCGATACTTTTGAAATTTGACTTTCACTTATATAAAAAATATTGGAATCGGATAAATTGCTATATTCGTACCCTATTTTTAAAATCAAATATTCTGTTGCTTTATGGCAATTTTAGAAAAACTGAGAGTAAAAGCCGGGATGTTGGTGGCCATCGTGATCGGACTGGCTTTGCTGGCATTTGTATTGAGTGACTTGCTGGATTCAGGAGGCTCTCTTTTTACGCGTTCAAAATATGAAATTGCAGAAGTGTTTGGTAAATCCATTCCCTATACGGACTATGACAATCGTGTCAAGCAATTGGAGCAGATTCAGAAACTGCAAACAGGTCAGCTGAGTATTGACCAGGAAGTAATGGATCAGCTGCGGACGGCTGCATGGGAAAGCATGATCCAGGATCTGTTGCTTGATAAGCAATATGCAAAGCTTGGTATTGAAGTCTCACAGGAAGAATTATCCGATCTGATCATGGGCGCCCAGCCGCATCCTTATATTCAGCAATTGTTTACCGATCCGCAAACCGGGATATTCAACAGGCAGGCATTTGTCATGTTTATGCAGCAGATAGAAAGCGTCGATGAAATGATTGATGAAAAAATATATTATTTGTTTCTTGAGAATGAAATCTTTCGCGAACGGAGATATGAGAAATATCTGAACATCATCAGACAAGGGTTGTATGCAACGGAACTTGAAGCTTCCAAAAACGCAGAGCTGGCAAGCAAGACCGTCGATGTGGATTATCTGGTCCGCAATTTCAGTACTGTTCAGGATGCAGAGATAAACATCAGCGACAAGGAAATCAGGAAGTATTACCGGGAGCATAAAAACAATTACGGGCAGGAAGAATCCAGGGACATCACCTTTATTATTTACCAGGTGGTGCCTTCACCGGAAGACTACGAAGATGCAGAGAACTGGATCAATGACATCAAAGAGGATTTTGACTCGGCTGAAGACATAGAACACTTCATTACGATGGAATCGGATGTTCCCTACGATGCCACCAATTACAGTTACGGCGAATTGCCCGATACTTTGAATGACTTTATGTTTGCTGCGGAACCCGGTGCGACTTTAGGGCCTTATTATGAGGAGGATGCTTATAAGATTTCACGACTGGCCGAAATCAATTACCTTCCTGACTCCGTAAGAGCCAGGCATATCCTTTTGCAGGTGACGGAAAGCAATGTCAGCATGATTTTTGAAATGGCTGACAGCCTGAAAAACCTGATTGAAAATGGAGTGGATTTTTCGTTGCTTGCAATGACCAATTCAGTGGATAATTCGGCTCAATCCGGAGGTGACCTGGGATGGTTCAGGGAAGGTGATATGGTCAGATCCTTCAGCGACAGCTGTTTTTTTGGAAATGAAGGAGATATTAAGATTGTTCCTACGGAATACGGTTTGCATGTTGTGGAGATCCTGGATCAATCGAGATCAGTGAAAAAAGTGCAGGTTGGAACTCTGGTAAAAAAAGTGGAAGCCAGTGAAGCTACTGACCAGCGTTATTATATACAGGCAAATGAATTTGCCGGTTTGAACAACACACATGAAAAATTCATTCAGGCAGCTGAAGAGGAAAGTTTTACCGGACAGTTACAGACAGCTTTAAATTTGGGTCCTATGGATAAAAGCGTCCCCGGTATTGCTTCCGCAAGACAACTGGTAAGCTGGGCTTATCAGGCTGAAATGCATGAAGTTTCCAACGTATTCAAGATTGATGATAAATATGTCATAGCAACGGTCGACGAAATCAGGGAAGAAGGTTTTGTCCCCTTGCAGGATATCAGGCTTGAGATCGAAAACGAAGTTAAAAAGCAAAAGAAAGCAGAAGTACTGATCGCACAGTTCACTCAGAATATCGGGAAAGCCACTTCATTGGAATCCCTGGCAGATGACCAGGGTCTGCAGCTACAGACGGCTTCAAAGATCACATACAATTCAAGCACATTTGGGAGTGCAGGTGTTGAACCCCGGCTGGTAGGTGCTGCCCTCGCTCTTGAACAGGACAGAATATCCATACCTATAACAGGAGAGAACGGTGTTTATATCATGGTGGTCAATAATATCAGCAGGGATGTTTCCGATGTTTCCCAGACCATCGAACAGTTGCGTGGATACATAGAACAGGACTACAGTGCTCTGACCACATATTATGCATACGATGCACTTATGGAACTTGCTGATATAGAAGATAGTCGGAGAGAGTTCTTTTAATCCACTGCTCCATGCAGGTAAGGATTGTCTTTACTTAGCTTTACTTGCTTTTCATCATCATCTGACAAAGAATACCGGGAAATTTTAGTTTCATCAGAATGTTTTGGCATCTCGATCTGCAGTTGTTTTCTTTTAAATGCAGGAGTGTTTTCCAGTTCTTCTATGTCCCTTTCAGATTGCCCTGCACTGCTTTTCAAATCCTTTAGTTCTTCCTGTGTTCTCTTAATGATATTAACCCTATCAGAGGCTTTTTTTACATCCAGTGGCCTCTTGACCCTGCTGATACCCTGGAAAACATGGTCATCCACAGCCGTTAGATCAAATTCAATGGTACGCTGGGAAGGATGGCCATGATCCGGAACATTACCGGAAACGTCCCTCAACACGTATATTGTGTCATTTTCGTCCCGGTTATTTTCAGGTTTTTCATCAAGGGGGATCCTTTCAAGCTGTCGTTTGCGGATGTAAAGTTCGGGTATGCTTTGCGCACTGAAGCCAGTAGCTATGATCGTCACACTGACGTCAGATCCGAGATTCATATCCGTTCCGTTGCCCCATATCAGGTCGGTCTGAACACCTGAGCAGTCCTTCACAAAGTCAATGATCTGACCGATCTCATCCATGGTAACTTCTTCACTTCCTGAGATCACATTCAGCAAAATGTTTTTTGCACCTTTGATATCTGTATCGTTCAGCAATGGTGAATTCAGAGCCAGCTTGACCGCTTCTATTGCGCGGTTTTCACCTTCAGCCGTACCGGTCCCAAGGATCGCTACTCCACTGTTGGTCATGACTGTCTGCACATCCGCAAAATCAACATTAATAAAACCGTGTACAGTAATGATTTCTGCAATACCTTTGGCGGCGACTGCCAGAACATTATCTGCCCTGGAAAAAGCTTCCGATAATCTAAGGTCTCCGTATATTTCACGGATTTTCTCATTGTTGACAACCAACAGGGAATCAACTTGTTCCTCCAGCTCGCCGATGCCTTCAAGTGCCTGGTTTATACGGCGCGGACCTTCATTTTTAAATGGTATCGTTACGATTGCTACGGTAAGAATTCCCAGTTCCCTTGCAGCACGCGCAATGACAGGTGCAGCACCTGTCCCCGTGCCACCGCCCAGACCGGCTGTAATAAAAAGCATTCGTGTGCTGACGGACAATACTTCTGTCAGGGCATCCAGACTTTCTATTGCAGCCTGTTTGCCGATTTCCGGTTTGTTTCCGGCTCCCCGGCCCTCGGTCAGGGAAGCACCCAGCTGGATTTTTACGGGCACGGGACTGTTTGCCAGTGCCTGAGCATCCGTATTGCACACAACGAAATCCACATCCTTGATACCCTGCCTGAACATGTGATTCACTGCATTGCTGCCACCGCCTCCGACACCCAGTACTTTAATAATAGACGATCTGTTGACCGGAAGTTCAAAATGCATAAGTTCGTCCATGGTTTGATATTTTAATGGTTACATATTTTTGTCGGTTCCGTCATCAAAGAATTCAATGATGTTGGCTTTCAAATTTTTAATGATGTCATTGATTTTACTGCCTTGTTTGCTTGAATTTACTTCATCTTCGGCAAATTCAGGTATTTCTGCTTGCTTTGTATCAGCTGTACTGTCTTTGCAGGGTTTATTCTCAAATCCCATCAGCAGTAAACCTACACTGGTGGAGTACATGGGGTGAATCACTTCCTTGAGTTCAGGCCGGGCCAGCTGTACATCTGGCATACCAATGCGTACATCGAGTCCGGTTCGATACTTCACAAACTGGGGCAGATGACGGAGAACGGATCCGCCACCGGTAAGAACAATGCCTGCATTGAGTTTTTCGAGACAGTCCGATTCCTCGATCTGGTAGATTACAGCATCCATGATCTCTTCCATCCGTGATTGAATGATATAAGCCAGGCTCTTGACGGATACCTCCTTAGGTTCACGTCCGCTGATACCCGGTACAGCCACTACTTTTGATTCCTCAGCCAGGTCTCCCAGTGCTGAACCGTATTGTATTTTCAATTGCTCCGCATGTTTGCCTAAGATGGAACAACCTTCCATGACGTCTTTTGTGATCACATTTCCGCCGAATGGAATCACCGAAGTATGTTTGATGATCTCATCGCAATAAACTGCCACATCTGTTGTTCCCCCGCCGATATCTACCAGGGCTACACCGGCTTCGATCTCATCATCTGTGAGCACGGCCGCGGAGGATGCCAGTGGCTCCAGGATCATCTGGATGACATTGATTCCGACCCTGTTTACACAGCGTTCTATGGTCCGTGCAGAACTGGTTTGACCGATTACGATGTGGTAATTGCCCTCAAGACGTTTTCCAAACATACCTACCGGGTTTTTAACGCCGGTCTCGCTGTCCACCACATAATTCTGGGGAAGCACATGGATGATCTCCTCACCCGGTTGCAGGGAGATCTTATACATTTCGGACAGGATCCGGTCTGTATCTTCTTTTTTGATCTCATCGTCATATGAATCACGAAGGATATAACCCCTGTTCCGGATGCTTTTAATATGCTGTCCTGCAATACCCACAAATGCTTCCTTAATATTCAGTCCGGTTTGTTTCCGCACTTCTTCCACTGTATGGCTGATGGCGCTTACAGCTTCTTCAATGTTCAGAACAGCACCACGTTTGATACCCCTGGAAGGAGTCTTGCTCATCCCTATGATTTCCAGCTTGTTGTTGCTGTTTAGTTGTCCGGCAATGGTTACAATTTTTGTTGTGCCGATATCAATTGCTGCAAGAATTTTGTTGTGGCTCATTTCGTTATATTTTAGTACAAACTACCTGGTTCTTGTATTTTACATTAATGCGGATATACTGGTTCCAGCCGACATTGTTCAAACCCTGTAAATACAACAGTCTCAGATTTTCAAATTTTTGCCCGATGTTTTCTGCTTTTCCAAACTCAATAATATGAGGTCCTACCCTGGGAACCAATTCAAAATCATAATTTTTATTAACAAAGATCTGTTCAATCTGTGATTTCCAGAAATCGTCACCGTCAATGAAAGCTGCAAGGTCAAAAAGGTCATACAACACACGCCGGTTTGAAGGCAAAGAGTCATGCTTGATCTCAAAAATATTTACTGTCCGGGAAATTGTAAAAGGCTCCCTGATGAATCCTGATGCGACCAGAACAAAGGGGCTGAAATTATCGGAAAGGGGAATGATATTGCCTTCCCGGTCAAGATAATATCCCTGGTCTGCCCCGTTAATGATCCGGATAAAGGGATTTTTCTGCCATATGTCCAGATGCAGGACACCGGGTTCAGTCACATAGGCTTCAGCATCTTTTATGATCTTATGTTTGCGAAGATGCTCTTCAATATCCCTCAGTCTGATTTCTTTCAGGGATTTGTCAACCGGATTCAGATCGTTGCGGTTCAGCATATTGATCACATCCTCTGCACCCAGGAACTGATAGGCGAGGCTGTCCCTGATATGGACCTGGAATGACTGAATGCTGGCATTTTGTTCCCTGGTGTTGATAAAACCACAGATCACAATGAAATAGGAACTCATGAAAACCAAAAACAGTATGTTTAACAACTTTTTCATAGAAGGATATCTGTCATCTGTATAATTTTTTTATGGGTTCCACGAACCGTTCAATATCTCCGGCACCTATTGTCAGCAAAATGTCAATATTCCTTTTTACGAGTTCAGGGATCAGCTGATCATCTCTGCAAAGCATCTTGCTTCTGATGGGTACCCGGTTCAGGATGATTTCAGAGCTGATTCCGGGTATAGGCTGTTCACGTGCAGGATAGATATCCAGCAGGATCAACTCGTCAAGCAATCCCAGACTTTCTGCAAATCCGTCAGCAAAGTCCCGTGTCCGGGTATAGAGGTGAGGCTGAAACACACCTGTTAGTCTTCTGCCCGGATACAGTGTGCGTATGGATGAAATGGTCGCTTCAATTTCTTTTGGGTGATGCCCGTAATCATCGATGTATACGATATTCTCTTTTGTGACCTGAAGATCAAATCTGCGCCGTATGCCTGTAAAGCTGCCCATCGCACTACGGATGATCCCGGACTCTACTCCGAGAAGGGAAGCAATACCGGATGCAGCAACGGCATTTTCCACATTCAGCATTCCCGGATGTTCCAGTGAGATGTCGTTTATGGCAAAGCCGGGTCCCACAAGGTCAAACGAGGATCGGTGCTCCTCAAGTCTTATATTTTGTGCATAAAAATCTGTTTTACCCTGAACTGAATAGGTCAGGATTCTGGCTTTAATGGATTTCAGATCCAGGGGAATGTCTTTTTTCATCAGCAGCAGGCCGTTTTCGCTGATCTGCGAGGCAAACTGATCAAATGAACGATGCATTTCATTGACATTACCATAAACATCGAGATGATCAGGATCAATGGCTGTGATAACCGCTGCAAATGGGTACAGTTTCAGGAAAGACCTGTCAAATTCGTCGGCCTCAGTCACCATCCAGTTGCTTTCGGGATCATAGATCAGGTTGCTGTTCAGATTTTTTGATATCCCCCCAAGAAACGCATTGCAACCGGCTGTGGTATGCATCAACAGAAACGCCACCATGGTCGATACCGTAGTTTTGCCGTGGGTGCCGGCCACAGCCACAGTTTTCATTTCAGCTGACAGCATGCCAAGTATTTCCGAACGCTTGAAAAGTCTGTGATGATGCTCTTTAAAGAAGATCATTTCCTGCAGGTCATCCGGGACAGCCGGAGTATAAACAACCAGCGTTCCTGCGGGCCGGCGGAATGCCTCGGGGATCTCGCAGGGTGCATCGTTATGATGTACCCGAATTCCCTCTTTCTGCAAAGAGACCGTAAGTGGTGTGGGATTGAGGTCATATCCCGCCACTGCTTTGCCTGCAGACCTGAAATATCTTGCCAGGGCACTCATGCCGATACCTCCTATTCCAAGAAAATAAGCGCGTTTTATGTTATCCAGAGCATTCACTTCACATGCATCAAATTAAATATTTCATCCACAATAGTTTTGGTTGAACCGGTCATGGCCATTTTTTTGCAGTTCTCAGCCAGCACAGACTTGTTTCTTTCATTTTTTACCAGTTTCAGGGCTTCCGGTATCAATAATGAAACTGCGTCCGCATCCCTTATCAGGATGGCTGCATTGTTTTTGACGAGGGCCATGGCATTCCTTGTTTGATGGTCCTCTGCCACATTGGGTGAGGGTACAAGAATAACGGGCTTGCCGACACAACAAAGTTCTGATAGGGTACATGCACCTGATCTTGAGACGATTACTGATGCAAGTTTGTAGACCAGGTCCATGCGGTCGATAAAATCAACGAAAGTCAGGTTCCTTAGATCTTTGTCCTTCAGTTCTTCTTCGATTTGCCTGTGATAAAGCTTGCCGGTCTGCCACAGAATGTGAACATTTTCACCTTCTATCAGACCGAGATGATTTAAAATGCTTTGATTGATCGTTGCCGCACCCTGACTGCCACCCAGTAACAATATCACAGGTTTACCGGCAGGAATGCCAAAATGCTGGTATGCTTCCGCAGCTTTTGCATGCTCATGGCTTACCTCCTCCCTTACCGGGTTTCCGGAGAATATGATTTTTTGCTCAGGGAAGTACCTGTTCATTCCCGGATAGGCGACAAAAATACGAGCCGCTTTCGACCCAAGAATTCTGTTGGTGATGCCTGCATAAGAATTCTGTTCCTGGATCACATAGGGTATTTTCTTCATTAAGGCCATACCCAGGATGGGTCCGCTGGCATATCCGCCTACACCGATGACCAGATCCGGACGGAAAGTCCTGAGTATCCGCATGGCTTTTGCCATGCTGATGATTAATTTTATGAACACTGTGATGTTCCTGTGGATCATCTTTCTGCGGAGACCTTCAACAGGGAGTCCGATGATGGGGAATCCAGCGGCAGGAATTTTTTCCATTTCCATTTTACCTTTGGCTCCGACAAACAGCAGACTGGCCTCGGGATCTCTTTTACGAATTTCCCGGGCAATCGACAGGGCTGGGAAAATGTGCCCACCCGTCCCTCCTCCGCTAATTATGATCTTCCTGTTCATCAACCGATTGTTCTTGTCCCGGATCCATAGTTTCCGACGCCTGTTGTTTCTTAATTCCACGGCTCACACTCAGGATCATGCCAAATGCAATGCAAGTGAATAAAAGAGAGGAACCACCCATGCTGATCATGGGCAGCGGCAGTCCTGTAACTGGCAGGAGATTGACGACCACCGCCATATTGATGACAGCCTGGAATGTGATCATAATGGCCAGTCCCATAGCCAGGAATGCAGGAAAAGTCGTGGAACTGTTCCTCACCAGAACACCGGCCCTGAAAAGCAGATAAAGATACAGGAAAAGCACTGCAATACCCCCAAGCAATCCGTATTCTTCAATAATAATGGCGTAGATGAAATCGGAATAGGGGTGGGGAAGAAAATTACGCTGAATGCTTTTACCCGGTCTCAGTTTGACCAGACCCCCGCTGACGATGGCGATTTTTGCCTGACTCACCTGGTAGTCCTCTTCATTCCCTCCGTCAGCAAAATTCTCGATCCTGTTTTTCCACGTGCCTATACGGCCTTTCCAGTCATTCGAAAGGGCTGCCGTGATCAGGACTGCCATGATCAATGCCGCCAGTCCCGTAAAACCGAACAGGTAAGAAAATTTTATCCTTCCGATGAACATCAGGATAAATGCCGAGGTAAAAATCAGGAAAGCTGTGGAAAAATTGGCGGGTACGACCAGCAAACAGATGATCAGCAGGGGTATGATGATCGGTTTGAATGCTTTCTGGTAACTTTTAATATCATCCTGATTTTTCGCAAGAATCCTGGCCGTATACATAACAATGGCCAGTTTTGCAATGTCCGAAGTCTGAAATGTCAGTCCCAGTCCCGGTATCGCTAACCACCGGGCTGCTTCATTCCGACTCACACCATATACCAGGGTTATGGCCAGTAGTGGTATTGCAACCGCAAGGAGCAGTTGCGAAAACCTGGAAAAATATTTATAGGGGATCAGGTGGGTGATGTATGTAATTAAAAGTCCCATCGCAAGAATGGTAGCATGCTTGAGGATGTAATAGCTGGTATTGCCCCCCTGGTACTGGTAAGCCAGTGAACCTGTTGAACTGTAGACTGCCAGAAGTGAAAAAACGGAAAGCAGGACGATAACGGCCCAGATCACCGGATCACCTCTGAAATATTTTTTAAATCCTCCTGCCATGATATATTTTGATTTATTGACTTGATTATCTGTTTTTTCTCAATTTTTTAATTGGATAAAGAACTTCTCAATGATGCTATTTCAGTATATATTAATCCTTTTATTTATAATTCTTTCACATATTTTTTAAACTGCCTGCCCCTGTCTTCATAGTTTTCAAACAGGTCAAAGCTCGCACAGGCGGGTGACAGCAGAACGGTATCTCCTTTTTCACCGCATCTGTAGGCATTTGAAACGGCCTCCTTCATGCTGGCGGAATCGACAATAACGGGGACTGTGCCTTCAAATGCTTCGTGCAGGCGGGCATTGTCCTTTCCGAGACAGATCAGTGCTTTCACTTTTGATTTCACCAGATCTTCGAGTCCGGAATAGTCGTTGCCTTTGTCAATTCCTCCTGCAATCCAGATAACGGGACTTGTCATGCTTTCCAGCGCATACCAGGTTGAGTTCACGTTCGTTGCTTTGGAATCATTGATAAATTCAATGCCGTGCACTTTAATGAACTTTTCAAGCCTGTGTTCCACTCCCGTGAAATCCATGAGACTTTCCCTGATCACAGGTTTCCTGAGCTTCAGGACGTTCCCTGTAATTCCTGCGGCCATTGAGTTGTATGTGTTATGCCTTCCTTTCAGGGCCAGATCGGCAAGGGACATTTCAAAGAGTTCGTCATCCACTTCAATCTTCATGGTATCGCCGTCCAGGTAAGCTCCCGGCTGTCTTTTCTCCCGCATGGTGAATCCGAGCTGTTTTGCCTTCATGACAATTCTTTCAAGCTCCCGGATGGTGATTTCGTCATCGGAACAGTAGACGAAAAAATCATCTTCTGCCAGGTTCTGGCTGATTCTGAATTTCGAATTTACATAGTGCTGCAGGTTATAATCGTACCGGTCGAGGTGATCCGGAGTGATGTTCAACAGGATCGCAATATCAGCCTTAAATTCATACATCCCGTCCAGCTGAAAACTGCTGAGCTCGATGACATAGTAATCATAGTTTTCGGTTGCTACCTGCATTGCAAAGCTCTTACCCACATTGCCTGCGAGTCCGGCATTCAATCCTGCTTTTCTGAGCATATGATGAATCAGGCTTGTCGTTGTGGTTTTGCCATTACTGCCTGTAATGCATATTTTTTTTGCAGTAGTATATCTTCCTGCAAATTCAATTTCTGAAATGATTCTTAGCCCTTTTTTTCTGATGATCTGAACGATTTCTGATTTTTCGGAGATTCCCGGACTTTTGATGATTTCATCGGCATTCAGTATGAAACGTTCTGTATGTCTTCCCTCTTCAAAATCGATTTCATAGTTTAAAAGAATTTCCCTGAAAGATTCCTTAATTTTTCCGGAATCTGAAATGAATACATCGTAACCTTGTTTTTTTGCCAGTACGGCTGCGCCTGTCCCGCTTTCGCCAGCGCCGAGTATTACGATACGTTTTTCCATATTTATCGGATTTTAAGTGTAATTACTGTAAAGATTGCCAGCATGATACCAACGATCCAGAACCTTGTAACGATTTTGGGTTCAGGATACTTTAATTTTTGATAATGATGGTGCAGGGGCGCCATCCTGAAAACTCTCCGGCCACGGCCGGATATCAGCCGGGTGTATTTGAACCAGCTGACCTGAATGACAACGGACAGGCTTTCCACAACAAAAATTCCGCAAAGGATGGGTATGAGCAATTCCTTGCGGATGAGGATTGCATAAACGGCAACAATGCCTCCGATCGCCAGGCTTCCGGTATCTCCCATGAATACCTGCGCAGGATAGGAGTTGTACCATAAAAAGCCGATCATTGCCCCGATAAAGGCTGAAATGTAAATGACCAGTTCCTCGGTATTTGGCAGATACATGATATTCAGGTAGTCCGATATTATTGTATTGCTTGACACATATGCAAGTACTCCAAGTGTTGTACCCATAATGGCTGATGTTCCTGCAGCCAGTCCATCCAGCCCGTCGGTCAGGTTGGCTCCGTTGGAAACAAACGTTATGATGAAAATCACTGCGAGGGTAACCACAATCCATGCATATTGAGCGGCTTTTTCACCAAGGAACCAGAGCAGCATGGCGTAGTCAAATTCATTGTTCTTAAAAAAAGGTACGTTCACTTTGGTAGATTTTAAATCTTGGGTGATATAATTAATGACTGGCCCGCTGCTTTCTTCTCCATTGATAATTTCCGTAACGGGTACGCCTTTTTCATTGAGAACCTTTTCCCGTACGACGATATCGTCACTGAAGTGAAGTGTCAGTCCGACAACCAGACCCGCTATGATCTGGGCAAAAACCTTGAATTTGCCCCGCAATCCGGATTTGTTTTTTTTGAATACCTTAATATAGTCATCAAGAAATCCGATCATTCCGAGCCATACAGTAATGAAAAGCATCAGCTTTAAGTACACGTTCTGCAGATCTCCGAACAGCAGCAGCGGCACGATGGTCGACAGCAGAATAATCAAACCGCCCATGGTGGGTGTGCCATTTTTGTTCAATTGACCTTCAAGACCAAGATCCCTTACTGTTTCACCGATCTGGGCCGTTTGCAGCATCAGGATGATTTTTTTGCCGAAAAAGGTGGATATCAGCAGAGAAGTGATTGCTGCCATGGCCGAACGAAACGATATGTAGTTGAACAGTCCGGCACCGGGAATGTCAAGCTGATCCAAATATTCAAACAGACTGTATAGCATGATCCGGTTATAGGATTTTATTCGTTTTAAAGATTTCTTCCACGATTTCGGAATCACTGAAATGATATTTTGTGCCCTTTATTTCCTGATAATCCTCATGGCCTTTACCTGCAATGAGGATGATGTCATCAGGCCGGGCAAGCATACAGGCTGTTTTTATAGCTTCCCTGCGGTTCGTAATCGTGATGATCTTTTTCTGGTGCCTGGCATCCAGACCGTTTTGCATGTCTTTGATAATCTGTTCCGGATCCTCATTCCTGGGATTGTCGGAAGTCAGGATTACCAGATTGCTCAATTCTGAAGCAATACGGCTCATTTTTGGGCGCTTCATCCTGTCTCTGTCACCTCCGGCTCCAACGACAGTGATTACTTTCACGTCACCTTTTCTCACCTGATGTATGGTTTTGAGTACATTCTGAAGGGCATCGGGAGTATGCGCATAGTCAATAATTGCCGTGATCCCCTGATTTGAACGCATGTACTGAAAACGTCCCTTTACCGTTTCCAGTGTACTCAGACCTTGCAATGCCTCTTCTTTCCCGATTCCGAGAAGGCGTGAACAGGAATAAACAGCCAGAAGGTTATAGGCATTGAATGCACCTATGATTTTCGACCAGACCTGTGTCTGGTCAATTTCCAGCAACATTCCATCCATATGGCTTTCTATGATCCGGGCTTTGAATTTCACAAGCGATTTCAATCCATAGAATTCGACCTTTGCTTTGGTGTTCTGCACCATAATCCTGCCGTTGCGGTCATCAGCATTGATGATGGCAAAACTGTGTTCCATAAGCAGATCGAAAAAAGATTTCTTTGCCTGGAGGTAATCATTAAAACTCTTATGGTAATCGAGGTGGTCATGTGTGATGTTAGTGAAAATCCCTCCTGTGAAAGTCAGTCCGGAAATGCGATTCTGGACAAGAGCATGGGAGCTTACCTCCATAAATGCATAGCGGCATCCCGCATCCACCATTTCCCGCATTGTATGGTTAAGCTGGACAGGATCCGGAGTGGTATGTGTAGCTTCTCTTGGCTCATTTCCGATATAGTTGCAGATCGTTGAAAAGCATCCTGACAGGTATCCCAGTTTGTTGAAAAGTCGGTGCAACAGGGTTACGGTTGTAGTCTTTCCATTTGTTCCGGTAACCCCGATAAGCTTCAGTTCTGAAGAAGGATGGTCATAAAACGCGGAAGCCAGCTTTCCCAGCGCAATGGCAGCGTTTCGGACGCGCACCGATGGAACGGTATAGTTTTTATCATATGCCGGATCATCATATACTATAGCTGATGCGCCCGATTCAACGGCCTGATCAAGGTAAAAATGACCATTGGTCAGAGTACCGGGGATCGCGACAAAGATCATTCCGGGAGAAACCTTCCGGGAATCAAAAACAACACCTGTAATTTGGGGATTTGAAACATCCGCCGGTCCCCTCTTCAAAAGGATTTCGCAACAAAGTAATATTTCTTCCAGTTTTTTTGCTGCCATTTAGCTAAAGCTCATTTCAAGAGTGATTTTTGTCCCTTTTCTGATCCTTGTACCGGGGGAAACGGACTGACTTTTCACACTTCCGTATCCTTTTATTTCCACAAGGAACCCTGCATTTTCAAGCAGATATATTGCGTCCTTGGCACCCATACCCTCGACGTTTGGTGTCAGATTTTCGATAATCTCACGTTCTTCAAAAGCGATGACGTCTGCCCTTTTTTCAGTATTGACCCAGAATGCACTGGTGTTCTTATTGTCTAATGGAAGATCAAGTTGTTGCAGAACTTTTTTAAGTTCATCACGATTGCCATCCTTTGAATAAGGTGTTTCAGGAACTTTGTTACTGCCGGCCTTCAGTGCAGGGTGCATTTCAATTGAAGTCGAATAGACCTTTCTGGCAATTTCAAGAAAAACGGGTCCGGCCACCTGGTTCCCGTAATAAACGTTTTTCGAAGGGGAATTGACAACTACAATACAGGAATACATGGGATCATCAGCAGGAAAATAGCCAACAAAAGAAGCCTGGTAACTTACTTCCGATTTGGATTTATATCCGTATTCCTTATTGTATATCTGGTTTGTTCCTGTTTTCCCTGCTATGATGATCTTGTCGTCGCGAAGGTTCCTGGCAGTTCCTGACTCCACCACTCCCTTCAGGATCTGATGCACCTGCCTGAGTGTTGATCTGGAACATACGGAGGACTTCAAAACCTGCGTGTCAAAACGCTTAACGACCTTGCCATGATAACGGAGTTCCTTGACAAACATAGGCTTGACCATCTTACCATGATTGGCAATGGCATTATAGAATGCAAGTGTCTGCAGAGGTGTCAGCCTGACCTCATATCCATGTGACATCATTGCCAGCGATATACCTGACCAGTAAGGATCGCCTGGATATTTAATCTCGGGGCGGCCTTCCCCGATGATGTCAATTTCGAGTTTTTCATTCAGTCCCATATGATACAGCCGGTCAATAAAATGATGTTCATTGTTTTTGTAAGCTTCGGAAATGATTTTTGCCATACCTACATTGGAGGAGTATTCAAAAACTTCTTCAACCGTGATTTTGCCATAGCCACCCTGTTCATACTGATCATCACGGATCACGATGTCATAGATATTAAAAGTGCCGTTACCTGTATCAATGGTGTCTCCAAGCGCTACCACGCCATCCTCAAGAGCTGCCATCAGCACAGGCAGTTTGAATGTGGAACCGGGTTCCGTACTTTCTCCTACAGCATAGTTCTGTATTTCAAGGTATCTGCCATCATCATCTTTTCCGAGGTTGACCATTGCCCTGACTTCACCGGTTCGGACTTCCATAAGTATAACGCTTCCATGATGGGCATCCTGAGAGACCAGCTGTTGCAGCAGAGCTTTATGTGCCACATCCTGAAGTGTTACATCAATGGTGGTAATGACATCCTGACCATCCTTCGGTTCAATTTCATTACGGTCGTTCATAGGCATCCACACATTGCCCGAAAGACGCTGCATGAGCCTGATCCCCTCTGTCCCCGCAAGCTGATCATTATAAGCTCCTTCGATACCGACAACATTGCCTTGGGGATCCTGTGTGGTGTATCCGATAAGTCTTCCTGCCAGGGTTTGATGGGGCCTTACGCGTCGGCTTTCCTGCATATAGATAAAACCTCCCTTAAACTGACCAAGGCGAAAGATCGGGTAAGTTTTAAGTTCTTTCAGCTGATTGTAGGTTACTCCGGTTTTGACCAGTTGATATCGGCGTCCCGTTTTCCTTGCTTCAACCAGCTCGTTTTTATATTGCTGTGTTGATTTGTCCCTGAAAAGCCGCGACAGCATCATTGAAAGTGAATCGATTCCCGCATTGAAGATTTTGTCAGTAAGGTTTGGACATTTCGCATCAAACCTGATCTCATAATGGGGGATTGAACTTGCAAGCAACCGGCCATCTGCGGCATATATGCTGCCTCGATCGGCAGGAATGGACATTGTCTTTATGGAGAAATCACCGGCTTTTGCCTGCCACTTTTCTTTTTCGAATACCTGTAGGTAAATCACCCTTCCGATTATGGCAAAACCTGAAAGCAGAAATATGATGTACACGATTGCCACACGCCATAATATTTCTTTCTTGACTGACATAATCCGTTATTTTCTGACCAGTTTTTTCGGTGGCTCAACAGATTCAACCAATCCAAGATTTCGCTCCCGGATCAGTTCCGTTACTTCTGACGGTCTGCTGATGTTCATCAGTTCAGCAGTGGTTGTAATTTGTTCTGCACGCAGGTTGGTTACTTCGGTTTTGGCCTCACTGATATTCCTGACAACCCGTTCTGCATAAAATCGGTTACCGATGTAAATGATCCCTAGAAAAGTCAGGAACAAAATATAGGGCAGCTGTTTTCTTGTATCTTCACGAACCAGGATGGTTCCGTCAATGAGCTCCTTGATTCTGACTCTCGGCTTTTTTTTCGCGTTCTCTTCACCGGCGTTTTCCCAATTTTCATGGTGTTCAGGACTTTCTGCCGGTGGAGGTTCGACTTCTATGAATTCCGGATGAAAGGTTTCGCGGTACATAATCTGATCATATTTTAATTGCTATCCTTAATCTTGCACTTCTTGACCTTGGATTCTTCATGATCTCTTCTTCTCCGGGAATTAAAGGTTTTTTGGTTATGACATTAAAATGTGATGACCATTTACCATACAGATCCTTCTCCGGAGGGCCATCGATCTTTCCCCATTTCATAAAGTTCTTCACCATTCTGTCTTCAAGCGAATGGTAACTTACAACGACGAGCCGGCCTCCACTTCTTAACAATTCAACTGAACTGTGCAGAAAGATCCGTAAATTTTCCAGTTCCTGGTTCACTTCGATCCTGAGTGCCTGAAACACCTGTGACAAAAACTGATTTTCAGTCCTTTTCGGTACAATTTTCTGTATACATCCAATTAACTGCATGTTGGTTTCGATTTTTTCCTCCTTCCTTTTTTCAGCAATCAGGTTTGCAAGTTTGTCAGCCTGCTTCAGTTCTCCGTATTCTTTCAACAACCCTGACAATTGGTTCACGTCGTATTCGTTAATTACTTTTTCTGCAGTGATGGTGCTTTTGGTGTTCATGCGCATATCAAGCAGCGCCTCGGTCCGGTAGGTAAATCCTCTTTCTGCCTGATCGAAATGGCGGGATGAGACCCCGAGGTCCGCCACAATCCCGTCGACTTGTTCAATTCTGTAATACTTCAGGTAGTTTTTAATAAATTTGAAATTCCCATGGATGAAAAAAAAATTCTGGTTTTCAGGCAGATCGGCAGATGCCGCTTCGTCCATGTCAATGGCAAAAAGCTTTCCGCAACTCAATTTTTTCAGCAGGATTTCTGAATATCCGCCATCCCCGTATGTAGCATCAACATAAGTGCCTTTTGGATTCACATTCAGTCCATCAATACATTCATTCAACAGAACCGGTACATGATCATTACCCATCTGACTTTTATTGAGTTATTTCTTTCTTATATATGGGACATACAGCATGGTTATGTTTGTTTGTCAGATTCATGCAGAGTATTTCCCATTATTTTTTCAGCCAGTGAAGCAAATCTTTCATCACCGCTTTCAACCGTTTCATACAGGTCCTTAGACCAGATTTCAATTTTGCCGAACTGGCCCGCCAATACAATTTCCCTTTCCGCGTTAATTGAATCCAGCAGTCGTTTAGGAATCAAAAGGCGGTTGCTGGCATCAATTGACAATTCGGCAATACCCTTGAAAAATCCCCGCAGGAATTTGTTGTGCTCGCGGTTAAAAGGATTTGTATTGTTCCGCAGGATCTCATTCTGACGCTGCCACTCGTCCATGGGATATAAAAGCAGGCAGGATTCAAAAATGTCTTTTTTGATTACAAATCTGTCCTGCATCCCGCCCTTACCGGCAACAGCCAACTGGTTCATTTGTTTGATAAGGGCAGCAGGAAGAAGAACCCGTCCCTTATTGTCAAGCCTGCATGTATAGTCACCGATGAAGGTTATCATAAAATACCCGGTTGATTTGAAACGTAAAAATAATACATTTATTCCCACATTATACCACTATTCCCCATTTTTTCCCACTTTGTTGATAACTTTTACGTTTATATGTTAATTTAGTTTTATCTTTTTTCACTTTTTTCAATGGATATTTGTCGTGATGAGCTTATGATCTATGAATGAGAGTTCTAATATACAGCCGGTTAGGGAGATCAATGTGAGAAGGGTCTTTGCCGAAAAGAATGCAAGGCTGGCCAAAATAATTCCCGGCTTCATGTTCCGCTATCTGGAGAAGGTGGTACATCAGAAGGACATCAATGATTTTCTTGCGGTTCACGGCGAAAAAACAGGAATTGAATTCGTAAGGGCAGCTATTGAGGATTTCAATGTAACAGTCCATGTAAAAGGAGAAGAGAATATACCAGGGGAGGGGCGTTATATTTTTGCGGCAAACCATCCGTGGGGTGGTTTTGACGGACTGGTGCTCATGGAATTAATGAGCAGGTATTATTCTGAGTTCAGGTATCTTGTGAATGATATTCTGATGAATATTACGAATCTTCATTCCATCTTCATCCCGGTCAACAAGCATGGCAAGCAGGCATCGGAAGCTGCAAGGGAACTTGATGCCACATATCGTTCATCTGCGCAGATCGTCACTTTTCCATCGGGATTTGTCTCCCGGTTCATCAAAGGCCGGATCATGGACCTTGAGTGGAAAAAGAATTTCATCACAAAGTCAGTTCAATATAAGCGGGATGTTGTGCCGGTTTATTTCAGCGGCAGCAATTCTAAATTTTTTTACCGGCTTTACCGGCTCAGAAAATTGTTTGGTATCAAAGCCAATCTCGAAATGTTTTATCTTGTTGATGAAACCTACAAACACCGCAACAAAAGTATAACGGTCACTTTCGGCAAGCCAATTCCATCTGCCACGTTCGATAGATCCCGGACTCCGAAAGAATGGGCAAAATGGGTAAAGGAGCAGGTTTATGCGCTCGGGGGAGTGACTGACATACCGTTATAGCCGGTTTTAGCCCTCCCTGCGAAATCAGAACAGCACCGGTACATCAGGTTTTTAATTCAGCGAGGTGTTGCAGAATTCTATAAATAATTGTATATTTATGAGACACAACTATTAAAATAAATCTCATGAAGACACAAAATATCTTTTTTTTGCTTATGGTATTAGCCTGTGCAACAATAAGCGCCCAAAAACCCATTGAGGTTTTCGAGGAAAACATTGTATTTACTAACAGTGAACATCCCGGCATATCTGTTATCATTCCTGAAGTAGGTTATGAAACTGTTGAGAAGAGCTGGATCAGGTCGATAGAATCGGGTACGAAGTCAAAAGCCGTCTATGAAAACGGTGAATGGTCCATCTTCGGTGCCAACATCAAAGACATCTCACCAACACCTGTAAACATTTACAGCAGGCTTGTCAGTCAGGATACCCTGGTCAGGCTTATGGTATCGATTGAATTGAAAAAGGACTTTTATGCTGAAAGGGGAACTGCAGAATCAGAATTCACGGGTGCAAAGAATTTTATCAGGCAATTTGCCAAGGATCAGTATATTGATCTTGCCAATGATCAGCTGGAAAAGGAAGAGGAAAAGCTCAGGGATATCGAAAATGAACTTAAAGGCTTTCAGAAACAGGAATCAAAACTTGAGAGAACAATCCGGAAAAGCGAAAGCACTATTAAGAACGAAAACGACAACCTTGTTGTACTGAACAACGAGCTGTCAACCCTTACCGAAGAGATCATCAGCCAGAATGAACAGGTGGTTTTGCTCGAAGAAGGAGCTGCCAAGGAAGAAAGAATGAAGTATATCAGGGATCTTGAAAAACGTAAAAATAAGGTTACCAGGAATATCAACAAATCCAAAAGCAACATAAGCAAAGCTGAATCTGCAATAAAAGATGCCAATTCCCGAATACCCAAAGAGGAATCACTTCAGGATTCGGCAAAGGAAAGAATTAATGCTCAGGAAGCTGTTGTTTCTCAATTCAGGGAAAAGGTAAAAACGATTGAAGCCTACTGATGCTGTCAGACGTTAAGCTTTGACAACTTAAAAACCTTTATCTTCCCAGCAATCCTTTCAACGAATTCAGGATTCCGCCGATCTGGGAACCTTTTCCGCTCATCAGGGAACCCAGAATGCCATCCAGGTTAAAGCTGTTGTCCTGAGGGTCGTTGGTTTTCTGGACCAGCCTGCTCATAACGATCGGAATCAGCATGGCTACAATTCCTGAAGCTGCGTTTTTATCAAGACGGAATTTCTTCATCAGGTCACCTGCAACAGAATTGGAAACATTCTTCACAACAGGTGATGTTTCAACATTCTTCTGGTTTTGAAGCAGTTGTTTCAGCTGATCCAGATCACCGCTGCGTGCTTCCTGTCGCAGACCATTAAAGATGGAAGCTGCAGCTGCTTTGATGACAGCATTGTTTTTCGAATTGGGCACAGACGGATTTTTAACAATAGCATCGTCTGCGTTTTCCTGGATGAGTTTCAAAAGATTTTCAAGCATAATGGATGTATTTATTAAAGTAATTTGAATTTTTTTCGGCTTCAACTGATAATTTACCCGATAACATGAAAAAATTGTCATTTGAGCGAATTAAATATACGATAAAAATCAGATATAAAAAAGGACGTATCTTTTCCGGGATCATTTTCCAAACAAGAGATCCCTGTTTACCTGGATTGGCCGGAACTGAATTTCCTGAAGATCTCAATGGCCTCCTGCACAGAGCCAATGGCCTCACAGGTCAATATAAGTTTATTTTTATCTTCTTTCATCCTGAATCTCTTTCCTTCCTGTTGCACAACGTACAGGATTTTGCTGAACTCTTCCGATCTGTAATAAGGTGAGTCCTGATCCGTGGGGAAGTATCCGGTCATTCTGCGGTTTTTCAGGATGATTTTCTCAAATCCCGCCTGAATTGCCAGCTGACGTAAAGAAACCACCTTCAACAATTCGCTTGCCTGTTCCGGTAAGGGGCCAAAACGGTCGGCCAGCCGGAGCCTAAAATTTTTCAATTGCGCATCAGTTAATATCTGGTCCAGTTCACGGTAGAGGAACATCCGTTCTGATATGCTTGCAATATAGTCATCCGGAAACAGCAATTCCAGGTCAGTGTCAATCTGACAGTCTTTGGCATAGCTTGAAGATTTCCGGGATTTTTCGGCCAGGTCAGTCTTCAGTTCCGGGAATTCATCTTCCCTCAACTCCTGTATGGCTTCACTGAGGATGCGGTTATAGGTCTCGAATCCAACATCAGCAATAAAACCACTTTGCTCAGCCCCGAGGAGATTCCCTGCACCACGGATATCCAGATCCTGCATGGCAATATTGAAACCGCTTCCAAGTTCGGAAAACTCCTCGATGGCTTTCAGTCTTTTGCGGGCTTCAGGTGTCAAAAGAGAGGATGACGGTGCGAGAAGGTAGCAGAAAGCTTTCCTGTTGGACCTTCCCACACGGCCCCTGAGCTGATGAAGGTCACTTAATCCGAAATAGTGGGCATTGTTGACAAAAATTGTATTTGCATTGGGAATATCGAGACCTGACTCAATGATCGCGGTTGCAACCAGAACATCATAATCCCCCCTGATGAAACCGGTCATGTTGCTTTCCAGCTCCCTGCCGGACATTTGTCCGTGCGCGACACATATTGAAACGCGTGGGCACAGCTTATGAATGAGCTCGGAGACCTCATGAATATTTTGAATCCTGTTGTGAATAAAGAAAACCTGTCCTCCGCGGGATGTCTCGAATTCAATTCCTTCACGGATGATTTCTTCCTCAAATGAGTGGAGTTCCGTGACGATCGGATGCCGGTTCGGTGGAGGTGTATTGATCACCGACAGATCCCTGACCCCCATGAGCGAGAACTGGAGGGTACGGGGAATCGGGGTGGCGGTAAGTGTCAGGGTGTCCACATTCGATCTGATTTTCCGCAGTTTTTCCTTTGCACTTACTCCAAACTTCTGTTCTTCATCGATAATGAGAAGGCCAAGATCTTTGAACTGAATATCATTGCTCAGGAGACGATGCGTACCGATAATGACATCGGTCCTGCCGCTTGTTAGTGAGCGTATGATCTCAGACTGCTGCTTTCCCTTTTTAAACCGGTTGATATATTCCACATTACATGGGAAATCCTTCAATCTTTCACAGAATGTATTATAGTGCTGCAGGGCAAGGATGGTTGTGGGCACAAGCAGGGCTACCTGTTTGCTGTCTGCAACAGCTTTAAATGCAGCTCTTATGGCGACTTCTGTCTTTCCAAATCCTACGTCCCCGCAAACGAGCCTGTCCATTGGATTACGGGATTCCATATCTTCCTTAATGGCAACAGTAGTTTTTAATTGGTCGATTGTATCCTCATAAACAAAGGATGCTTCAAGTTCCGTCTGAAGGTAAGTATCAGCTGAAAAAGCAAAACCCTCATTCAACTTTCGCGTTGCATAAAGTGTAATCAGTCCCCTGGCAATATCCTTAATCCTGCTTTTGGTGTTTTGTTTTAGCCTATTCCAGGCATTGCTGCCAAGTTTATGCAGTTTCGGAACTTCATTCTCCCTTCCTTTATATTTTGAAATGCGATGAAGAGAATGAATGCTCACATACAGAACATCCTGATCCCTGTAAACAAGCCTGACGGATTCCTGTATTTTTCCATTGTTCACGATTTTTTCAAGTCCGCCGAATATGCCTATTCCATGATCAATATGAACTACATAATCACCTGGCTTCAGTCCGGTCAATTCTTTAAGGGTAAGCGCAGCTTTGGTACTGAAATAATTGTGAATGGAATACCTGTGATATCTTTCAAATATCTGATGATCTGTATAACAGCAAATCAGTATATCACGGTCGATAAAACCTTCATGCAAAGATTTCAGCAAGGGAGTAAAACTGATTTTGTTGTTAAGGTCATAAAAAATCGAAACCAGCCTTTCAAATTGCTTTTCACTGTTGCTCAGGATAAACAGTTTATAACCCTGGTTGAGCTGTTCTGCAAGATTTTCTGCCAGCAGATTAAAATTCTTGTTAAAGGACGGTTGAGGCAGAATTCTATAGTCCATCTGCAAAGCATCCGGGTAGTAGCATTGTGAACTGAGTTCAACCGATTGGAAACTGGCAATCCGTTGCAGAAAAGAGTCTCCTGTAAAGAGTTGCCATTTTTCTATTTGAACTACATCCTCCTGAATTGTTTTCGGGGCACAAACCTGTTCGAAGATTTTATCCAACAGGCCGGCAACAAAGCTGATGTTGTTAATCCACAGTGTGGCAGAAGGATCAATATGTTCAAACAGGTTTACGCTGGAATATTCCGAAGCCAGACCCCGGATGTCCGGTACGATGCTGATTTGTTCCAGAAGCCGGCCGGAAAGCTGTGTTTCCACATCAAAGGAACGAATGGTCTCCACAACATCACCGGAAAAATCAATACGGTAAGGACTGGACTCTGAATATGAAAACACATCCGTGATGCTTCCGCGCATGGAATACTGTCCTGGTTCAGTTACAAAATCCACCGGATGAAACCGGCATCGTTCAAGAACCTCATGGAGGAAAGCCGGAGTTATTCTTTCTCCGGCAGACAGGTGAAATGTATTTGAATGATGTTTGCTTTTTGAAACCACCATTTCTGCAATACTTTCAGCATAACAGACAATGACCCTGAACGGATCCGGCGGCTCTTTTTCGGGGTTTGAGTAAAGACTGGTAAGGAGGTTTGCACGGAGGACCGCATTTCCCTGATCCAGCTTGTTGTATTGAATGGATCTTTTGTATGACGACGGGAAGAAATGCATGTGTTCGGGACCAAGAAGATTTACCAGATCATTGTACAGGTATGCCGCGTCTTCCCGCTCCGGCTCGATCATGAGGTGAAGTCCCCCGACAGATGAAATCACTGATGCGGCAACCAGACTTCTGGATGAGCCATGCAGTCCCTTCAGGCAAATTCGTGCAGCTGCATTATCCTGCAACCTGAAGATTAATTTCCTGGTGCAAGGATGATTTTTATAAAGCCCGACAAGTTCGTTGATTTCCACACCCGGTTATAATATAAAATGGCAAAATTGCGAACAGGGTCTGTTCCCTTACCCGTCAGACAGATTTCCATACGGTTCAGCCCGGTTCACAGGAATATGACAATCCTGCATATGCAGGTTCCTGTCCATGAAAACGGCTGCCGTAAAAATAGGGTATTCATGATAAATTCCATAGCTGTTGAATGTTGAAAATATTATTTTTGACATAAAGATATGATCCATGCAGGTATTTAAGTTTGGCGGCGCGACCATTAAGGATGCACAGGCAGTTGAGCGTATGGGAATGATCCTGGAACGTTGTCATGATCCGCTTGTCATCGTTATATCTGCCATGGGCAAAACGACAAATGCCCTGGAAAAGGTAGTTGCCAGCTATATGTCGGGCAAAATTCCCGAATCTTTGGATACATTGAAATCAATACAGGAATATCATACGGAAATTGCTTCGGAGTTGACAGCTGACAAGAATGACGTGCTTTTCGGAGAAATAGACAATATTTTTGCAGGACTGCAGAACAGGTTGCATACTTTACCCCCTGCGTCATACAATGAGGAATACGATCAGATTGTCAGTTGGGGTGAGATATTATCCACCCTGATCGTCAGTCATTACCTGAATCACAGGGGCATCATCAACCAATGGATTGATGCAAGGCAAATACTGAAGACTGACAGCAATTTTCGTGAAGGAAGAATTGACTGGGACATATCCTCCCGGCTGGTCATAGGTAAGATTGATTTCACAAGATCAAGTTTGTTCATTACACAGGGTTTTATCGGATCCACTGTAAACAATCTCTCAACCACCCTTGGCAGGGAAGGATCCGATTACACGGCTGCGGTTCTTGCATACATCCTGAATGCTGATTCCGTAACGGTATGGAAGGATGTACCGGGAGTATTGAATGCCGATCCCAAATGGTTTGACAGCACAGTCAGACTTGAGAAAATATCGTATCTTGATGCAATAGAGCTGACTTATTACGGGACCAGCGTCATTCATCCCAAAACCATTCAACCCTTGAAAAACAAGAACATTCCCCTGTATGTAAAGTCTTTCCTGAACCCTGACGAACCCGGAACGGTCATAGGCAGGGATGATTATGAAAGACTTATCCCGTCATTTATATTCAAAATGGATCAGGTGCTGATCCATATCCATCCTCCGGATTATTCGTTCATTGCAGAGGAAAATCTTGAAATTATTTTTAATTGTTTTGCCGGATATGGTTTGAAAATTAATCTGATGCAAAATTCTGCGGTGAGTTTTGATGTCTGCGTGAACAATGATCAGAGTCGCATACCGTCAGTCATCAAAGAGCTTGAAAAACATTTCAGGGTGCGATTCACAAACGGACTGGAACTGATCACCATCCGGTACTATGATCATGAAACTATAGACCGGGTTCTTGTGAATAAGGACCTGCTTCTGACACAACGCACCAAAACCACTATTCAGATGGTAGTGAAGGATCTGGGATAAAATTGTCCGGTCAATCGCAACCACGTCCTTTTGATTTTCGACCGTGCTCTTCTGGTCTGCGACCGTGCTCTTCTGGTCTGCGACCGTGCTCTTCTGGTCTGCGACCGTGCTCTTCTGGTCTGATTCGTAAAAACTGCGTCCCTCTCAGAGATGGAACAAATAGACCGCGCTTACGTTTACAACCTGCATGCTGGAATCATTGTAATAAAACTCGGGGACATTCAGGGGGAACAATCTTGTGAGACTGTGGCTGAATGATCCTCTCAGCAGGAAGATGCCGAAACGGTGATGCCACTCGATCCCGAGACCGGCAACAAGACCGAATTCAGACTTATGTTCCAGAGGTTTAAGATAATAATCACGGAAATACAACGTATCGGAAAGATTCATTACCTCGTTTTCTTTTCTCCGGTAGCTCAGGTAGGGACCTATTGCAAAAGAAAGTTTCAGTCTTTTTTTGCCAAACAAAAAGATGGCCGTTGCAGGGACTTCAAATACATGCAGGACCCTTTTGTATTCGCCAATTGTGTCCCGGTTTTCAATCCAGCCTTTCTGACCCAAATTCAGTTCGACCTGCAGTCCGATTTGAGGTTCAGTTATATGCCTGAATACCAGACCTGTATAACCAGACTGAAAAATATGTTGTTTGATCGAAGGACTGAAACGGGTTCTGCACAGATTCACACCCGCATGAAATCCGAGATGTGTGGTAGGATTGAATTCATTTTGGGCAATCACTTGCAATGACAGGAATAGCAAAATTGGAAAGACAGCCCGGAATTTTTTCACAGGATGATAAAACATAATCAGCGATCACTTCTTCCTGTCAGAAGAGGCTGTCTTCAAGATTCTTGATCAATTCCTTGGATATCTTGCGGGGATGGTTCTTTTTAACCTCTTTCAGCATTTCAAGGGCAATATGACCATATTCAATAAGTCCCACAGGGTTTTTATCGAAATTATAACTGCCGATACAAAACTCAAGTTTTGAAATGATATCACTGAATTCTGGCTGTTTTAATTTTTTGAATGCCTGGATTGTTTTTTGACAGGCATCTCTAAGTCTTGCACTTTTGGTTTCCATTAGTAAGAATTTTAGATATGAATTCTGTTCTAAAAATACTTCAATTTTTTTGGGTAACAATGATTGTTGTGAAGATTTAGCCGAAAGTTCTGTGGTAAGATTATTCTTCAAGGAATTTCGCAAGTATATTGTATACCAGTTGTTTCAACGAATCATATGTATGATTTTCAGGATGTACGGGCTGAAGAAAATCTACGGTAACCGTTCTGAATAAACGCGGGATCCTGGATCCGGCAGGCAGCACATTATACGAGCCTCTGATGGCCACGGGTACAACAGGTATGTTAAGTTCCTGGCTCAGAATCGCGAATGTCTGTTTGAAATCACCCAGTTTTCCGGTCAGGGTACGGGTACCTTCCGGAAAAATTACAAGATTCTTACCTTTTTTCAGTACTTCAGCCAGTTTCTGGATGGACCTTTTAAGATCTTTATTGACATCCACAAGTATGACGTTATTTTTGCCGGCCAGGTATTTCAGTACAGGATTGCGAAAGTGTTTCTCTTTGGCATAGACATATGTCCTGTATTTGAATTTCTTATTAAAGAGTGATACAACCAGGAAACCATCAAGAATGCTTTGATGGTTGGGGGTTATGATGCACGGGTAATCCGGAAGGTTTTCAAGCCCCCTGGCTTTAACTCTCATAAAACTCCTGATAATTAGTTTAATAAGAGTATTTAACAGGGTATGGGGAAAAACCGGTTTCTGCAGGCTCATTTGGACCTTCTCCTTCAGAATCTGGGACCAGCTGATTCCTTCATGACCTGATTTTGTCTTCTTCTCCTGCAAATGTTCTGCAAGTTTCAGCACAGATTGAAATTCAGACAGTGTGTTTTCCGGCATTTCAATTCCGAAAGCGGTTTCGATAAAGGCTGAAAGGCTTACCTTACCGAGGGAATCAATGGAAAGATCAAGTTCAAGATGATCCCCGGGATGGACTGAGTTCTGTGTTTCCTCTTCAAGGAACTTTTTCAGAACCTGGTATTCCCATAGGTTGGGTTCATTTTCAACGGTTTTTTTCCGTTCCCTCACCAACCCGGGAAGCAGGTAACGCTTTATTTTACCCAGCCGTGTTTTGGGAAGTTCTTCAGCGGCTATGTGGAAACGCAGGATCTTTTTGTATGAGGACAATGATTGGTTCGCCTGATCAATGATGTTCCATCTCACAAAATTTTGCAGGTCCTTGATTCCTGCTTCATTTAGCTTTCTGAAATCAGGAACAATGATACTCTGAAGAACACCGTCTTTCAGAAAGATCCCCACCTCTTTGATCAAAGCAGACTGTCTCAGAACAGCTCTTTCGACTTCTTCCGGATTGATGTTTTTACCACTGGGAAGCACAATGATTTCTTTTTTCCGGCCGGTGATATGGATGTAACCCTGCGGATCCATAAATCCGAGATCTCCGGTATGAAGCCAACCGTCTTTCAGGATTTGTGCAGTTTCTTCAGGTTTATTGTAATATCCTTGCATCACATTGCTTCCTGATACCAGGATTTCGTTATCAGAAAACCTGATCCTGATTCCCGGAAGAGGCTGACCCGGCACGCCTGGTTTTATCATGCCGGGACGGGTAAATGTAATCATAGGAGCAGTTTCTGTCATTCCATAACCTTCAAGTACTTCAAATCCCAGGTCAATGAAGAATTTTACAATTTCAGGATCGATAGGGGCTCCGCCACTTACAAGGTATTTAATGGCACCTCCGAATTTTTTATGAACCGTAAGAAACAATCTGCGTGAAAATGAAATTGAATGTACCCTGCGTGAAAGCCATAGCAGCATCCTGGCTGCTGCATTTTGTCTGATTTTTTCCCTGAGGCCTTTGTAAATCACCTGGTAAAGCCGGGGTACTCCGATCATTATGGTGACTTTGAACTTCTGCAGGATCCCAATCAGATTCTCGGCCGAAAGAGATGTGTTCATAACAATTGTACCTTTTGCGAAAAAAGGTGCTATAATGGTGCCAACAAGCGGCAAAATATGGTGTAAAGGCAGCAGGATCATCACCCGGTCGTCCGGTGTATATATGGGTACATCCTTACATACGGCAGTCAGGTTGGTCAACAGATTCCGGTATGAAAGCATGACGCCTTTTGGATCTCCCGTTGTACCGGACGTATAAAGGATCAACACGGTTTTATCCTGGTCGGTTACAATAAAATCTTCAGGATCAGTCTGTTCAGAATGCACCTTGAGATCCTCGAAAATCAAGATGTCCGCATTCTGCCCGGTATTTTTCACTGCATTTTGAACAACCCCTGATTTGTCGCGGGAACAGAATACAACAGAGGGCCTGCAATCGCTGATGATGTAATCGACCTCTTCCTGGGTTGATTGTATATCTATGGGAACGACCGATGCATCGTTCCGCCATGAGGCATAGAGGGCAAAAATCCATTCCGGTCTGTTTTCAGAGAATATTGCCACGTGATGTTCACGGGCTTTATCCAGCAGCGCTGAATAAGCACCGATGTTTTTCAGGACCGAATTGTAAGTATATCTGATGTTTTCACCAACAATGGCTTCCTTGTCGGATCGTTCAATTAATTTCGTCATTATTCAGACAGAGCGTTTCGTTAAGTACAATGATTGCCTTTTTATAATCTTTTCTTCCGATGACGAACTGCATGTTCACTTGCTTCATGGACTGCGAAACAGCTTCAATATTAATACTGTTCTGAGCGAGTGCATGAGTCGCTTTGGAAATGATTCCAGGCTGGGCAATATTGGTCCCCAGCGCACATACCAGTGCCACGGATTTCACGGTGACCTCGTAATATTGTTTTTCAAGCTCATCCAGAAGCTCCTTCCTGACATCATCATCCCAGATTACCATGGTAATGCTGTTGGCATTTGTAGCTTTCAGAATATAACTGATACTATAACGTTCAAAACGTTCCATAATGGAACGGTCAAATCCCACCTGGCCTACCATCAGGGGATCATGGATTTCAATTGCAGTAACATCAGGGGTACCTGATATGATTTCCACTTTTGATTTTTCTCCTACATAGTTTTTTGTGATGAGGGTACCCGGATGGTCGGGCTCAAAAGTATTTTTAATGCGGATATGGATACCAGCCATTTCAAGCGGCTTCGATGCTTTCGGATGAATTGCCTCCATACCGATATCAGCAAGCTGATCAGCAACGTTGTAATTTGTGAAGCACACCGGAATGGACTTTTCAATTCCAACGATATTCGGATCTGCCGAGGAAAGATGGAATTCTTTATGAATTACAGCTTCTTCCGCTTTCACTTCAACGGCAACCTTACTGAAGGTAACCTCACTGTAGCCCCTGTCAAATTCCCGCATAATTCCCTCTGTACCTTTTGTGTAACCGGTAACTATAGGTATGGAACGGGTATAATCAACCTTCTGGAACGCTTTATGAATCCTTTCATCGATTGTCAGATACTCGGTGTCGTCAAAGCCGCACAGATCGACAAATGTAGCTTTAATACCATGGTTTTCAAGAATGTTCACTGTGTTGAAAGCTGCATGTGCTTCACCGATCGAAGAGAGTATTTCGCGTGCTGCAAGGAGGATGTTCGTACGGTTCACATATCCCGTTGCCAGAACGTTGTTCAGGTGGTTAAGATAATTCCCGGCCTGTGAGATCCGGTTGGTAATGAAATCGTCGGCGGTTGACAGATCGAGTTTGATGTCCCTGAATGTATGATTGATGGCGATCAGCTTTTCGAGCAATACGTCCAATGCTTTTCCGTAATCCTCATTGTTGACAAATTTCTGGTAAATGCCAGGTTCTTTGGTTTTCTTATGCTCAAGAAGCCAATTGGTTACGTTGTTGTATGCGGAAACCACGAAAATTCTGTTGTAATGGTCAGCCTGATGCAAACCGAGCTTTAATATGATGTTGCTGAGGACTTCACTGAACTTTGACATGGAAGTGCCCCCTATTTTTTCAACTGTCAGCATATTCCGGGAAAATATATTTTTAATGGGCTTTCAGGGGACAAAAATAGCAATTTTAAATGATTAACCCCCAAGTTCAACCCTGAACAGGGGTTTATAGCCAAAGTGCTCACCATCACTGGTATAAAAATTATAGCCGAGTACCATTGAATGTACTTTCTTTGTCATGGTGCTGTTGTCGGGATTCAGAAACCAAATTTCCGTAAACTGGATCATCCCGATTTCATCAGGATTAAATCCCGTCTCTTTTTCAATTTTTCCAAGTTGCCTGTCCGTCAGCCGTTCCAACGTTTCGTAATCATAAGCACGGGCAGTACCTTCACGGATCATACGGAAGATATTGCTGATCAGTGCCTGATGGTTCAATTTACTCAGACATTCTTCTGTCCACCAGTCATCAGGATTTGTGTTGCGGATGATTATTTCATAGGTTATGGTATCTGCGACAATAATCCCGAGCAATGTATCAGATGGGAGAGCTTCATCGGTTGCATGAACATCGTTGTCCAGATGCGCACAGGAAAGCATGATGCAGGATAACATGACCGGCCAAAGTAAACATTTGATTTTGAATGAATTGCGTAAACAATTTTGTTTTTGCATGACAGAAATTGGTTTTATGTTTTACGTTTCAGCTTCGGTATGGCAAGGTGAAAGAGAATGTGCTGCCCTTGCCAGGCATACTTTTCACCGCAATGGTACCCCCATGCAATTGGATCAATTCCTTGCACAGCAGAAGACCAAGACCGGAGCCCGCTTCAGAAGCAGTACCTTTCTTTGTGAAATTCTTGTCAATATTAAACAGATTTGACAGCTCCTCTTTGGCTATCCCGGTACCCTGATCTGTTATTTCAACTATAACAAAGTCTTCACTGTCTTTTGCTGAAATCACGACCGGATGATCCGGGTAGGAATATTTTATTGCATTCATGATTATGTTTCGCAATACGGTCTTTATCATCTGCTCATCAGCCTGCACCGACAATCTTGCAGGGATCTTGGTTTTTATGGTTACAAATTTTTGTTCATAAATATGTCTTAATTCCTGTACTTCATTTACAACAAGTTCTTTGATTTTCAAAGGCTTTAGCTGGAGTCGGAGGCCCTCTTTCTGGATCATGGACCATTCCAGTAGATTCTGCAACAAATTGAAGGTTGTCCGGGATGTATCATGCAAAATCTTTGCTGTTCTGGAGATACCCTTTAAATCACCTTTTTCAGATTGTTTCAGGATGATTCTCGACAGATTGATGATGATGTGAAATGGATTGCGAAGATCATGCGCGATAATTGTGAGCAGTTTGTCTTTTGTCAGATTTTGCTTCTTCAGGTTTTTCTCTTTTTCAATGAATTCAATTTCTTTTTTCTTATTTGCTGTTATTTCGTTCAATATGACTGTATATCCCAGGAGTTTACCTTTTCTTTTGATCACGGGATTGATGTTTGCATAATAATGTTTTGGTTTGTTGTCCTGCATGATATCAACCTCGGCTCCGGTCAGTTCTTTGGCCTGAAAAAGATCTGAAAGCAAGGGATACATCAACTGCAGCTGTTGGACCGGTACTCCCGTCATTTCACCGGATAACGCAGGAAATATGCTGGCCGCTTTACGGTTGAAACCTGCCACACGCTTCTTACTATCCAGAATGATCACTCCGCTGGACATGCTTTCAAAAACATCTTCAAGTGCAATGGGAAAAAAGTCAAGCAACTGAAACCTGAATATTCCGAGAACATAGAGTATTCCCACGAAAGAAAATGAAAAAGGGACAATGTCCAGGTTTTCGGGACTCATTCCCGTAAGGTAGAGCAGGTAGAATCCCCATGGTATGATAGAGGCAATGAGCAGGACGAATGCCCTGGTCCGTTTGATCCCGATTGACTGTTTTGCCATGAGTGCGTATAATATACAGCTGATTAAAAGCGCCGTGTTGGCATAAATCTGATGCACCCAGTACCAGACACCTTTGGAAAATGCTGCAAGCATGAAAATTCCGTCACTGTCAGTCCTGAAATCCCTGTAAAAAAGCTGACTGATGTTCGTGTGATGAAGAATCAGCGTGACCGAGGAAAAAAACAACAACAGGACAAGTATTCCGGTTGTAATGTAATGTTCTCTGTCTGTAAATCGAAATGCCAGTAAGATCAGTAAGGCGGGCAAAAACGAAATGCCTGTATACTCTATTTTAAGCCAAAATAGGATGTTCTGCAAATCACTGGAATTCAATTCAAAAGCATAGCCGAAAGAATACAAAGCCAGAGCCAGAAGCAACAGGCAGAGTTCGGAAGCTCCCCGGGAAGAAGGTTGTCGTAAGGTAAATATAGCAAGAACCAGGTTGATCGTTGCTGTCAGAAGCAAAACTATGCTGTACGGATTCAATGTTCTTCCTGATGTCTGGTTATTACAAGTGCAAAGATAATATTGTTTAACGATTACTGGTCAATGATCTGTTTCCCTGTTTATCGGCCAATTATTCCTGCGCCTGTCTTTCAAAGAACAGCCGTTCACCTTTTTGTTCTTCATGAAATAAGCCCTTTTCGTATACAAGATTTCCGTTCACAAATGTATGTGTTACTTTGGACCTGAAACTGTTCCCTTCAAAGGGCGACCATTTGCATTTATACAGCAGGTTTTCCCTGCTGACCGTCCACGGATCGTTAGGATCGACCAGGACCAGATCGGCAAAATAACCTTCGCGAATGAATCCCCTCTTGCTGATCCTGAACATTATTGCAGGAGCATGGCACATTTTGTCCACGATCATTTCAGGCGTGATCATCTGCTGATGAAAAAATTCCAGCATGGCTACCAGGGAATGCTGTACGAGCGGACCTCCGGAAGGAGCTTTGAAATAGGTTTGCTGCTTTTCTTCCAGGGTATGCGGTGCATGATCTGTTGCAATATTGTCAATTTTGCCCTGCAAAAGTCCTTCCCAGAGCGCTTCACGGTCCTTTTCGGTCTTGATGGCCGGATTCCATTTTATCCGGTTTCCCAGTCTTTCATAATCCTCATCATTGAATACAAGGTGGTGTATACAGACTTCAGCGGTAATTTTTTTGGCAGACAGTGGTGTGGCCGCATTCAGCAGCTGAAGTTCTTTGGCTGTTGACAGATGCAGGATGTGAAGGCGGCTGTTGTATTTTTCAGCCAGATCCACTGCAAGCCGTGTTGACCTGTAGCAGGCCAGGGTACTTCTGATTTCCGGGTGCAGTTGTATGGGGACAATCTCGCCATATCGTTTTCTGGCTTTGCTGATATTTTTTTGTATGGTTTTTTCATCCTCACTGTGTAT
>JAFGPB010000009.1 GCA_016926205.1 Bacteroidales bacterium
ATTATAAACCTAAAAATTTAATCTATGAAAAGGATTACTAGCATGCTTGTATGCTTGCTCTTATTTGGCTTTTCGGCCATATTTGCGCAAGACGTACAAATCAGGGGATCGGTTACTTCTGCTGAGGACGGTAGCCCCCTTCCTGGTGTCTACGTGAGGATTGCCGGGACCAACACGGGTACCGCGACCGATGTTGACGGCAATTATCAGCTGACAGTTGCCCCGGATGCTACCATAGTTTTCAGTTCCATTGGAATGAAAACGGTGGAAGTCCCGGTCGCTGGTCAGACCTTTATCAATATCGCGATGGAGGTTGAAACGATTGAAATGGCGGAAGTCGTCGTTACGGCACTGGGTATTTCACGGGAAAGAAAATCCCTGGGTTATGCGGTCCAGGAGATGGAATCCGATGAAATCACCGCAACCGGTAATGCCAACCTGTCAACAGCCTTGCAGGGAAAGATCGCAGGCGTGGACATCAAGCCTTCAAGCGGAATGCCCGGAGCATCCACTCAGATTGTGCTGCGTGGTGCCCGTTCATTTACAGACAACAACACTCCGCTTTATGTGGTTGACGGGATGCCGATTGCTTCTACGGCGGATTATAGCACGGAAAACAGCGTGACCGGATCTGACATTGCCAACAGGGCAATTGACCTCAACCCGGATGATATTGAGAGCATCAACGTCCTCAAAGGTCAGGCTGCGGCAGCTCTTTACGGCATCCGCGCTTCCAATGGCGTGATCATCATCACCACCAAAAGCGGAAAGGGAAATGTGATCGGCAGACCTGTGGTCACTTTCTCCCATACCAGTACCTTTGATGAAGTATCCCGGAATCCGGACTTTCAAACGGAATGGGCACAGGGTAATTATGGAGTGTATACTCCAACCGCATCATTGTCCTGGGGGCCAAGAATAGTTGATCTGCCCGATGATCCCGCACGAGGAGGAAACGCCAACGGGTACCCGGGCAAATTCTACGTTCCTCAGCTGGACTATCCGGGTTTGGATCCCTGGGTGGAACCAAAAGTATATAACAACTGGAAAGATTATTTTGAAACCGGTTATACATCGACCTATAATATTGGTATCAGCCAGGCCTTTGAATCCGGTAACTATGCGATCGGAGCCGGCAGGACCGCTCAGGAAGGCATAGCACCCAACAGCGGAATGGAACGCCTGAATGTAAAGGGAGTGATGGAAATGAAGATAAACAGACTCTTTACCATTGGCTTCAATGCAAATTATTCCCAGGTGGACATTGACAAGCTGACCGGTGCAAACGATACTGCCATTGCCGGTGCATATTCGGCTCCTTCGAGTTACAATATGAAAGGATACCCGTTCCATGTTCCGGGTGATCCTTACACGCAGGTCTATTACCGGGGGGGATCTTTTGACAATCCATACTGGGCTGCTGAAAACAATAATTTCAATGAAAAGACGAATCGCTTTTTCGGAAATGCATATTTACAGTTCTTCTCGAACCTTGGCGAAAAAATGGATCTGACTTTGAAGTATCAGCTGGGTACGGATTCCTATGATACCGATTACCGGGATGTTTTCGGTTACGGCCATGCCGGAAAAACCGGTGAGCTTTGGGCATACGGTGTGACAGCATCAACGTACAATTCATTGTTTACCGCTGCCTACAACTGGTCAATTTTAAATGACCTGAGGTTCAGCCTGGTTCTGGGCAATGAACTGAATCATACGGATACAAGGAATTACGAGGAACACGGTGTTGATTTTAATTTCGGCGGCTGGAACCACATCAATAATGCCAATGAAGTGGATGCAACATATTTCGGAAGACGCAACCGTACATTCGGTGTATATGGAAGTGCAACAATTGATTATAAATCGATGATCTACCTAACAGCTACAGGACGTAACGACAGGGTTTCATCAATGCCAAGGAACAACAGGACATTCTTCTATCCTTCCGTTTCACTGGGCTGGGTGATCTCTGAACTGGCTCCGATAAAGGGTTCAAATGTGATTTCATATGCAAAGGTGCGTGCAGCCTATGCAGAAGTCGGACAGGCAGGAGACTACCAGCTGAACTCATACGGAAAACCCACATTCGGAGGCGGATTCTGGTTGGATGAACCAATTGTTTATCCCATTGGGGGTGTCAATTCATACATTCCTTCAGATACGCAATACGACCCAAATCTGAGACCCCAGAATACACAGGCTTATGAAGCCGGTGTGGAACTGATGTTCCTGAACAACCGGATCGGTATTGATTATACCTATTCAAGGCAGAACGTAAAAGATCAGATCTTCCCTGTACCGCTGGCCGGTTCAACAGGGGCATCGGAACTTTACATGAATGGTGGCAAGGTGCACACCGATGCCCATGAAATCGTATTTAACGCTACCCCGGTAAGGTATGCAGGTTTCGAATGGAACATCAATGTGAATTTTTCGAAGATCACGAACGTGGTCGATGAACTTGCTCCCGGTGTGGAAAGCATTTTCCTGGGCGGCTTTGTCACCCCGCAGGTCAGGGCAGGCGTTGGTTCTACTTATCCTGTAATTTACGGTGTTTCATTTGTGCGTGATGATGAAGGCAATATTGTCGTGGTTGACAGTCCGGGTGCTGCAGATCATGGAATGCCACAGATTGGCGGTCCGGCAGTGATCGGTGAAGTATCACCCGATTTTATATTGGGCGGAACCAATACCTTCAGCTATAAGGGTCTTTCCTTAACAGCCACGGTTGAATGGAAACAGGGCGGACAGATGTATTCTGGCGGAAACGGATTGCTCGACCTTTACGGAATGTCTGAAAGGACACTGGACCGCGAATCGACTTTTATTTTCGACGGCGTAAAACCCGACGGTTCGAAAAATGATATCGTACGCGGCGGACCCAACGACCCGAGGGCCATACAGGATCTTTATACAAATGTGCTTTCCAATATTGATGAATATTACATCTGGGACAATTCATTTGTAAAGATCAGGGAGCTTGCCCTGCGTTACAGATATCCCAAACCTATATACAAGACCCTGCAGATCGGAGCATCCGTTTATGCTCGCAACATCCTGGTCTGGACTGAACTGGCCAACTTTGACCCTGAATCAACACAGGGCAATACGAATATGGGCGGATCGTTCGAAAGATTCTCCGTTCCCCAGACGACCAGTTACGGCTTCGGTTTGGACTTTACTTTTTAAAGATAAAAACAGAATACAATGAAAAGAATAGCTTATATTTTAACAGCAGCATTTTTATTCACGCTGACCTGGTCTTGTTCCGAAGACATCATGGATGAGATCAATGTGATTGCCAGCAATTCGACAGGCGTGGATTCAAAATTGATCATCACGGATGCAATGACCGCTACTGCTTTTACTGTTGTGGGAAGCGATCTGGCATTCTATGCCTCAACCTATATGGAACATAACGTGGGTGTCTGGAGTCAGTCATACAACGCAGAGATCCGCAGTGGTGAGCCCACCAGTTCAACCACTTACAACAATTCATGGAGTGCCATATACAGGAATCTTTATAATCTGAACATCATTATTGAGAAATGTTCAGAGGGCGGTCCTGAAGAAGGCAATGACCATACCCTGGGTATTGCGCAGGCTTTATCGGCATACAACCTGGCAGTGTTGACAGACGTGATGGGTGATGTCCCCTGGACCGAGGCTTTGCAGCCGGGAATCATCTATACACCCGTGCTTGATGCACAGCAGGACATCTATACTGTCATCATGGGTTTTGTTGACGATGCCATTGCCAATTTGCAAAAGGAATCGGAATATCCTTCGTTAGGAAAACAGGACTTCATCTACGGCGGTGATGAGGAATTGTGGCTTAAATTTGCATACGGACTGAAGGCACGATATCTGATGCGCCTGTCGCACAAAAGTCCCAATTATCAGGGTGTCATTGATGCTGCAGATCTTTCTTTTGCCTCAGCCGCTGATCAGGCTCTGTACAATTATAACGGAAGTACTGCGACAAGTCCTTTTTACAGCTTTTTTAAGGACCGTAATTATTTCGGTGCGAGCCAGAGTCTGCACGACAGGCTTTTGAGCCGCAATGATCCGCGTGATTCGGTATTTTTTAAACCACATCCGAATTCAGATGATCAGGCAACGATTATATTCGCACCCAACGGAACGCCAAATCAGATTCTGGACTATTATTCCGTCTCAGCATTGTCCACACCAACAGCACCGACATACTTGCTGAGTTATCATGAGATCGAGTTCCTGAAAGCTGAGGCTTATGCAAGACTGGAAGAATATGAAGAGGCTGAAACTGCTTTACAGAATGCAATAACGGCAGCTTTTGGAAAGGTAAATATCGGTTTGTCGGCTGCAAAAGCAGAGGCATACTATACCGATGACGTCGAAGCCAGATTTGATGCAGATCCGCTGGCTGAGATCATGATCCAGAAATACATTGCATTCTTTGAAGAAGAAGCAGTGGAAGCTTACAATGATTACAGGCGCCTGGAAGCCATGGGTGATGATGTTATCGTACTGGCAAATCCGCTGAATGCTACCAAGTTTCCTTTGCGCTTCACTTATGGTGCTGATGACGTAACCACAAATCCAAATGTGGCCAGTGCATATGGTGACGGCACCTATGTGTATACTGAAAATGTTTGGTGGGCCGGAGGCACACGGTAGATCACCTTTAAATTTTGTTATAACTGAAAAACATTTGGAATATGAAAAAAATAAGATTTTTTGGTTTGATCCTCACGCTTATAATGGTTGTTGTGAGTTGTGAGGAAGAGAGCATAGATCCCGCAGGTGAAAGAGGTGCCGGTGTGGTACCCGTCCTGTCGAATGTGGATCCTGCCTTTTTTCTTGCAGCAGATATAGAAAATTCATTTGTATCATTTGATGTCAGTCTTGCTGCAGGCGACGTTGCTGACGGTGGCATTGTTGAGATTTCCATGAACGGACAGGCTGAACGGGCACAGGTTCAGACCATAGCGACCTTTCCCGCAACAATAACGCTGACCGGAGCTGAGGTTGCCAATGCACTGGGAATACAGCCATCCACGATTGAAGGAGGGGATGTGTTTAACATCGAAATACTTACGACAAAAGACGGTGCCACCACCAGGTCAAATGTTGCTGTGAATGCACCTGTAGCCTGTGAATACAATCCCCTGCTCGCCAGTGGCAGTTATACTGCCTATTCTGCACCGAGTGCATGGAATGCGACGGGATTAGTGACACTTACGGTGGATGATGTTGACAATACGACGGTCTATGTTTCAGGACTGGCAGCCATGGAAGGAAATAACGAAGATCAGGGACCGCTTGTCATGCACATTGATCTGAATACTTTTACGGTTACAGCAGATAAAACGGTCATCGCATCCGATTATTTTGGCTATACAAACGGGGCTTTTGAAGGTTATGGAACCTATGAGTCCTGTGCCGGAACCTTTACCATGTATTTCACCATTACAGTTGAAGAAGGGTCTTTTGGTACCCATTTGTTTACATTGACCAAAAACTAGATCAAGCAAACAAATAAGAATTGACTGGTTCAGGCTGCCGGATATTTCAATTTCCGGCAGCCTTTCTTTTTACCCCGTCAAACCATTGCAGGCTTGTACAAACATGCCGGCTGTATGATTTGAATATCTGTTTTTTCATGAATATCATTATCTTTGTCGCCCTGAAGATTGTCTGTGCACATTTGCCGGCGTTGATCATGCCGGCCGCATGCAGGAAACTTCCGGACGATCTGTTTGTGTATTTTATGGATCATGTATAGACAGAACATCAACCATTTAAAGGAGCTTGAGACCGAATCGATTTTTGTGATCCGGGAAGTGGCGGCGCAGTTTGACAAACCCACCATGCTGTTTTCAGGAGGAAAGGATTCCATTGTCATGTATTACCTGGCCCGGAAGGCGTTCTGGCCGATGAAGGTCCCGTTTCCGTTGCTGCACATTGATACCGGGCACAATTTTCAGGAAACACTGGATTTCCGAGATGCGCTAATGGAAAAGACCGGTGGACGGTGCATCGTAAGATTTGTGCAGGATTCAATTGACCAGGGGAAAGTGGTTGAGGAGACCGGTTACAATGCAAGCCGGAATGTCCTCCAGACGGTCACACTTCTTGATGCCATTGCAGAGTTTAAATTTGATGCAGCTTTGGGAGGGGGGCGACGCGATGAAGAGAAGGCGCGTGCCAAGGAACGGTTTTTTTCACACCGGGATGAATTCGGGCAATGGGATCCGAAAAACCAACGGCCGGAACTCTGGAACCTCTTCAACGGAAAGAAAAGGATGGGGGAGCATTTTCGTGTTTTTCCCCTGAGCAACTGGACGGAGATGGACATATGGCAGTATATCTACATGGAAAATGTGGAAATTCCCCACCTGTATTACACACACAAACGAAAGGTATTCAACAGGGACGGGGTGTGGCTTGCATATGCTGATTTTATGAAAATCAAAGATAATGAGAAAGTTGAAGAGCTGGATGTGAGATGCCGTACCATCGGCGACATTACCTGTACCGGTCTTACCCTGTCCAAAGCCAATACACTTGAAGACATCATTCAGGAGGTGGCCGCCACCAGGATCACGGAACGGGGAGGAAGATACGATGACAAAAGATCGGATTCAGCTATGGAAGACAGGAAAAAAGAAGGGTATTTTTAAGGGTCAGGGCATGATAAATAACAAACAAAGAAGGGTACGCATAAAACAGCAGAAGTCGACAACAGAAATACATCATGACTGAGGCATATACAAAGGAAACGGGTTATCTGGACATGGAGCTGCTGAGGTTCACGACTGCCGGCAGTGTTGATGACGGGAAAAGTACGCTGATCGGGAGACTGTTGTACGACAGCAAAGCCATTTTTGAAGACCAGCTTGAGGCGCTTGAACGGGTCAGTGTGAACCGGGGAGAGGAACAGATCAACCTTGCATTGCTCACGGATGGTCTTCGTGCCGAACGTGAGCAGGGCATTACGATCGATGTCGCCTACCGGTATTTTGCGACCCCCAGGCGCAAGTTCATTATTGCGGACACACCCGGCCATATTCAGTATACCAGAAATATGGTGACCGGAGCTTCCACGGCCAATGCCGCGCTGATTCTCATAGATGCGCGCAACGGGGTGGTGGAACAGACCATCAGGCATTGTTTCATTGCTTCATTATTGCAGATACCTCACGTGATCGTTTGCATCAACAAAATGGACCTGGTGGGTTTTGATGAGGAAGTATTTGAAAAGATCCAGTATGATTTCAACGGATTTTCTGACAAGCTTGACATTAAGGACATCCGTTTCATACCCATTAGTGCCCTGAAAGGTGACAATGTGGTGGAAAGATCATCCGGCATGACGTGGTATGACGGTCCGACCCTGTTGTATACACTGGAGCATCTGCACATCAGCAATGACCGGAATTTCATCGATCCGCGCTTCCCGGTGCAGTACGTGATCCGTCCGCATACTGATGAATACCACGACTACCGCGGATATGCCGGCCGGGTGGCAGGAGGGGTCTTCAAACCGGGTGATCGGGTGGTGGTGCTTCCTTCCATGTTTGATTCCCGCATCAGGTCAATTGATTCTATGGGGGGCAGTGTTGAGATGGCATTTCCGCCCCAGTCGGTGTCCTTGACCCTGGAGGATGATATTGATGTCAGCCGCGGTGACATGATCGTAACGGAAAATAACCTGCCTCATGTGGGTCAGGACATCACCGTTATGATCTGCTGGCTGAATGAGAAGCCCATGCGGCAACATGCCAAATACTGGGTTCGACACACGACCAGAGAAGCACGCTGCCTGATCCGGGAGGTTAATTATAAGATTGACATCAACAGTCTGGAAAAAGACTACGGGGATAAAAATATCGGACTGAATGAGATTGCCGAAGTGACCCTGCGTACCACACAGCCTCTTTTTTTTGATTCCTACAGGAAAAACAGGATTACAGGCTCGCTCATCCTGGTCGATGAAGGGACCAACGAGACGGTTTGTGCGGGGATGATCGTTTGACAAAATCAAAAAGAAACGCCATGTCTTCACAGGCATGGCGCTTTTTTATTTTAATATTTTCAATTATTCAGAACTGCCGCCTCCGAAGTAAAAATTCAAACCGATCTTAGAGTAAGTGGGCATCATGCTGACGTTGATCTTGGTCTCGAAATCTTCTTCCTGAAAATCGGTACCGTTGAATACATCATCCTCATAGGCATCTTTGAATGATCCCCTGAGGTACATGATCCCGAACTCGCCACCGACGCTGAAATGGTCGCTGAAGAAATACTCGGCACCAAAGCCAAATTCAGCAGCGATCATCTTAACATCTTTCAAAATATTGTTTATGGGTCCGGCTTCACCGTTGTGGTAGAAAGTTTCCACCTCATCACCGTTTTCCTTTAGCGACGCTCTGATCAACGGCATGGCAATGCAAAGGTCAAAGTAGCCTTTGACCGATCCCAGGTCAAATGCATATGCTTTTACACCCAGGCTTGGCAGATAGAGGTTTCCGGATATTTTCATATCATCTTCATAGTCTTCAACCTCACTGCCATTCCAAAATGCGCCTGAAGAAACCATTTTTACGCCTACATTGGCAAACTGGAATCCTACGTAAGGTACGACAGATCCCGCTTTAAAGCCAAAATACGCAGTGTTGGTCGACAGACCGGGAGCAACACCAAAGGCAAACTGGCTGTAGCCCTTCAGACCAATAAATACAAACAAAAGAGACAACAACAGTAATTTTTTCATAATAATAAAATTTAGGTTAATTGAAAAGTGTTTAAAAATTATTTTCAGATTGTATGGTCGTCTTAAATGACTATCCACTATAACGCGATATTAGGAAAAAGGTTGTGATTTTAAAACGGAAATTTGTCTTTTTTATTAACCATAATGGACTTTTATACAAACGTAACACCTGCTGTATCTTCTCTGAACAGACAGTCTGAAAAGAAAGAAATGGCCTGATTGTATTTTTGTGATCTCAAAATCTTATTAATCAACTTATTGTAATTGAATTGATGGCAATATTCTTCTGATAAAGAAGTACTGGTGCGTGTATTGCTTTTCCCTGACACTGAAAATCCCTTTGGCGGTGAGGGGATCTATCCGCACGAAACCGGAACAGTGGATGATTTCGGAAGGAGACAGGATGATTCCGACATGATGTACGATTTGTTCTTCATTCATGAAAAATGCCAGATCACCTGGACATGAATCCTCCAGGGAATTTATGCTGTTGCCGAATCCTGACTGTTGTGAGGCGTCTCGGGGCAGATAAATACCATGGATCTTGAAAACAGTCTGCACAAAACCTGAGCAATCGCATCCGAACATGGAGCGGCCTCCCCACAGGTAAGGCGTATTCAGGAACTGCATGGCGGTCTTTAATAAGCCCTTCGCATCCTGATCGCGGATTTCTCCGGGATCTCCGCTTATTTTATACGGTTTGTCTTCTATGGTGATGTTCCGGTGCGCCTTATTGAAACCATGCAGCTCAGAACCTGCAACAATGGTGAAGGCAGGTGCGTATTCCGGCACAACCTCTGCAAATTTAACCGGTAAGATTCTGCGGGAAAGCTGCATCATCTTTTCGTAACCTGTGTCGGTCAACATACTGTGCTGCCTGCGGCTGATCCAGCCCTCATATTGATCATAGCAGGATGAGATCCTGATCCAGTTCTCTTCCTCAGCCAATACCCGGTAAATTTCTCCGAACAAAAGCTGGCTTCCCATTTCTGATCGTTCCGCGGGCTCTTTTCGCATGGCGACGGCAGCCAGCAAAGCGATGCCGTAGTTCGTCATCTGACCATCCGTTTTAAAAACCGAAAACAGGTAAACATCATCAAAGAATTGTTGTTAATTGAATATGAATGGAATATTTTTGGTTATATTGTGGTAAAATTATAAATATATCAAATAGCAATTACTCATACACAATTTGAAGATTGTTTTTATCAATCTGTGTATGATATAACGGTAATTTTCTTTCACCATGAGCCGGATCCTGAAATTTATCCGTAACAATCGGAGGGACCTCTTCATATTTCTCATATTTTTTGTTGTTTCTCTGGTCGTTGTATACATACTGCCGAGAGAAGGCAGGTTCAGGTACGAGTACCAGAAAGGAAGCATCTGGAAACATGATCCTCTGCTTGCTCCCTTCAGTTTTCCCGTTTACAGAGCACAGGAAGAAATTAACCGGGAACGTGATTCAGTGCTGCGACATTTCAAGCCCGTTTACAATTACGATACGGGTGCAGCACAAAAATATATCAATGAATTTGGTGCTGATTTCAGCAGATTATGGCTCGATTATTCCATGAATACACTGAACATTCCTTCGGCTGAAATATATCATTCTGACCGGCAATATGAATCAAACAGGCGGCTTGAAGTCCTTTACCTGACTTCACTGACTGCCTTCATGGAAGAAATATTTGATCAGGGTATTGTTGATGTGATGCCGGACGGGTCAGATGGCAACGAAACATATGACCGGATCACGGTCGTGAGAAACAATGTTGCTGAGGATTATCCTGTCAACGGATCCCTGTATACGCCAAAATCGGCATTTGAAAAAATGTCAGGTTATTCCCGTGACAGTCTGCCTAAACTGAATAACCTGCCCTCCGGAAGATATGATGCCTTTATTCGCAGTTTCCCCTATAACAATTATCTGTCAGCCAACATTTTTTACGATGCCGAGACATCATCCGCGTTACGCAATGATCTGATCAATGGCATATCCCTTACGCGGGGATTGATTCAGGAAGGACAGGGAATTATATCAAGGGGTGAACTCATAACACCTGAAAAATATCTCATACTTGAGTCTCTGAGAAAAGAATACGAGGAAAACATCGGTCTTCTTGCCGGCAACCTCGTACTGATCGGCAAATTTATACTGGTTTTCGCATCTTTCTTTGTCATCCTTCTTTTTCTGAGAAATTTCAGGGAGCAGGTACTGGACAGTTATCTCCGCCTTTCCTTTATTTTACTGACCATGATACTGGTGATCCTGATCGCAAGCGCAACGATCAGCTTCAGGCTCGTAAGTATCTATATCATACCATTTGCTATCCTGCCCATTCTTTTAAAAACTTTTTTTGATGCACGTCTTGCTTTATTTGTTCACATCATTACCGTACTGCTTATAGGTTTTTTTGTACCCAATGGTTTCGAATTTGTATTTCTGAATGTGATTGCCGGAATGATAGCCATTATCAGTCTGACCAACGAATACAGAAGGTCAAAAATTGTCGTTACGGGAGCTTTGGTCATCATGGCCTATTCCATCATCTACCTGGGTATTTCCATAGTACAGGAAGGAAGTCTGGTTCAGCTTGAATGGCAATATTTCCGCTGGTTCGGCATTAACGGTATATTGATACTGATATCGTATCCTTTAATATACATTTTTGAAAAATCATTCGGATTCACCTCGGATGCAACTTTGATGGAACTTTCTGACAGCAATCAGCCTTTGCTGAGACAACTGGCCGAACTTGCACCCGGTACTTTTCAGCATTCACTTCAGGTGGCCAATCTTGCTGAAAATGCCATTTTCAAGATCGGGGGCAATCCTTTGCTCGTAAGAGCCGGTGCTCTGTATCATGATATCGGGAAAATGGACAACCCCCGGTATTTTATTGAGAACCAGAGCGGGGGAGACAATCCACACAATGATCTTGAATTTGAAGAAAGTGCGAAGTTCATTATCGGACATGTGCAAAAAGGAGTGATTCTTGCCCGGAAGAACAAACTTCCGGAAGTGATTGTTGATTTTATCAGGACCCATCATGGCACTTCTACTGTACAGTATTTTTATAAGTCTTTTCTTAAAAAATACCCGGAAGCTGAAGTAGATATAAACCGGTTCTCTTATCCCGGACCGAAACCCATGTCAAAGGAAACAGCTGTGGTCATGATGGCCGATTCCGTTGAAGCTGCTTCCCGCAGCCTCGAAAATATTAATGAAGAGGCCATAGACAAACTTGTTGAGTCCATAATAAGCAACCAGATGAGAGAGCGGCAATATGATGGTGCGCAGATTACCTTTAAAGAAATTGCCACAATCCGTGAAGTATTCAGGCAGAGGTTGCGAAATATATACCATGCAAGGATAACATATCCGGAATAGAGTGTTTCCCAGTGTGCGTCCCGGATTTCATGTTCCGCATCCAGTGTTTATAAAATACACGTTGTCATTGTTCGTTGTCTGCCAGTAACTGTTTCATGAATCATTTCGCTCCCCGCATGTCTACAACTTCTATTTTTCTGTATTGTTCGGGATCAAAAACAAAAGTGTCATCAGGAACATCTTTTCCTGTCAAAATATTTGTAAGGTTTACGGTATAATCAACACCGTCTTTCCCTATGGAGGTGATGATCTCGGGAATCAATGTATCACGGTTGATGAACAGCTTAATTCTGGAATACGGCTGATTGAGGTTTTTGGGAAACAGGTCTATTTCATGATAGTGAACTCCTTGTATCCGGGTTTCTCCCAAATACCGGTATTTAAAATCACGGTCATACCATGTGAAAATACTGGCCGGGTTGGCAAGAAAATCGTCATCTGAAGGATCCGGTTCCGTTATGATCACTTCATTGAACTCTGAAGTATATGTCCACATGGTTTTGCCATCAAAAATCACGGTATTTCCGGATGAATTGAGCTTGTACCGATCCTGCCTGATCAGTATATTCCCTGTGGTGGCATGTTTTAGATCTTCCTTTCTGTCTTCTATGACCAATTCAAAATCGGCTTCGATGGATCCGGATTTGCTGATTTTTGCAGCAGATCTTTCAAGGATTTCTCCCGCATAGGGATCCTGTGCCGGATCATCCTGCTGGGAAAAACTGACCGGCAAGGGCAATAAAAAGGCGGATAAAAGAACAAATACACGGTTCATAAGTCTGATCTGTGATACACTATTTGTACAGACTGCTCAAATATTGTTCCAAACTGTATTCATCCGGGAAGAATACCTGGCGGGGCCTGCTTCCGTCAGGAGGGCCGACAATACCGGTTGCTTCAAGCTGGTCCATGATGCGTCCTGCCCGGTTGTAGCCGATTGAAAATTTCCGCTGTATAAGAGATGTTGATCCCTGCTGGTGAATCACCACAAGACGTGCGGCGTCACCAAAAAGGCTGTCCCGTTTGGACAGGTCCACTTCACCGGGTTCACTGGCATTTTCCTCAATATATTCAGGAAGATACATGGCGGTAAGAAAGCCTTGTTGCCCGGATATAAAATTAGTAATACGTTCTATATCAGGGACATCAATGAAAGCACACTGGATCCTGATCATTTCACTGCCCGGTGCCAGAAGCATATCACCCCGCCCGATGAGCTGGTTGGCTCCATGTGCGTCAAGTATCGTACGGGAATCCACCATTGAAGTAACCCGAAATGCAATCCGTGCCGGAAAATTCGCTTTGATTACACCTGTAATGATATTGGTAGTGGGCCGCTGCGTGGCAATGACAAGATGAATACCGATTGCCCTGGCAAGTTGTGCAAGCCGGGCAAGCGGTGTTTCAACCTCCTTGCCTGCAGTCATGATCAGGTCTGCAAATTCGTCAACGATCACGACAATGTATGGAAGGTATCTGTGACCCTTTTCAGGATTCAACTGCCTTTTGATGAATTTATGATTGTATTCCCTGATGTTTCTTACGCCCGCTTTTTCAAGCAGCTGATAACGGGAATCCATTTCAATGGTCAGGGAATTCAAGGTGTAGATCACCTTTTTGGTATCAGTAATAATAATTTCTTCCGCATCCGGGATCTTTGCCAGATAATGCTTTTCCAGCGAAGTGTAAGCAGTTAATTCAACCCTTTTGGGGTCGATCAGCACGAATTTGAGCTGGGAAGGATGTTTTTTGTAAAGCAGTGATGTGATGATACAGTTCAGACCGACAGACTTGCCCTGTCCGGTGGCACCTGCAAGCAACAGGTGCGGCATTTTGGCAAGGTCAAAGACATAGGTTTCATTGGAGATTGTTTTGCCTATTGCGACCGGCAATTCAAAATTATTTTCCTGAAATTTTCTTGAACTCAGAACCGAACGCATAGAAACGATTTCAGGATTCTGGTTTGGCACTTCAATTCCAATGGTGCCTTTGCCCGGCATGGGTGCAATAATCCTTATTCCCAGGGCAGCAAGACTAAGTGCAATATCATCTTCAAGACTCTTTATTTTGGATATCCGCACGCCGGGTGCCGGAACAATCTCATACAAGGTTACGGTCGGACCAATAGTGGCTTTAATTTTGTCAATCTGGATTTTATAATGCGCAAGTGTTTCAACGATCTTGTTCTTGTTGCTGATCAGTTCTTCATTGGTAACATTGGATTCCTCAATATCACGCTTTTCTAAAAGATCCAGTGAAGGTATGGTGTAGTGCGGAAGATCCAGGGTGGGATCATAATCCTCCAGCATTTCATAGTTGTCCGCATCAGTTTCCGTATCTTCCCCGTTACCATTTCCCTTTTCAACGAGCAGTTCAATATCTTCTTCAGAAGTGGCTGTTCTGAAACGGCCGGATGATTTTCCTTCAGCCTCAAACCGGTTGAATTCCGTTTCAAATACCAGATCGCTGTAATCCTGCTCATCAGCGTTTTTCCCACTGAACCCGTCATTACTTGTTATTTTTTTACCTGCCTGAAAAAGTGGAAATTTGTTTGAGAAAATGCCTGAGACATGCCTGAGAATGTCTGCGTTCGAAAAAAAGAGCCATATGAGTGTTGTAAGGATCAGAACCATTGCAGTTCCGACGGTACCGACAAACGATTTCAACCATTCACTCAGATAAAGTCCGTGCTTGCCCCCCAGACCGCTTCCCAGGTAGCCGTTCGTTTCACCTGCAACAGTTCCCAGCCAGATTGAAAACAAAAGCATACCTATAAGGGTGATCCTGATGATTCTGAAAATGGATGCAATCCTGACATGCATGAGTTTTAAACCGATCAGGACAAGCAGAAAGGGGATGCAAAAGGAGGAAATTCCAAACCATTTGTTTATTAGTTGATTGGAAAAGTATGCGCCTGCTTTTCCTGCCCAGTTTTCAACGCTGAAATCAGGATTTGAGAAGACTTTTGACCATTCAAAACTCTGATCCGTCTTCCAGGTAAAAATGTAGGATACCATTGAAATGAAAAGAAATATACTGAAACCTGAAATGATAAGTCCAAGCGTGATCTTGAACTTCTCATCAGTAAAGAAATTCTTCGGTTTTCTTTTGTTGTTTTTGTGATTCTTCGTCGTTCTTTTTCCGGTCATTGTCTCATGCTCATCCGTTCATTCGGCCAAAATTAAGGAAGTGATGACAATTAAGTGAATAAAATGCCAAAATGTTATTCACAAAATTGGTGCGGTAACTACGGGGATTGTATGTCCTGATATTGTTAACGGGAATGAAAGGACCGGAAGGATTATTCAATAAGCTTGTTGAGTATCTGTATCATTTGATCCCGTGAGACTTCCGTAATTTCTTCAGGAATCGCAGGTTTTGATCCTTTGCCTGAATTGGGCTGAAATCGGATGGCTGTAAATTCCATCCTCAGATGAAGCAGTTGCAGTTCAAATTGCATCAATACACCGTCGATCCCCTTATAGGGATTGTTCATGTTCGGATGCGGCAGATTGATATCTGTTGTATAATAAATATCATAGGTATCCCTGCCTGAAGAGTGGGTTACAATCGCACGTTTACAGGTCAGACCTGCAATGTTCCTGGTCTCATCCGTTTCCCGGATGTCCAGCTCTTCCATTTCATCAAAGCAACACACGAATTCACCCCTTTTGCCATTGTACAAATAATGCCTGTCGAAAACCTTTAGCAAGGTCGAACATTTTTTGGAAGCAAAATTCGTTATCGTATGAAACTTATACAGACCTAAAAATCCGTCAATGGAATTCACCGCAAGATTCTCGTTAAACACCAGCACCATATTCTCAGGCAACAGCGCTTCCTGTCTTTCGTCGATGTCTTCATTCAGATACGTGATGTGGTACTCAATTGTACCGCTCCTGACATCATTCGATTTGGTCGTCTTGTTGCAGGATGTCATTATGATGGCAACAATGACAGGAAAGAGAAAATGGGCCGATCCGTTCATGGAATTTCAAGGTTTTTATTATTCATACGTGAATCATGTGTCACGGGTTGGCAAAACACTACAACTTTTGATCAATACATCCATAATAGCGATGAGTATGGTCGTGACAAATGCCCGTCACCAGAATATGATCATCTCTGCAACGGGATGTTCCTGGCATTCCTGAATAAATATACTTCACTGATAAATATCATAACCGGCTTGCTGTTTTTTAATTAATTTTGAATGAATTGCTAAGACAAAATGATGATTCGAACCTGTTCCTAATGTTTATAACTGAATTTAATATTTATACAAAATGCCTGTGAATTTACACAAAAGGAGTTTCTTAAAGCTCCTGGACTTTTCCCCGGAGGAAATAAAATATCTGCTCGGTCTGTCCATGGAGCTTAAACAGTCAAAATATGAAGGTACGGAAGTCGCACGGCTCAACGGGAAGAATATCGCCCTGATTTTTGAAAAGTCTTCCACAAGGACACGTTGTGCATTTGAGGTGGCCGCATCGGATCAGGGTGCTCATGTAACCTATCTTGACCCCGCTGGTTCACAAATGGGCCATAAAGAATCTGTAAAAGATACCGCCAGGGTGCTTGGCAGAATGTACGATGCGATAGAATACAGGGGATTCGGACAGGATGTTGTGGAAACGCTTGCAGATTACTCAGGGGTGCCTGTATGGAACGGGCTTACGGATGAGTTCCATCCGACTCAGGTGCTGGCCGACCTGATGACCATGATGGAATACAGTGACAAACCTTTGGACAGGATTAAATTTTGCTATCTGGGGGATGCCCGAAACAATATGGGAAATTCATTGATGGTGGGTTCGGCCAAAATGGGTATCGATTTCAGGGCAGCAGCACCAAAAGCCTGCCAGCCTTCATCACAACTTGTTGAAACCTGCAGAGCGCTGGCCGGATCAACAGGTGCGAAAATCCTTGTTACCGAGGACGTAGGCATGGCCGTGAATAATGCCGACTTTCTGTATACGGATGTATGGGTTTCTATGGGTGAACCTGCATCCGTATGGGAGGAACGGATAAGACTTCTCAGGCCTTACCAGGTAAATGCACAGGTTCTTGCACTTACAGGGAATACATCTGTCAGGTTTTTGCATTGTCTTCCTGCATTCCACAACCGGGAGACAAAAATTGGTGATGAGATTTACCGGAAGTTTGGTATGGAGTCGATGGAAGTGACTGATGAAGTGTTCGAATCCTCCGCTTCAATCGTATTCGATCAGGCCGAAAACCGTGTTCATACCATAAAAGCGGTAATGGTCAGTACACTTGTAGATTTGTCATAGTTTAAATGGGAATTTTTAATAATTTTAGCACCTGATCTGAATGAAACCTGAATGAAACTGCCAGTCAAAGGGTTCGCATTTTTCCGGAACAGGAGAAATCTTAGACGCTATTCAAAAAGATTCATCACATTTTTACTTGAAAACTCAGTATTTCTGTTATTGGGAGCAGCAATAGGACTGATATGGGCGAATATCAACCATGAATCCTATCTGAACCTGAAACATTTTCCGGTTCTGCATCACTTGCCGTTTGGAACGTTGCAGGAAGACGGGACCAGGGTGCTTGACCTGCATTACCTGGTCAATGATATCCTGATGACGTTTTTTTTTGCCATAGCAGGGAAGGAGGTCTGGGAAGCAACTTTACACGGCGGACCTTTAAGCCATCCAAAACGTGCAGCTGTACCCGTCATCTCTGCAATTGGCGGGATGACCGGTCCGGCATTAATATATCTGGCTGGAGCTGCATTTATTGGCCGTTTCAGTGAGCTGAGCAACGGGTGGGCAGTCCCCTGTGCGACCGATGTCGCATTCAGTTATATGCTGGCAAGGATCATTTTCGGGGCAGGACATCCCGCAATACCTTTCCTGCTTTTGCTTGCCATCGCGGATGATGCAATGGGACTTCTCATTCTGGCATTCTTTTATCCACAGGAGGATGTACAGCTGATCTGGATGCTGCTTCCGCTGATCGCAGTGGGATTGGGCTTGCTGTTTCGACGTATGCGCCTGAAGAGCTTCTGGTGGTATATTGCCGTTCCGGGCGTTATGTCATGGGTCGGATTTGCCAAAGCGGGAATACATCCTGCATTGTGTTTGCTACCGGTAATCCCGACCATACCACACGCACAATCGGACAAAGGACTTTTCAACTGGGAGGAGCTTGAAAGAACCGACAGCCTGAATATGTTCGAGCAATGGTGGAAGAATCCTGTCGAACTGATCCTGATGATGTTCGGACTGATGAATGCCGGAGTGGTCTTAAGTGCAATCAGTGCACCGACCTTTCTCATTATGTCCGGATTGATTGTGGGAAAACCAATCGGAATCTGGTTTAGTGCGATGTTTGTTGCAAAGACTCTGAAATTTGGACTACCTGATGGCCTGACCGCAAAAGATCTTATTGTAGTCGGCTTTGCTGCCGGTATAGGATTTACTGTGGCATTGTTTGTCGCAACGGTCGCTTTTCCTCCCGGAGCCGTACAGGACGCAGAAAAAATGGGCGCTCTCTTTTCCCTGGGTGCGGTAATATTGACCTATGTCGTTGCCAGGATCGCGGGAATTAAAAAACAATAAAACCCAAAACCTGCTTTGGAACTTGTTCTTTACAGGATATCGACAGGGAGAGAACGCTGCATCACAGGGTGAGAACGCTGCATCAGCTTGTTCGATTTCCTGATCGGGGTATGCTTCTGAGATGTGAACCTCACCAATAAATTTTAATGCGTTACACTATTAAAATTTGAGTTTCACGAATAAAGTAGTAAATTGTAAAGGTCAATCACAATTCTAACAAACTTCATTTATTCATGGACTATCTGCTTGTTGTACTGGGATTTCTGGGTATTATTGTGGGTATTGTCGGCAGCATTTTGCCCGGACTGCCAGGTCCCCCGATAAGTTACCTGAGCCTTTTGCTGATCCACTGGACCCGGTTTGCACAATTTTCAATGAATACCTTATTGGTTTTCGCTGTAATCGTGGTGATTGTTTCCGTTCTGGACTATGTTGTACCCATCTGGGGTACAAAAAAATATGGTGGCACCAGGGCAGGTGTCCGAGGGAGCACGATCGGACTTATTATCGGGGTCATCCTGTTGCCCCTGATGGGAATTGTCATCGGTCCTTTCGGACTAATAGGCATTCTCGGCGGACCGTTTCTGGGTGCGTGGATTGCAGAAAGAGCTGCCGGTCAGCAATCTGATAAAGCTTTAAGGGCTGCATTCGGTTCTTTCATCGGATTCCTGGCAGGTACTTTGATGAAGCTGGTGGTATCATTCGTTATTGGATTTTATTTCATACGGGCACTTGTACAATATATTTTCTGATTTGCTGCTTATGAATGCAGCGGAAATAAAAAAATCCCGTCTATATAAATGACTGAGCTGAGCCGAAACCATGATCTGATAGA